>NZ_BAAACX010000007.1:629833-630238 GCF_039521865.1 Paenibacillus motobuensis | reverse complement strand
TATAGCGTTAGACTGCGAATACAGTATTTTACTCGGGTCAGACTCCAGATTTAAGGGGCCGAACCGTTATTGCAGTTTTTCTCTTATTTATAACCGAGTAGCGAGTTGATATTGCTGTTATCGGGATACTGTGAGGTTATCTGATCTTCACAGTATCCTGCCCTAGCATTTGCTCCATCTCGCGGAGCAAATCAGGCGATGGCTTGATGCTGTAGCGATCTGAAAGCGCGAGCAGCTTGCCGGTGCTCTCGTAGAACAGCACCGTGGCCAGTGGGCCAGGATGCAGCTGGAGCAGCTGCTTCAGCTGCACAAGCAGGCCGGCGTTCTCCGCCGCCGCCGTGATCTTGATGAAGACGCGCTGTTCAGCCGTCTTCCGCTCTCGCCATAGGTACGATCCTTCACTGA
>NZ_BAAACX010000007.1:264475-629775 GCF_039521865.1 Paenibacillus motobuensis | reverse complement strand
CCGCCTGCGGCGGCTTGCCCCCCGTTGGCATGGCCACGGGGGAGCGGCTCCGCCGCACTGGCAGCATCCGCAGGGCTGCCTGCACCGGAAGCATCGGATACCATCGTATCCAACGTTCCCGGTTTGCCGCTGGCCCCGGCTTCCACGCCGCCGGGGCCAGCGCCCGCTTGCGCCGCTGCGCCTGCCGGAACCGACTGCGGCTCACTAGCGCCGCTGCCGCGTACAGGCGTGTTCGCGGCGCCCACCGCGGCGCTCGCGCCTGCGGTCCCGCCGCTTCCAGCGCGGCTGGCGCCAGCGCCTGCCTGCGCCGTGCTGCGCCGGCGGCCAAGCCCGCGCCGTAGCGCGGTGAGGCTCTGCGCGCTCAGCGGCGCCACCTCATCGGCCAGCAGCTTGAAGCCTTCGTCTTGCTGCTGGACCGTAGCGCGCAGTGCGAGCAGCGCCCCCTTCGTTACGTGCGGCGCGCAGCGGCGCCACACGTTCGGGAACAAGACAACCTCGCAGCGCTCGATCTGGTCTTCCAGTTCTATGAAGGCCATTGGCTTGCCTTGCTTGGTCATGATCGTCTTCAGCGAGACAACCATCCCCGCCACAACCGTCTCGCTCTCATCCACCGCCTCAGCCAAATCCATCAGCCGATCGATACCGTCTTCATCCATCAGCTCATCATAATCATCCAGCGGATGGCCGGATAAGTATAATCCGAGCAACTCACGCTCCAGTTCAAGCTGTTGCCCTACTGAAAACATAGGAATCTCAGGATACTCGATATCCCAGTTTGGCGTCTCAATGAAATCAAACAATTGGATCTGAAGGTCATCTCGTTCCTTACGCCACTTCGTCGCCGCTTCCACCGTTTCATCCAGCATCGCCAGCAATTGAGCGCGATGTCCAGGTAAGGAATCAAACGCTCCGCCCTGAATCAGCGACTCGATAACCCGCTTGTTGCAGACGCGCAGATCGACGCGACGGCAGAAATCAAGCAGACTATCAAAAGGCCGCTCCTGCCGCTCCTTCAGAATACTCTCCATCGCCTGGGTTCCTACATTCTTAATTGCGGCCAGACCAAAGCGAATGACCCCATAAGGCTCTCCTGATTCCGAATTTGATCCCGAATTGGAATCGGAACCTGAATTCATCGGCCTATCCGTCCCAATGTTGATAATCTCAGAATCGACTACCGTTCCAGTCTTGCTCGTACCGTTCACTCGAGGCGTGAATAACACCCCGCTCTCATTCACATCCGGTGGCAATACAACGATGCCCATCCGGCGGCACTCAACAATATATTCGGCAACCTTGCGGTGGCTGCCCATGACAGCCGTTAGCATGGAGGCCATGAAATGCACAGGATAATGCGCCTTCAAATAAGCCGTCTGAAAAGCGAGCACTCCGTACGCCGCGGCATGCGCCCGCGGGAAGCCATAATCCGCGAAACGGACGATCATATCATAGACCGCGTTCGCATCCGTCTCCTTATAACCCTGGGCCTTGCTCCCGGCCACAAAATGGCCGCGCTGCTCATCCAGTACCTCGCGCTTCTTCTTCGACACGGCACGGCGCAGCAAATCCGCTTCACCTAGCGAGAATCCAGCCATCCTTGATGCGATCTGCATGATCTGCTCCTGATAGACAATGATGCCGTACGTATCCTTCAGAATTGGCTCCAGATCCGGATGCGGGTAATGAACCTCACTCAAACCGTGCTTTGAGGAAATATAATTTGGAATAAACTCCATCGGACCTGGACGATACAGGGCCAGAACAGAGATAACATCCTCGAACTGCGACGGCTTCAAATCACGCAGCACGCGGCGCATGCCCGCCGACTCAAGCTGGAATACTCCAGTCGTCTCACCACGGCCTAACATCTCATAGGTCTTGTGATCATCATCGGGAATGATACGAAAATCCGGCACATCTCCGCTCTCCTCCGTGATCCACTTCATGCAGCGTTCGATGATCGACAGCGTACGCAAACCGAGGAAGTCCATCTTCAGCAAACCGATCGCTTCGAGATTCTCCATTGAATATTGCGTCAGCGCCGTACCTTCGCTACCCGTCTGCAGTGGAACTGCGTCTGTCAGCGGATCGCGGGAGATGACTACGCCTGCCGCATGAGTCGAAGCGTGCCTTGGCATCCCCTCTACCTTCATCGCCATATCGAGGAGTCCGTGAATACGCGGCTGTGAGTCATACAACCCCTTCAAATCCGGACTCTCCTTCATCGCGCGTTCAATCGTCATCCCCAGGTTGCCGGGAATGAGCTTAGCTACCTTATCGACCTCGCCGAAAGGAACGCCCAGCGCCCTTCCTACGTCGCGCACAGCCGCCCGCGCTGCCATTGTACCGAAGGTAATAATCTGAGCAACATGCTCAGAACCATATTTATCCGATACATAAGCAATGACTTCATCCCGGCGCAAATCGCTGAAGTCAATATCGATATCCGGCATCGTCACCCGCTCCGGATTGAGGAAGCGTTCGAACAGAAGATTATATTTCATCGGATCTACATTCGTAATATGCAGCACATAAGCAACGATACTGCCTGCAGAGGAACCCCGGCCCGGACCCGTGGCGATGCCATGGCGATGAGCGAAAGCGATGAAATCCCATACAATTAGAAAATAATCAGAGAATCCCATATTCGCGATAACACCCAGCTCATACTTGAGCCGTTTCTGTAGCGAAGCCTGGGCCTCATCGCTCTGCCACTCCGGCAAACCGCCATAACGCTCGGCAAGACCTTGTTGACAGAGGGTCTCTAAATAAGACGCCGCATCCATCCCCTCGGGAATCGGACGGTAGGCCGGGAGAATATGCTTGCCAAATTCCAGCTCCAAATCGCATTTCTCAGCGATAATCGATGTATTGCGAATTGCTTCCGGCACATGCGGGAACAGCGTAGCCATTTGAGCCCCATCCTTCAGGTAGAGCTGGTTCGTATTCATTTTCAGGCGATCCTCGTCCTCTACGCTCTTGCCCGTGCCAATACAGATTAGCACATCCTGGACCTCGGCATCGTCCTGCTCCAGGTAGTGAACATCATTGGTCGCTACAAGAGCAATTCCCGTCTCTTCAGCAAGCTGAATGAGCTGCGGATTCACCTTCTTCTGCTCCGGGATGCTGTGATCCTGCAGCTCAAGATAGAAGTCCCCACCGAACGCCGCCTTATAGCGCAGAGCGGCCCGCTTCGCTTCCTCATAGCGGCCATGCAACAGATGCTGCGGCACTTCTCCGCCAAGACATGCGCTTAAGCAGACAAGCCCCTCAGCATGGCGCTCCAGAACCTCCCAATCGATACGCGGTTTGTAATGGAATCCTTCAAGCTGCGCAATCGAGCACATGCGCATCAGGTTCTGATACCCCTGCAGATTCTTAGCAAGCAGAATCAGATGATGGATCGGCTGATCCTTGCGGCTGCCCCGCTCCTTACGCGACCCGGCAGTAAAGTACATCTCACACCCGATAATCGGCTTGATTCCATTTGCCTTGCACAATTTATAAAAAGGAACCGCACCGTACATCACTCCGTGGTCGGTCAGCGCCAGCGCCTTCATGCCGAAGCCGGCGGCTCTCTTAACCAGATCCTCAAGCCGGGCGGCACCGTCCAGCAAGCTATATTCGCTGTGTACATGCAGGTGAACAAAGCTGTCCATGCGTTTCCTTCCTTTCCATGTCAAATCCGTACTATAAGACTAATCTTATCTATTTATAAGTGAAGTTTCGAACAATTCAATATTCGACGTCGTATAAGCTCTCAGTGTTACTTCGTGTTAATATATAGAATTTATTCGTTATCTTGCTACGCTGATGAAATTCTATATCGCAAGAAAACCTACCGCTGAATCGCCGTCGCTTATCCTTGAATTGGCATCGATCGGTTTTCTTATCAAAAGCGGACTTTTGAACTACCTCTATAAAACTGTCTCTTTAATAAAAGATTTTATCATACATCCATAGGCTGCGCCCATAGAATGAGAGTAACGAGGGACAAGGGACCATTCACGCTTTACATAAGATTAATACCTGAACGAGCCATCTGGCGAAAGGAGAGCTGACGGAAAGATGAGTACTTTTCTTACAAAAGCTATTATCGACTTCTTCGTGGCATTCGGAATCGTGCTCGGAGGAGCGCTGATTGGAGGAATCGGGGCGGTCATGGCATTCCAGCCGCCGACTCAGAGCATGCTCGAGATCGCCGGTCGCATCAAGATCTGGGCGCTGGCTGCTGCAGTAGGCGGAACGATCGATCCGATGCGGGTAATCGAAAGTAATTTCTTTGACGGCAACATCTCTCCGGCAATTAAGCAGATTCTATATCTAATGTTCGCATTTCTAGGAGCTCATATCGGAGCAGAAATCGTGCGCTGGATGTGCGGGGGCGGCAGGGGATGAAGGGACCCAGTCTTCAGGGCTTCAAGCGCTTTATGCAGTTTGTCGGCGTGTTCCTGCTAGGCATAGTCATCGGCAGCATTGCCTACAATATGGTCTTTCAGGCGAGCTATAACCAGCTATGGATCGAGAACAAAGACCTGCAGATCAAGCTCTATCAATTGGAAGAAGACAATAAGACGCTGCGAAAATATCGAAATCGCTCCACCGTTGTCAAGGAGATTAAGGTAACGGTAGAAGAAAGAGACCCTCCGCTAGATTCCCTCGCCGTTAAGGAAGTCGTGCAGACGCTACAGGATGAGCTCGAAGTGTTGCGCGGCAGGAACATCTTCGATATCGATTCCGATGCCAAAATGGCCCGTACACTGCTTAACCGAAAAATATATTCCGTCCGCGACAAGGATTATAGTATTCAGATCAAGACGATGTTGGTGAGTGAAGGCGTACTACAGATTTGGGTCGATATGCGGCCATATGTGCGAAGTTGATTTTTCATGTTACAATGATATAAATCACCCTGTACATAATTTTTTTGGTAGTATTCTATTGTGAAAAGGAGCTGTCCAACTTATATGGTCGATGGCATTCTGTATGTGGTGTATGCCGGCTTGTTCATATCCAGCATATGCTCGATTATATTCAGCCTGAAGGCGCGCCGCTCTACCGACAACCACAAACGCGGCATCACACAGGCCAAGAGCAATATCAGCATGGGCTTCATGCTACTGTTCCTGGCCATCATTCAAATGTTCATGTTCACCGGTTCGACTGTGCGCGTTGTTGTAGGCGCTGTTTTTATGGTACTGGGGGCATTTAATATTTTTGCCGGCTTCCGTAACTATGGAATCTTCTCCAGACAAAGAGCGGATTAGAAGAGTCCAGGGACTATGCTTCTATGCATGGTCGATAGATTGCAAGGTCAACATCGCCTTGGCGACAATATTGTCCTGATATTTCATCAGCATCTCCAATTTACATGCCCTGCGGCTCATCTCCAGAATGACCGGAGTGATGACGACCGGATTCTCAATTTGGACAGGTCGAATGAAGTAGGTTGATAAATTATCTATGACATAATCGGCCCCGCTGATATCCTTGGCAAAGGTCAAGGCCGCCTGCGTCATTAATGAGCTGAGCACGCCGTTAGAGATCGTTCCTAAGTGAGTAGCCATCTGCGGCGTGATCATACCATGGAAGAACAACCTGCCATCCTGATCACGCTCTTCGGCGAACCCGTTCCACATCAAATGTTCAAATGTCTCGCCCATCTGCGGCTGGTTCTGAGCATCTCGCATTGCCTGAAGTACCTCTCTACGTGTGACTGAGGAGACTAGCTTGCGATTGCGGTCCACAACCGGCAGGAAGTCAATCCCTTCCCACACCATAATCTGTGCGGCTGAAGCGAGCGTGGTCTGCATCCCTACCGTAATCGGATGGCGGCTTAAGCATTTCTCAATGCTCTGATCACCTCTAAGCTCCTCAATGTCCTTGCGGCTAATGATGCCAATGACCCGATTCCATTCATCGACAACCGGAAAATGCTGTGCCCCCGTCTCAATCGATAGTTCGTCAAAATCAGCGATCGTACTCGTCAGCTTCAGCATACTTACCCGTGGCTTCCTGGCCACAATATCCTCAACGAGCATAATCTTCTTCTTAATCAAGCGGTCAAATAAGGCGCGGTTAATCATCGATGCTACCGTGAACGTATCATGACGCGAAGAAATAATCGGCAGCTGCAGGGAGTCCGCCAAATTTTTCACTTCACGGCTTGTCCCGAACCCGCCGGTAATGAGTACGCCAGAGCCCTGCTGCAGAGCCAAGGAATGGGAATCCTCACGGTTCCCGACAATCAGCAGACTACCCGCATCAATATAACGCGCCATTGCATCGATCTTCATAGCTCCGATCACATACTTGTGCAAAGTTTTGCCTAGCCCATCAGCCCCGCCAAGCACATGACCCTCTACGATTTCCACCACATCTTCAAAGCTCAATTGATCGGATAGATTCCGCGGCTTCTTCTCAACACGAACTGTACCGATACGCTCTTTGGTAATGACGATACCCAGGTTTTCCGCTTCTTTCAGCGCCCGGTAAGCCGTACCCTCGCTCACGGTCATCGTCTTGGCCAATTTACGCACGGATATCTTCGTTCCAATCTTCAGTCCTTCAATATATTGAAGCAGTTGCTCGTGCTTTGTAATTCCTTCTTCATGCACTTCCAACTGTTATACCCCCAATCCGAATCTGTACTATTCTGTATCTATTATACACTTAATTTTATAATGTTAAAGCTAAATAGCGTCTTAAAGCACCTAGCTACCAAATAAAAGCCCCTCCCATAATCAATATGGAAAGGGCCGTTGTAAGCTATGCAGTTTCATGCCGCAATATTCAATATTTTACATCAAATATCTCTGTCGTCCCGAATCTGAATCCGTCTAGTACCAGAGTTCGCTTGCTTAGGTACCTCGAGCTTAAGCACTCCATCCTTCAACGTCGCTGTAATTCTGCTATCATCAATGTCTTGAACATAGAATCGACGAACATATTCTCCAAAATGACGCTCTCGACGTACAATTTGCTGGTCTGTATTTTCTACTTTATTCTCTTCCTTGCGTACAGCTTTGATCGTTAAGTAAGGGGCTGCATAGTTAATTTCGATATCATCTTTCTGAAAGCCGGGCAGCTCCGCCTCAACCAGATAGGCCTGGTCTGTCTCACGGATATCCGTCTTAAATGAGAGTCCCGAGCCTTTGAACGGCGTAAACCAGTCGTCATCGAACATATCATTGAAGGATTTCACCAACTGACCGAACGCATCTTCTCTGCGTTTTCCAAAAGGAATCAAATCAAACATCATATCATTTCCCCTTTCTTTGACCTTGTTTGACCTTACACTTATATTATATGCCCCCACCTACTAAGTGACAAAAGTAAATAAGCCGCAAATTAGCTCAAAATCAGGAAAATTCATTGAATTTACGTAAGGATTTACCTTAACATGTTGAGTTTGACCTTTTCTGACCTTTAATCTAATTGACTTGATGTTTGTCTAACGAAACTACGACACGCTATTAGACTGAAAATAAGGGCTTATAAGATTCTAAGGAAACTGTGAATCGTTATTTGGGAGAAATAAGCCGAATTTGACGATAAAATGACTCAATAACGATACCATGTTTCGTTAGAATTTTTGGAAGGAGGTTTGGGGGCAAATCGCGTTACCCAGTTTCCTTAGAATTTGGGGAGGCGCTTGGACGACAAATAGCGTTCCCTAGTTTCCTTAGAAAACAGGGGAACGTTTGCCACCGAATTGCGCTCCCTGGTCTCCGACGAATTTCACAAAGCTCTTCAGTTGTCCAAATAAACCACGCATCAATACGCATCAAATAGAAGATAAAAAAAGAGAGCTTTTAAAGCTCTCTGTAGGCTGGCTGTATCATCGCTTGAGTAGACGGATCCTCGGGGTAGTCATAATATTGTGGCTGAACCATCGTTTCCATTGGCACTGACGGCTGCTGATAGGGCTCATCCACATACATGATTCTGCGCTGAACTTGCATGAGCCCATTCACGATGCGAAGCGCGACCCAAAAAAGTACAAGGCCAACCCCTACGTACAGCATATATTGCTGATTATAGGTCCAATCAATGTGAAAATAGCTAAATAGGCTATTCTCTAAAATATCGAGCTGCATTTCATTCATCAAAATAATATGCACGACTGGAAGAGCAATAAGTCCTAGTCCTAGTGAAATCGCCGTTATCATAATAATAAAGAAGACAATGCCTGTTACAAATCTCAGGAATACGAGCAGCAGGTTACGAGTGAATAGCCCCCCGTCAAAATCCTTGATCATTCGTTTCAACCAGTTCTGCCCAGCCTCAGACTGTTGATTGTGAGTATTCGAAACAGGAGGGGTAGGCAAACCTAAAATTTGTCTAATCATGTTTTGTTCAAACTTCACCATCCCATTCAACAGCTTAGCTACTCCAAAAAATAGCGGTATTCCGATAAATACGGGGGTTAGACCAACTGATAGTGCAATTCCTGTTATCGCTACTGTAAAATAGATAATCCCTAACGGGAGAGATATCAGTAAATAGAGGATCGTTGCATAGGTTTTCGGATTAAACAACGCCCAATTCACCTTGCCTGACCGCGCCGTGGCAGTCGCTTCTGTTGCCTTCATCATTCAAACACTCCTTTGAGTTCATAAGTCACGCTCTGAGTTTATAAATCTATTATATCCGGCTCATTTGCGTGGCATAACCGTCTTAGGTGGTATCTGAAGCTAGACTTTAGGCTAGGTTAGGTTATTAGAAAACAGAAAAGGCTGCCCCATCGCAGCAAATTACTACGAATGGTGCAACCCTATAAAAACGGTTCCAGCTATGAGCTACAACATTTTCAGAAATCTTCATCAAATATGACTCACTACTAGCAGAACACTACATCCCGCCACACTCCGCTGTTCATCTCACGTCAATAGCGCTCTCGCGTATGATCAGCTTCGTCGGGATCGTGATCTGCAGACAAATCTCTCTGGCGCTATTCAAGCGGTCTTGCATCAGCGATACAGCCGTCTCGCCCATAAACTCCGTATTCAAACGAATCGTGGTCAGAGGCGGGACCATAAACTGTGCGGCCGAGATATCGTTGAATCCGATAATGCTTATATCCTCTGGAATGCGATAGCCTAGCTCGGAGCAGGCTTTGTAGAGACCAACTGCGATCGTATCATTCGCGACGAATACGGCTGTCGGTTTCTCCTTGAGCTCTAGCAACTGCTTCAGCAGCAGATAGCCATCCTTCGGATTATAGCCACCGATCTTTATATATTCCTCATGATAGAGGTCCTTGCTCTTTAAGTACTTCTCGAACACTTCCTGCCGTAGATCATAGTAATGATTGCCCGATTTATCCGTATCGACACCGCCGATAAAGCCAATCTTCGTATGCCCAAGCTCCAGCAAATAATCAAGCGCTTTGCGCGTCGCCTTATGAAAATCGATGACAACCGAATCGAATCGGTCCGGATCCGGAGATGAATCGATAAAGACTACCGGCTTCTGAAAGCCTGAAATGCGCTCGATGTCTTCTCTAACGAAGAAACCGAGACATATTATTCCATCGATCGTCCGCAGCCGTTCGGGCTGGTCGCTGCTGCGAATACGGTATATTTTATGGCCTTCTTGCTCTAGCTTCTTCTCCAATGCAACACGAATCGAGAGATAATAGGTATCATCCAATTCTTCTTCCAGAGAATAAGAATAATAGAGCCCGATCTTGAATCTCCGCTTACGCTTCTTGCGACTCGGCGCCTGATAGGATAGCTGCTCAGCAGCCTCAAAGACCCGCTGTCTCGTCTCATCGGTCACATTCAACGTCTCATCATAATTCAATACCCGCGACACTGTCGCAATCGAGACATTGGCTATATCCGCAATATCTTTAATCGTTGCCATTATACCGCCTACTCATCTTATTTTGTAAAAAAGCCAGTTTCGTCTCTGCTGTAATCACCGCTGCCAAAATCAATATGCTACCGATAATGATACGTATCGTAAGCTGCTCATGCAAGATTAACACCGAGAACAGAGTGCCAAACAGCGCCTCCGTCGACAATATGATCGCTGCTTTGGTCTCGGTCGTATATTTCTGCGCGAGGGTCTGTACCAGAAAAGCGACCGTCGTGCTGAATATACCTAAATAGGACGCTGCCAGCAAACCTCTGCCATCGAGATCGAAATGAAGCGATTCTCCACGAAACAAGATGACTAGTATAGATAGTAAGAATGCTGTAAACATCTGCACGATCGTCAGTCCGATCGGCGAGTGCTTCTTGACGAATTCTGCCGTAAAGAAGATATGAAAAGCAAAGCAAACCGCACACAGTAAAGTCAAGACATCTCCGGTATTAAAAGCTCCGTTCAATTCTACGGAAAGAATACCAACGCCGGCAATGGCCAGAACCGCACCGATCAAACCGTATTTATCCAAGCCTCTCCGAAAGAGAAGGAAACCGATAAACGGAACAATCACAACGTTAACTGCGGTCAGGAATGCGTTCTTGGAAGGGGTCGTATATTGCAGGCCCAAAGTCTGCAACAGGAAGGCCAGGAATAGAAATATGCCCAGTACTACGCCCGCCGCTAACGCTGGCCGCGTCAAAGTCCGAATATGCTTCATAAAGATCAGAGCCATTAGACAGGAGGCGATCAGGAAGCGGATTGCCATCACTTGATAGGGTGACATAAAATCAAGCGAAATCGCACTCGCAATAAATCCCGTTCCCCAGATGACCGCTACTAACAGAAGGCCGAGTTCACCTGCATATTTTCTCATCCTTTACCATTCACCGCCATAGCGAACTGTTCCGCTAACAGCAGAAATACACTCGATGTCCAAGTAAAGGCAGGATCGACCAGGCCTTTGCCGCTGAATGGATCGAAATTCTCCGCCATTCCTCCGACAAGTGTCAGTTCCATAAATTTATGCGCCAACGCTGCCGCAAGTTCATTATATCCATTATTTTGAAGTGCATCAATGAACAAATAGCTGACCGGTGCCCAGATCGGCCCTAACCAATAGCCATTGTCCTTATATAGCGGACTGTCCATGCTCTCCGTACATATCCCATATGGAGCTTCGAATTTATCAATTAACACCTGCACCAGCCTGTCGGTTAGTTCTGGCGGCAGCCTGTAGCCGATCACAAGCGGCATCAACAGAATCAAGCTGCCTTGATGTTCGATAATTCGGTCCTCCGGTGCATATCTGGCAACGAAGGTACCATCCACATACAGGCGCTCCATAAGCAGACCGTACATCTCATCGGCCGTCTTGCTCCATTTCTTTGCCTCGTCCATGAGCCCAAGCTCGACCGCCATATCGCTTAATATATCGATCTGGCGAATCAGATGAGCTGCAAGATCAGGCGACTCGACCGGAACCCCTTCATGGAAGATCGAAGCATTATCCCAGCCAGAGTCGTTGCCGTGATTGTACACCGGCAGATGGTAGGAATCGCTGCGGCGATGTTCCAGCCAATAATTCGTCGCCCGCTTTAAGCTATCATACACATTGGCTACAATCGCTGGCTCATTAAACTTGGCGTTCTGCTGTCTCATCTGAGTGAAAGCCCAAGCATGGATCGGCGGCTTGCAGCAATTGAAGGAAATGAACTTATCATTGATGAAATCCGCATAAATGCCGCTGTGGTCCTGATGAGCCATAAATATCTCCAGTTGAGCAAGCGCCAGCTCGGGCCGCCGCTTACTCAGCATTAGGGCATTAAAGCAGTTATCCCAGCTCCAAATATTAAACATCCAGTTCTTGGACATGTACATTGCGTAATCCGTTAGCTGACCTTCGGGATGCACGACACAGGACCAAGTTATATAAGAGGCCAATTGGCGAGAAGGTTCGAATCGATCCGGCACGATCGTCATCTGCTGTAGCCACTGTTCATAATGCTGTCTCACCCGCTCGTAAGCCGCAGAGTAGTCATCATACTCTCGTCTCATCCAGACCGTCTTATAACTCTCGATGGCGAAGCTGCACTTCCTGCCATTCGGATTGAACGTAATGGCTATTCGCTCATTGCCCACCGTACTCCAGGGTGCATCCACATCAACCTCTCCACGA
Source organism: Paenibacillus motobuensis (assembly GCF_039521865.1). NCBI lineage: Bacteria > Bacillati > Bacillota > Bacilli > Caryophanales > Paenibacillaceae > Paenibacillus > Paenibacillus motobuensis. Next base: position 617,723 of record NZ_BAAACX010000007.1, on the reverse strand, counting down.
AGAAGCGTGAACATCAGCTTGATCTCTTTGGTATATAAATGGTACTCCCATTGTCCCTCCCTGTAAGGCATGAGACTGTCGTAACGCGACTTGAGTGCCGTGAGCTGCAGGGATACACCATTCATCATACCGCGAATGACATCTTCATCACTGATACATAGCTCTGCCCATTGCTCTGGCTGATTGCGATGGACGAGACGAAGCCTCGTCTCTGTTACATCAAGATCATAGTCCACCGGCACGCCGTTCTGCATAAGACAAACCTCAAATATGTTGCTTGGTGCCTCATCTCCACCATGCAGATCCCGCAGCATCAGCTGACCGGTCTTCCGATCCAGGGAGAAGGCAAAGTATGATCCGTAGCGGCTGAACGGAATATCCGCAATATTCATATTCATCGCCTCACTCCTTCTCGGCATACAGCCGTTTGCTTGCACTCACTTCGGTCCCAGGGACAACCGCCGACCACTCAACATCGATTGCAAATGTACGGAGGCCAAGCTTGTATGGAGGAAGCTGCTCCTCGCCGCAGCTATTGCTACCAAGTCCTGTCTGCATGTCATCGATATGAACGACGTGATAGGAGGCCTTCTCCAATTCATGATGATGCTTCGCCCGTTCGAGCGCTTCTGTCGTGTAATCATGCACAGTAAACTCGCAGCTGTGCCGCGATTTGAACAGGAGCGACGACGCCTCAAGGTCCGACATACTGAACCACTTCACATCGATGCGGTTGCCGTTCTCCTGCGGATACACATAAGGAGTATGCAGTTCTTCAACCGCTGCGCGATACACTCCCATCATCGATGCCTGCTTGCTGTCGATATAGTTCTCTCCGAAGCCTCTGCCATACCAGGTCACTTGTCCGAGCTGTTGGCGAACATGCATCTCGATACCTAGCCGCGGCAGCATGGACGGAACTTCCTTGCCATAAATAACAGGCTCCCCCGCCAGATGAAGCCGGATCGTTCCATCCGCATACACGGTGTAACGATAAGTTGACTCGAAGCCAAAGGCCTGATTCAGAGCACTGAAGTATGTTGATATATTTACTTCCGCGTGGCTGCCATGATCCTTCACATCAAAGCCCATTAATTGCTCACTGCTGAGATGGAGGAAATATTTCTTCTTCCAATCGTCAACCTTGTACATGTCGTTATCGATCGGTGCCCGCCACATCGTCAGTCTCGGACCGCGTTCAATCCATGCGGCGCCCTGCCTGCGATAACTGTGCAAGTAACCGTACACATGGTCGAATACCGCTTCGAACTGAGCATTGGATATTGTCGTATACACCGCATCCCGAACTATGCTTAGCTCTCCTGATACTTGGCGCACAGTCAATTCTGTCCGTTCATACGGCAACCTGAACTGCGCATCGGCTATTGAATACCCCTGTTCGGCGTAAGGCGTTCCGTCCTTCAATTTATATTGTAAATTCAAATAGTAATCTGTGTTCGGAAGCACTTCATCGATGGAGTAGTCGATTCGATGCTCTCTTTTCTCGCCAGGCAGAATAGTATTCAGCGGTGATGTCCCCTGGCCAAGCACTTGATCGTCATATACAATCTGCCATTCAAGCTGCAAATGGGAGAGATCGATAAATTGATACGTATTTTCTATTTCAATCATGCCCTGCTTCAGATCCAAGGCCTTCGTCTTCACCGGTTCGATCACTTTCTTATATTCCAGCAATGCAGGAGAAGGTGTCTGATCCGGGTAAATCAAGCCGTCGATGCAGAAATTACCGTTCGTAGGCTCATCCCCGAAGTCCCCACCGTATGCATAATAAAGATTCCCATCTGTGTTGACCTGCTGAATTCCGTGATCACACCATTCCCAGATAAAGCCGCCCTGAAGGCGTTTATACTGTCTGAATGCATCCTGATACTCCTGTAAGCCGCCCGGTCCATTGCCCATGGCATGTCCGTATTCGCACATCAAATGCGGCTTCTTGCCTTCATCATCGCGGCCGATCTCCTTCAGCCTCTCGAGCCTTGTATACATTGTAGAATAGACATCGGTGATGATCGCTTGGCGATCCCCTTCATAGTGGACTAGGCGCGTCGGGTCCAGCCGTTTGCAGGCCCTAGCCATGCTTACGAAATTACTGCCGAAGCTTGATTCATTGCCCAAGGACCACATTATGACCGAAGCATGATTGCGGTCGCGAAGCACCATCCGCTCAGCGCGGTCAACATAGGATCGTTCCCATTCCTTATTATCGGACAGCCAGTCATAACGACCGATCAACTCAAAGCCATGGCATTCCAGATCCGCTTCGTCAATAACATACAGCCCATATTGATCACAAAGGTCATAGAATACTTCGTTGTTCGGATAATGAGCGGTACGAACCGCATTAATATTGTGGCGCTTCATGAGAAGGATGTCCTGTAACATACGCTCCTTGCTAACAGTGCGTCCATGTTCAGGGTCATGGTCATGGCGGTTGACTCCATTCAGCATGATCACTTTGCCATTCACTCTAATGTTGCCATCCTTCACCTCAACACAGCGGAAGCCGATGCGCAGAGGGATGACTTCAATAGCCCGGTCTCCTTCAAACAGTGTCACGAGCAGCGAATACAGACTCGGGGTTTCTGCTGTCCATTGCATAGGCGCGGAGATCAGCTTAGTCAACGTAATATCATGGGTCGCCTCAGCAGAAATTGCCACTCCTTGCTCCATCTGAGCTACGAGTTCTCCTTGTTCGTCTTGAAGTTCACAAGCGATCCGGACATTTCTGCCCTGCGCAGAACGATTATCCAACTTGATCTGTACCTTCAATTCACTATCTTGGTACATTTCATCAAATGCCGTCACCACATAAATATCCTCGATCGCCGTCTCCGGCATCTGATACAGTTCAACACTACGGAAGATACCGCTCAACCACCACATGTCCTGGTCTTCCAGATAAGTTCCGTCCGACCATTGATAGACACGAACCGTGATCTGATTATCTCCTGCTGCAATATACGGAGTAATATCGAACTCCGATGGCAGGCGGCTCACCTTGCTGTAGCCAGCATGCTCACCGTTAATCCATAGATCAAAAGCACTATCCACGCCGTTAAATTTCAATAGGATGCGCTGTCCCGAAGCCAGTTCATCCACACGGAAGCTACGACGATAAATACCTGTTGGATTGTCGGTTGGCACATACGGGGGATTAATCGGAAACAGATAGTACAGATCGGTATAGCTCATCTTCCCGTACCCTTTCATCTGCCAACAGGAGGGAACCTCAATTCGGTCCCATTTGCTAGAATCATAATCTATTTGATAGAAGCCTGACGGAGACAATTCAGGCGCCTCCAGATAGAGGAACTCCCACTCTCCGTCCAGACTTTGATAGCCGATACTCTCCTCTTTATTCATCTCCAGCGCTTGCTTCTTCGAGCGATAGCGCCAGTAGCTTCCGCTCGCGCTTTTACGATTGATGTGAGATAGATGAATATCCTCCCAGCGTTTATAGCTTCTTCTCATACCAACTTCCTCCCCAATACCATTGTTGTATAACGCTTGAAGCTGTTATTTAATCGCTCCGCTAATTCCTTCAACTATATATTTCTGTGCGAACAAGAAGGCGATTACCGGCGGAATAATCATTAATATCGTAATCGACATAATCGGAATGATCTGTAATTCATGAACTCCTTTAAACGCAGCCAGCCCTAGCGCTAGCGTATACTTCGAGCGATCCTGCAAGAAGATGAGCGGTCCAAGATAGTCGTTCCATACGCTGAGGATATTAAGAACTGCAATCAGCGTTAGCGGCGCCTTCATAATCGGTACAAATATTCTAGAGTACGTCTGGAAGTCATTAGCCCCGTCAATCTTGGCCGCATGCTCTAGTTCTTTAGGCACGCCCATTAGAAATTGCCGTAACAAGAACACATAATATGCCGATCCGAAAAAGGCAGGTATGATCAGCGGCTTCAGCGTATTGATCCAGCCGAATAAATTGAACTGCATGTAGAGCGGAATCATTGTAACGTCCCAAGGGATCATCATCGTCGCCAGCAGCAGGATGAACAGGCCATTCTTGAACTTGAACTCATATCTGGAGAACCCATAAGCGATCATCGAACAGGAAATGATCTGTCCAATGGTTGTCAGCACCGTAATCGTGATCGAATTCAGCAAATATTTGCTGAAGGGCTGGGCATTCCAGGCATCGACAAAGTTGGAGAATCTCCAGTTGCCCGGGAAAAATACGAGCGGATACTGATACACCTCGGATTCTGTCTTCAGCGCGGTCAGCACTATCCATATGAACGGAAACAGAAAATAGATCGAAAACAACACAAGTAGAGAATAGATGATCGTCTTATACCATGCTGATGTCTTCATTTGCCCTTTCCTCCCCGCGCAGGCTTATTCTTCACTTCATTCTCATAGAACACCCATACAGAGGAAGATCTGAAGATCAATGCAGTTAACAATAAGATGATGATGAACATAAACCAGGCGTTTGCACTGGCATAACCGAGCTTATGATGCTTGAACGCATTATTGTATACGAACAGCCCATAGAAATAGGTCGATTTGAGCGGCCCGCCATTAGTCAAAAGCAGGACCAGCGTTAACTGCTGTAATGCGGAAATCGTGGATGTAATCAAGTTGAAGAATAGCGTTGGCGTAATCAGCGGCAAGGTAATGCTCCAGAATTGTCGGAACGGCCCCGCCCCGTCAATCGCTGCCGATTCATATAAATCTGGCGAAATGCCTTTAATATTCGTATAGAAGATCAACATCATCGTTCCGACACCCCAGGCGCTGGCAATGACGATGGAGATAATCGCGCTATTCGGATCGACCAGCCACTTCGGCCCTTCAATTCCGAGCAAGGACAGTGCGTAGTTCAAAATCCCGTATTTGGTGTTGAAAATCCAGCCCCAAATGATCGAAACAGCAACCCCAGACACGACAGCAGGCAGATAGAAGATGGTGCGGAATATTTTGACCCCTTTCACATTCTGTGTAATGAGCAGGGCCAGTATCAACGAGATACCCAGGCTGAGTGGAACATAGAAGATTGCAAACTTCAATGTAATCCACAAAGATTTATAGAATTGAGGGTCATCTGTGAACATCTTGGAATAGTTACCAAGCCCGATGAACTTCGGCTTAGAGGTGACAGGCCAATTGAAGAAGCTCATGATTAACGAAAATACTAATGGTCCAACCGTAAACAGTAAGATCCCGACGATCCAGGGCGATATAAATAAATAAGGAGTCCATTTTGCTAATTTGCGGGCTCGTTTATAGCTTTTGGCTGCTTGTTCCATAGCTAACCTCCGACTTTCCTCTTAGTCTGATAGCGTATCCCTAAGCGGGTGATTATGTCAGGAAAGGAGGGAAGCGACAGCCTCATCGCTCCCTTCCCGCTTTTAGAGGTAGTTCAAAAAGTCCACTTTTGATCACGAAAATCGGCCTTTTTTGAACACACACTTCTAGAATTCATTCAATCCATTTATCGAGGTGTTCAATAAATTGACTTTAGGAACCTTATTGAACTTGTTCTTATTGTGCAGCATCATCCAACACGGTCTTCGGATCCATCAAAGTGCTCGGATTAAAGATCGACTCAAACGCTAGTTCCAGACGCTCGGAGATCTCACTCCAGTTATCTACTTTGAACGAAGCCGGTGTATATTTTTCGCTCATCTCAAGCATGCGATAGAATACTTTCTTCATATCATCGTTCTTCAAATTCTCGCTCTCGACCACGCTCTTCAGTACAGGAAGTTCATAGTCAATTCGCTCCTTGTTCGCTTCTTCGCTCGTCCAGAATTTAATGAACTCCCAGGCCGCATCCTTCTTGCTCGATTCCTTCGACATCGATATGCCTGAGGAAGACACAATACTGACAGCGCTTCCATCTTTGAATTTAGGCAACTCGACGACTCCAAAATTAATCCCAGCTTCACGCAGACTACCGAGCGACCAAGCTCCGTTTGTGAACATGGCTACCTTGCCTGACTTCATCTCCGTTGCTCCCGAGCCTTCGGTCGTAATTGCGTATCCTTCCTTAAGCATGTTCTGGAACATTGTCAGTACTTCAATCGATTTGGGACTATTCAGGTACCCTTCAAGGTTGCCTTTATCATCGACATAGGATGCACCGTTCCCCCATAAGAACATCTCATAATCATAAGGATCAGGCTTGCCTGAGAAGGCAAATCCGCTGATACTTTCCGCATCATTAGTCAATTTCTTGGCATCAGCCTGCAGATCTTCCCATGTCCATCCGTCCTGCGGATACGGAATGCCCGCAGCATCGAACAAATCCTTGTTATAGTAGACGACGTGTGTAGTATAGCCCACTGGTAGGCCCAAGATTTGATCATCGGCCGAGTTATAATTCCACAGCGTATCATAGAAATTGTCCTTAAAGTCGCTGCCTTCCTTCTCAATATAAGGGTCCAAAGGCTCCAACGCATCTTTATATGTTGGGTAATTCCACATGTACATCACGTCCGGAGCATCCTTTGCCCCCATACCAGCTGTAATCTTCGTGTCATAATCGCTGCCGTAGGCTTCCAGGTTCACTTGAATATCAGGATGTTGCTCATTAAACTTATCGATCAATTCTTGCTGCAGCGTCAAGTTATCCTCAGAATCCCAAGTTGCAAACCGAATCGTCTGCTTGCCGCCCTGATCCGCCTTATTCCCCGTTCCTCCTCCGCAAGCTGTTAAAGACAGAACCACCAGCAACATAACGATAAATAATGATTTCCCTTTTGCTTTCAGCATAAAAGCCCCCCCTAAATTTGTGTTCCAAATCTTAAGACTACGCTGAATCCTGAATCCTACCACACGAAACTGTTATGAATCGCCTGTTCTAAGTTTGCTAGGCACCCCCTGGAGCTCTCAAATATGAAAGCGCATTCGAAATTACTAAAAACAAGAATGAATATCGCCTCACGTTACGGCTTCTTCACTTCTTATCCAAGTGGAGCGTTTCTTTTTTTCTCATTATATTTTTAGTTTTAGTAAAAAGTCAACAATTTTTATCAGTAAAAATAATCGTAATTGATCCTTAATATGCTAATATAGCCATATATAACGAGCATTTAGGTTGTTTATTTAGATAAAAGAGCTGTTTAAGCATTATTTACTTTAGTAAAAACTATATGTTTTTACTAGCAAAAATAGCTATTATTAATAGAATTATTTTATTGCTGTTGAATCACTCATCAAAGGTGACCTGTATCCATAAAAAAGCGCGAGCCTTCCAGTTCTATTTGAACCGGAAGATTCGCGCTTGCTGTCAAATTTACATGCTATGATTCTGACGCTCCGTGGTGCCCCATGTGCTCTGCCACTCGCTCAGTTTGGCGCGGCGGACAGCATCCAGGGCCCGCTGCTTCTCCTCATTCACACCGAGCAGGAAATGTAAATGCGCTCCGATAACCAGTAGGGCAAAAGCTGCCCAGACCATTCCGAACCAGGATACAAAGCCCCCGCCTGGCTGGAATTTAATCAGGGGAATGGCATATACCAGCATAGCCAAGGCTAGGATCAAATACACGGCATGTTTCCACTTGCTCTTCTTCTTAACAACTTTCATCTTAGCTACAACTCCTTCATTTCTTGGAATAGACTATGTTCCATCAGCTCGTACATGGAATCTATATATCTACTCTATGAAGGAGATTCGAACAATATGATAGGTTGTTCAAAAAGTCGCTTTTGATCACGAAGTAACACTGAAAGCTTATTCGACATCGAATCTTGAACTCAGCCGGGCCTTCCGGTGCTCACGTAGGTTTTGCCTACGCTCCGCTCCTCAGTCCCTAGCTTCATCCAACCTTCTCGGTGCTGAAAACCGACCTTTTTGAACTCGCAATATGATAGGTTGTCCAAAAAGTCGCTTTTGATCACGAAGTAACACTGAAAGCTTATTCGACATCGAATCTTGAACTCAGCCGGGCCTTCCGGTGCTCACGTAGGTTTTGCCTCTACCCTTGGATCGATGGTCCATACAGGTCTTGCAGGCTGTCAGTAATGATCTTGTTAACGTCCTGGATAATGACGCTCAAGCGGCGCTCTGCATCGAACAAACGGCGAATGTTAAGGTTTAAGCTAAGGCTCTCGAATTGCTTCTCCATCTGCCCCATCTCTTCCTGGGATGGCATATCCCCGGACATCATACGCTGCTGCATTGCATTCTGTTGTGCACGGAACTCGTCCAGCATCCGCTTGCTATCCAAGTCCAGATCGATCAGCTTCATCGCCGATTTGATATCCGCAACCTCCTGACTCTCTCTCAACGATTTCGCTAATTCATTCGCTTTATCATAAATATTCATTTCTATGACCTCCTGAAATTTTGTGAACAGACTCCAAACAATAATAACCGATTCATGGGGTACCTGCCACTATTAGTACGTACTCTCAAGGATCGGTTACCCTGAAGCTTCTTGAAGCAACCTATCTATCGCCACCACAGCATGAACAAAGACTGTAGTAAGCCGATCATTCCCCCAAGGACTACGCCCAGCCACGTAATTGCGCGGAATTCCTTACCTGAGACGCTTAGAATGACTTCCTCCAACAATTCGATCGGGAAATTCTGCACTTGCTCATGCACCAGCTTAGGCAATTGAATAGCTGCCATCACTACCGGAATCCCACGAACAATCCCTCTAAGCATGCGGTCTGTAAAGCCAGGGATCGCATGCTCCAATTGAGGCTTCCAGGAAGCCAGCAAGGATGATAGCTTCAATTCTTCGGCCTTGCTTATCCATTTATCCAGCGGCAGCTTCTGGATCTGTGAGATGATCCAGTCCTTGCCCTCTTCATTCGCTAAGAGCTGCAGCAGTTCGTTGACTGGCTTCTCAGCATATTCCTCAAGCTTATCCTTAATCGCTCCCGCTACCTTCTCTCTCGTCTCGTCCCCCCGTAGAGCACGGACTAGGGCAGGGGTCAGCTTGCGCACCATCTTATCTTCATCCATGAAGATCGCTGCCATGGTACCCAAGAATCCACCAGCTTGATCAGCCAAGCCCGCCGCCATCTTCGACAGCATCCGCTGACCTCCAGCAGAGAGCAGTTCCTCTTCAATCGTTCGCAGAAGAACCTCCGCAGCTATCTCGCTCCAGCGTTCCCGGTTCTCTTCTGTCCAACCAGGGATAACCTCTTTGAGCGCCTTCTCACCCAGACCATATTGATCCCATAGCCAATCCATCCCACGCTCAAGAACCGAGTTGGTTGTATCGGTAAGCTTCAGCTTGATCGCTTCCCACTTATCCTCCTCCCACACGGTTAAAACGGCCTCTTTCAACGTGAGTGGACTTTGCGTCCATTTATCGAGAAGCGCCCGTAAATAATCCTCTACCTTCTGTTTGAAGGAAGGGCGGAGCACCATATCCTGCAGACCTTCCGGCGTTACTAAGTAATCGGCAACGACATTTCCGAGCGACTGTGCGATATCCTCTCTACGCTTCGGTATTAATCCCGGAGTGAACGGGACGCGAAATCGACCGATCATGATCCTCTTTCTCGGATGGAATAACATCTTGATTGCAAAATGGTTCGTGATACCGCCGACGAAAGCAGCGACAGCTACACTGACCATAATATAAATCCAAGGATTCATCTCAATACCTACCTTCCCCTTGGCCCCTCATGTCCCATCCGCGAAATCCCTGAATATAGGCTAATGAAATCAAACATGGGTCAATCACCAAGGATTCTATGTCCTCATATGATGCATTACATGCACTTACGCAGATACCCTTATTAGCATCCAGGATATCAAGCTTAAGCTTGGAAGGAGACTTACGCTTCATGCCCTCCAAAAAAATAAAGATTCAGATTATGAGCCCGAATCTGTTGGATAATGATTATCTCGTCCTAGGCGAACAGCTGATAAGGCAATGGAAAATCCCGACCCATTACCCGGTGCAGCTCGCATTCGGCTCATTTCGGCACACCGTCAAAGTCATTCCCTTGGCCAGATTCGATGGCGTAAGGATCAGCCAAGAACTGGCCGGGAAAATGGGTGTTCTGCCCCGTTCCTCGTTACGGCTCAGCTACCGTCCGCACTCCACTACTCTCCAGTTTGGTCCACTTGTCGGAGTGTTAATCAGCAGAGATTATGCAGGAGCTTCGGATAGGCCCTTCGGTCCAATTACGATGTTCTGCAGAGAGCTCGTGAAAGCCTGCCAGCGTCAGGGAGTGTATGTTTATTTCTTCACACCGGATCACATTGGAACGAGTTCGAACTCTTTGTCAGGCTGGGTCTTCAGTGAAGCATGGGAACAAATTACCGTGCCTGCTGCAGATGTATTCTACAATCGTCTGACAACCCGCAAATTAGAGAATAAACCTAGCGTACAGCATTTTATGAAAGAAGTAAAATCCAGCTATGGAAGCCACTTCTTCAACGAAAAATTCCTTGACAAAACCGAAGTCTTCGACGCGCTGGGGCGAGACGTATCCGTATCGCGCTACTTGCCTGAGTCCCATTTGTTCCGCGGCTACTCTACGCTGAAGATGATGTGCGGCAAGTATCCGACCGTCTTCCTGAAGCCGGTCAAAGGAAGTCTCGGCAAAGGCATCATACGGATCTCCCGACTAGAAGGCGGGGCGTATCAATCGATGACCGCATTGGTCGGGGGAACCAAGAGACAGGTCTATCCTTCGCTCACCAAGCTGTATTCCGCTATATCGCCCAAGATGAAGACTACACGCTACCAGATCCAGCAGGGACTTGTTCTCATCGAAAGCGATCGGCGTCCAGTCGATTTTCGCGCTTTGGTGCAGAAGAACCGAAGCGGAGCCTGGAACATTACCTCGATCGTAGCCCGAACAGCTGGCAGCCAGCATTTTGTCTCCAATCTGGCTCGCGGAGGATCACTTAGCACCGTTAAGGACGCCGTCTCTCGAAGCTCGCTTCCAATCGGGGTCAAATCCCGGGTCAGCGCTCAACTGCGCAAAGCGGCACTCAATATTGCCAGGGGCGTTGATACACAGATTCCGGCCCACTTCGGAGAGCTTGGGATCGATCTAGCCGTGGATCACCATGGGAAAATCTGGCTGCTCGAGGTGAATTCCAAGCCATCCAAGAATGATAACACACCCATGGGCGGGGGCAAAATCCGTCCCTCTGTGAAGCAAGTGATTGAATATGCTCGTTATTTGTCCGGATTCTAAGGAGGAGAGAAGTTTGGCTAAGCTGTCAAAAGGAGCGGTTGGCATTCTGGTAGCAAGAAGCGAAGGAACAGTTCCTTTCGCTGAATCGGCCTTTTGCCGCAATCTGTGCATCATGGGAGAGAGAGAGGGGCTTGAGGTCTATGTATTCAGCCCGGTCTCCGTCAATCCGGATAGCGGACTTGTAGCCGGCTATTTCTATGAGGATGGACATTGGGGAAGGAAATGGTTCTCGCCGCCGGATATCGTATATGACCGGTATTTTTCCCGTGACCGCAAGCAATTGAATCAGAAGCAGCAGACCCTCTCCTTGCTGAAGAAGAACCATCCTTTCATCTATTTGACCCGGAGTCTGTCAGGAAAATGGGCCGTGTACCGGACACTAGGCAAATTTTCGCAGTTCACCTCCTATTTACCGGAAACCGTAAAATATCAAGGTTCTACCGCATTGTCCGAATGGCTGCATGCCCACCGAGGAGAAGCATTCCTTAAACCGCAGTTAGGCACACAGGGCAGACGGACCTTGCACGTCAAGATGTCGACATTCGGAAATGAGCTCCATATCACCGGGAGAGCTGGAAATAACAATGTCATTAACCGTCGCTTCCTAAATCTGAAGCAAGGCCTGGAATGGATCGATAAATTCATTGGACGCCGCCCCTTCCTGATCCAGCCCTATCTGGAGCTTACCAATGCAGAAGGTGAGCCGTTTGACATCCGGGTACTAATGCAGAAGAACGAGACCGGCCGTTGGGAGCAGACCGGCAAGGCGGCACGAGTCGGCCGCAAGCAGTCCGTCACATCAAATCTGCACGGCGGTGGAACAGCCCATAAGGCGATTCCCTTCCTGATCGAGCAGTATGGGAGCGGTGCTGGAAGAAAGATTGCCACATTAATTCAAGAGCTCGCCGCGGAGATTCCGGAAGCCCTGGAAGCCCACTACGGCCGTCTGGCAGAGCTGGGTATCGACTTCGGTGTCGACCGGAAAGGCAAAGTATGGATACTGGAGGTCAACTCCAAACCAGGGCGCACTTCATTTGTGAAAATCGGCGATATGAAAAGCGCCAGAAAATCGATACAAAATCCAATGGGGTACGCTCGCTATTTATTGCATAGCAAATCCTGAATGTGGCTCGGAAAAACCGTTAGACCCCAATATCTGACTTTTGAACCACGTACTTTTAGGAGGAAAAAATTCATGAGTTTGACTTTTGGCAACGTCCATTTCACGCAGCAGCCTCAACGGGTCGTCTACGTGTCCGGCTCCTTAATGAAAAACCTGAAGCTGTCGGGAAAAAAGTCGGTCCACCTCAGATTCGGCGGAGAACGCGTTCCCGCTACAGTCAAGTCCATTAACAAAACAGGAAAACATCTATACCTGGCCTCTGGAATTCGCAAAGGAATAAAAATTCCGAAGGCAGGCGGGGTGTTCCTGCGCGCTCAGGAAGGCGAGGTCCAGATCGGTCCGCTCATCGGCGTACTATCCGATGGCCCAACCTCGTCGCTGGCCCATCCCTTCGGGTCTAGGACCGGCTTCATCAAGCAATTGCTGACGATGGGCAGCAAGCAGTCCTACATCTTCGCCTTCACACCGAGAGATATCAATTGGACCAACGAGACAATCAACGGATTCTTCCTTGGCGAGAACGGGCGCTTCACGCGCAAGAAGGTACCGTTACCCGATGTTGTCTACAACCGGTTGCCAAGCCGCCGTGCAGAGACGACGAATTCCATCAATCAGCTGCGTGAGCGATTTATCCGCCGAAGAATCCCGTTCTTCAACTGGAGCTTCTTCAATAAATCCGATATCTATCGCTTGCTGGAGAGAGATACGCTGGTCAGTCGTTTCGTTCCTGAATCGATCAATAGTCCTTCACCAGAACAAATTAAAGAGCTGCTGGATCGTCACGCACTTATCTACTATAAACCGAGCGGCGGCAGTCTTGGGAACGGCATCTATCGCCTGTCGCATGTGGCGAAGAACGGATATTATGCTCGGTACCGCAAGAACGGGCGCAACGCCCTGCTGCGCTTCAACTCCTTCAGCAGCCTGATGCGTACGCTCCAGGCGAGGCACGGACGCGCCTTGCGCGGCTATGTCGCCCAGCAGGGAATTCGGCTGATAGAGATCGATGGTTGCCCGATCGATTTCAGATTCCATATGCACAAGAATGGCCGCAACCAATGGGTCGTCGTGGGCATTGGTGCTAAGAAGGCAGGCAAGGGCAGCGTGACGACACATCTGAAGAACGGCGGCTCACTGTTAACTCCGGAGCAGGCTCTCGGAAGAGCCTTTGGCGCAAGAGCGGATGATGTACTTAGAAATGCCAAGATAGTCGCAATTAACCTCGCCGAATCGATCGAGGCCCACCACCAGCATCTGCTCGGAGAGATCGGGTTCGACATCGGGATCGATAAGGACGAACGGGTCTGGATGTTCGAAGCGAATGCCAAGCCGGGAAGATCGATATTCAAGCATCCCTCTCTCCGCGCGGAAGGCAGAGCCTCCATTGAGCATATTTTGGAACATTGCTTATATCTGAGCAAATTCCGGAGGAGGGATGGCTGATGAGTCATCTTCTAGCTGACCAAAAGCCTGTCGTAGCCATACTCACGGTACACGACAAACTTAAACAATTCAGAGGGAACCGCGCCAACTTTCGCGATCTTGTGAAGATCGGCAGGGAACTTGATTTCCCCGTCTATATTCTCACAACAAAGGATTTGAAATTGTCAGCGAAAAAGGTGCATGGCTACTCCTATAGTCCAGAGGAAAAAACCTGGAAGAAGCTATGGTTTCCTCTGCCCAATGTCATATATAACCGGATTCCACTACGTGAAGACGAGAATAAGCCGCAAGTAAGACGTATCATCGACCAATGTGTCAAACACCACTCGATCCAATTGTTCAACCCGTACTTCTTCAATAAATGGCGCCTGTTCGACTGGCTGAAGAAGAACCGCTCTACTCGCAGCCTCGTTCCCGATACGAAAAGAATGCGCTCTCCACGGACATTGCTCGATATGCTAAAGCAGTACAGAAGCTTGTATTTGAAGCCCGAGAGCGGTAAAGCCGGCAAAGGAATCATGCTGCTGAAATATAATCCTGACAGTCCCAAGGCGTATCAATTAACGATCCAGGGGACCCGAAGAAAGAATGTACTCTATATGACCGATAATATGGCAAGTATGTGGCGGAGAATTAGAGCCGAGACGGTCCGTGTGCCTTATATTATGCAGCAAGGCATTCCGCTTACTTCCTATATGGACCGCCATTTTGACCTGAGATTGCTGGTGCAGAAGACAGGAAAAGGCGTATGGAGCGTAACCGGGGTCGGCGCCCGTCTGGCCGGGCCACACCGGATTACGACCCATGTTCCACAAGGAGGAAGCGTAGAGGACCCTGATAAGTTGCTAACCCCGACCTTCGGCTCCGACATGACCACATTCCTGATCAACCGGCTTAAATCGAGTGCTCTGCTCATCGCCAAGCAGGTGGAACGAGGCTGTGGTCATACTTTGGGGGAGATGTCCATGGATCTTGGGATCGACACGGACGGCAAAATCTGGTTCTTCGAAGCGAATGCCAAACCGATGAAATTTGATGAACCTCATATTCGTAGAAAATCACTGGAACGTGTCTTCCAATTCAGCAATTACCTTGCTCATCAGGACAAATAACATCCGCAAGGGGGGGATGGACCAAGATGGACTGGTTAACTCTGAAGCCTGACAACGAGATAGACTGGAGAAGAAAGCAAAGCGAGATTCTGGCATTTATCAGCAGGTATGGCGGCAAGCGATTGTACCGGAATGTCTACCAGGAGTTGCTGAAACTCAAGCACCTGGATCTAAGCAAGCCAGGCACATTATTACAGCTTGTCACAGTTCAGGCAGAAGACGGCCCAAGAATTGCTGCCTTCTCCGGCGCAACAGGCTATGGGCAGGACCTCTGCATCATCGTGGTCCACCCTCTATACCGCGGGATCGGTCTTGGAACGGCCTTGCTCAAGCAGCAGCTTGCCGCCCTCGGCTCGCTGACCTGCCGGATTGCACTGGATGATCTCAGCGCCCTGCAGATGGGATTCCGGGCCGGGCTCTGCGCCAGGGGCTTGATTAAAATCCATGGTGGCAGACGCGGACTGCTCCTACAGGACTCAACGCAAGATCCTATACTAGGACTATCAGAGTCCAGTGGAAAACAGGAATCTGTCCCCAACCTCGCTCAAAGAAGGTGAATATGTAAGTGGCACAACCCGTTCTTGGCATTTTGACATTATATTTGAATAATAAAAAACAGCTTGAAGAACGGCACATCTATCAAAGAATGATCTCCGAAGGACAGAAGCTCGGATTAGATGTGTTTGTTTTTACCCCTATGGATGTTGACTCTAAGAAGAATATGATTCACGCTCTTATCTATGATCCCAAGCAGCGGAAATGGTCTCGTAAATGGCGGAGCTTCCCGCATATGATCTACGACCGCTGCCGGATCCAACGCAGCATACGCTTCGAGCAATTAAAAAGATTCCGCGCCCGATACAGAAATATGACTTTCTTGAATCGTCCGCTCCGGGATAAATGGACCGTATATCAAACCTTGCTGCGCAAGTCGAGGTTTCGCACCTATCTGCCCGAGACAACACTATTTCACAATTCCGCTAACGTCTATTCACTTCTCAAAAGCTATCCGACCATTTATATCAAACCGATCAACGGTACTGGCGGAAGAGGCATATTGAGAGTAGAAAAGGTAGGCAAGGATACCTTCTATATTCAAGGAAGAAGACTGAATCGCAAGATCATCCCTGCCCAGAAAGTTCATAAATCGCGGCTCGTTCCATATCTAATCGGCTGGAAGGGCGATAAGCGCTTTGTTGCCCAACAGGGGATTCAGATTGAACTGCCGAGCGGTAGGGTTCATGATTACCGCATGCTGGTGCAGAAGAATGGGCAGGGCGTATGGGACGTAACCGGATGTGCCGGACGCGTTGGTCCTCCTCGCAGCATCACCTCCAATCTACATGGCGGAGGTCAGGCAGTGCCCATGAATACGCTGCTGCGGCAAATTGCTCCGAATGAAGAGAAGCGTATGGAAATTCGCCGTACTGCCGAGAAGCTGAGCGTCGAGGCTGCTGCGTATCTGGAAGATTCGTACGGTGCACTCTGCGAGCTAGCCCTCGACCTGGCCATTGATAAGAATGGAAAAATATTCATTCTTGAGGTCAATCCTAAGCCCGCGCGAGAGGTGTTCATCCAGTCCGGAGATCCTGAGGCTTATCACCGCTCGATTGTCAGACCATTGGAATATGCGCTGTGGGTCTATAAACATAAAGTCGCCCCTTCTTGAAGGAGCGACTTCTTTATTTTGTCCAGATGGTCATATTAATCAGCAGTTGCATGATCATACAGCTTCAGCAGCTCGGTAAAGTCCGCAATCAACCGATCCGATCCTTCCAGCTCCTGCCCGTTCCCGAAGCCAGCATAGGCACAGCCAATGACGGTCTGTCCATTCTTCTTGCCAGCCTCTACATCCGAGGAGCGATCTCCTACCATCCAGGCATTATGTATATGATGAGTGTCCAGCAGCAGCTTCACAAGATCCACCTTGGATGCTGTCTCATATTCGCCGGCACTATATAGACCTTCAAATAGCGGGAAAATCTGATGAGCTCTGGCTACTCCTTTTACATAGTGTTCTAGTCCATTACTGGCTACGAACAGCTTAACGTCTCGCTTGTTCAGCTCGGTTAGCGTCTCCAGTACTCCTGGATACAGCTTCGAATGATGCTTCTGTAAATCCTCCAGCTGCAGTTCGAGCAGTAACTCATTTGCCCGCTGACGGGCAGCCTCGCTAGCATCGGGAATGACTTTCTTCCAGATATCATCAAGCAGCATGCCAAGGCAACCAAGAATAACGTGCTCAGGCGGAGTCTCCCCCATATACAGCTTCTCTTCCCGCAGTTGGTCGAACATGCGATGATACGCCGGTAACAATAATGTCTCCGTCATGAACAGCGTCCCATCCATATCGAAGATCATCGCCTCCGGCTTCGTCAGTCTACTCTCTGTTTGCTCCATATCCACATTCCTCTCTATCTCATCGTTCATAGCCCCATCATAAGTTAATGAGTCTAAGAAGTAAACCGCGGAAGCGCTGCATTTCCACACGAAAAACACACATTCTTATTATAAAATACCGAGAGAAATTAACAGCTACTGGAGATGACCTCTATGATTCATCGAACCTTCAAGCAAGGCGACCTCGTACTGATCGCCGTCGTACTGTCCATCGCTCTCCTCATCATCGGTGCAAGATGGATTATGGGCAGCTCCGAAGCAACTGTTAAGCCAACGGGACATTACTATGCCACAATTAAAGTGGACAATGAAATCTACAAAACAGTAGAACTCACTTCCGAGACGCAATATGTCGAGGTACGAACTTCGCGCGGATATGATCAGCTCAAGATCCATGACTATGGCATCGAGGTTGTCGAATCCGACTGTCCACAGAAGATTTGCTTCACCTTCGGACATATTACGAAACCGGGAGATGTGATTATATGCTTACCTTTGCGGATGATTATTGAAGTAGAAGGACATGCCCCCGAGTCAGAGACGGAGATCGATGCAGAGGTCTATTAATCCATAAACGAATAAGACAAGCATTTATCCCCCATTTAACATAATATTCTCGAAATAACATGCCAAATCGAATAAGAGCCTTCTTGTCTTCCAGGAGAGGCTCTTATCAATTTATATATATGCTGTTATTGTCGGTTAGAGCGGTTCACCAAGTAATAAACTCCTCCGATCAGTCCAGCAACTGCCATCATCTTCAGGCAGTATTTGCTCATCGTCCTGACGATCTGGAGAATCGACATGTCGCGAGACATGTTGGCAGAGACGAGCATGCAAATCAATCCCATAGCGATAATCACCGCAGCGATCAGCCACTCAGCCCGCTTCATGTCGAACCCCCCTGTTCCTCCTGCTTGAATCTAATCTCAAAGGTCGTACCTTGGCCAAGCCTGCTGTTTACAAATATTTCTCCGCCCTGCAGCTCTACCAGTTTCTTGGCAATGGATAGTCCAAGACCGCTTCCTCCATGCTGACGGGAACGGGATTTCTCAACTCTATAGAAGCGCTCGAATACATAAGGAAGTTCCTCAGCCGCGATGCCTATTCCTGTATCCTTGACCTTCACGAATACATAGCTGTCTGTCTGATCCAACATAATACTGATTTCGCCTTGCTCTGTATAGCGGACACTATTCTCCAGCAAGTTGAGGATCACCTGCTCCATGCGCAGCCCATCGCCGTATACCCAAGAGGTGCGCCGATTCAATTTGGTGCTGAGCGCAAGCCCCTTATCACTCGCTTTCAATTGTACCTTATGGACCGCATTGTCGATCACTTCGGCCAGATCAATCCACTCTAGTGACAGACTGATCTTGCCTTCCTCCATCTTCGACAGTTCAAATAAATCATCAACGAGATGCTGGAGACGCTTCGCTTCCTGATGGAGCACATCCAGATACTGATCACGCTCTTCCTCCGTACTGTACAGCCGCTCCTTAATGACCTTGGAATATCCCTCCAGATAGGTAATCGGAGTACGCAGCTCATGTGAAATATTCGCAAAGAACTCCTGCCTCGTATCCCTGTAATTCTGCAGATCCTCGGCCAGATTATTAATGGCCGCTGCCAGAGAGCCAATCTCATCATCACGCGAGATATTCAGCCTCGTCTCTAATTCCCCAACAGCGATCTTGCGCGTCGCCTGCTGCATTTGCAGTAAAGGTCTGGACAGCAGGTGAGCCACAATCCAGGTAATGCCAAGCGCCAGTAGAAAGGCACCGATCCCAGAGAGGACGAGCAGCCTGCGCATCGCTACGACGGAGTCATCCATATGCTTGGACGATGATAATACATAAAGCGCCGACATAACCTGACTCTCTCCCGCCTGTTCCTTGACAATCGGCTTCGCTGTTACAAAGTAACGGTTACCACTCGCAGCCTCATATTTCAGGCGTATTGTCTGGCCGGAAAAGATCGTCTTGATATCTCCCTGATGTATGAACGAAGCCTCAGCCAGTTCTTCCTCTCCGGAGTAATCCTGCACCTTCCCGTCTTTATTAACGTAGAAGATGCTGACGTTGGAGAAATCGGCGAATTTGAGCAGCATTTGCTCTGTCGGTGCATCCGGGGGCTGTGCCATCATAGCGAAATGCGTGGCCAATTCATCAACCTCTGTGCTCATATCACTAGTGTAGAAATTCGAGAACATCCGATCGATCGTCACGCCAAGAATGCTCAGTACGACAATAAACACAGCGATAATGACAAAGCCGAGCTTCATTCCAACTTTATTTTTTAGCATGGTCCGCACCATCTGCATTGAATTTGTAACCTACTCCCCACACCGTCTGAATCGGGTTGTAGGCCAATCCAGCCCTCTGCAGCTTCTCACGAATATTTTTGACATGGGTATCTACCGAGCGGTAATCGCCGTCATAATCATACCCCCAGATCAGGTTGACGAGATCCTCCCGGCTGTATACCCGGTGCTGATTACTTGCTAACGTAACAATCAGATCGAACTCCTTGGGGGTAAAATCCACCGATTGGTCGTGAATATAAATCTCGCGAGCATCGGGCATGATTCTGAAATCTGGAAAATCAAGCGTCTGCTCCTGTACTACCGATGACTGAGTAATGACAGAACGTCGGATCAACGAGAAGACTCTGGCAACCAACTCCTCAGGTTCAAACGGCTTGGTCAAATAATCATCGGCGCCAATCACTAGACCATAGACCTTATCCTTCGTCTCGGAACGGGCCGTCAGCATAAGTACAGCTACATCGCTCTTCGCACGGATCGCCTTTAATACCTGCCAACCATCCATATCCGGCATCATGACGTCCAGCAGCACAAGATCAAATTCATGCTTGTCGATCATCGCGAGGGCCTCCATGCCGTTCGATGCTTCTTTTATCTCGAATCCTTCCTTAATTAAATAAATACGCAGCAAGTTACGCATATTCCATTCGTCATCAACGACTAAGATCTGCAATTTTGACATCCTGCTCACCATCCCTTATTGCCTCGCAGCAAACAGCCGCTATTTACGATTCTGCTCCTATTGCTCCTATTATATAGTATAGTGCTGCTGACATATAATTCGATGGCTTTAGGATCTTAATGATCCTGCATGCCTAGCTACATCGGGTTCCGTGACAGCTTGTCAACCTCTTTGCGAAGCTGTTCGTTCTGTTCCCGTAGTTCACTTAACTGCTGCTGCACTCCCTGATCTATGTTCGAATGCGAAGCTTGCCCACGTCCATGACTATGTCCGTGCGCGTGCGATCCCTTCATGCCGAACATCATGAATATCATCATCAAGGGACAGACCAATACAAGCAACCAAGACCACTCCATATGAATGAACCTCTCCTTTTTCATTTGAATGTCCTTATTGTATAGATGAGTTATGTAGAAATCTTGTTGAAATTACAGAGTCTTGATGTGATTCTCACAAATTTATGTAAGAAAGGAGCTCCCTGAGGTCATCCATACTTGCAACCTCCTGGCAGCTCCGTCTGTCTTGGTATCGCATTTCTCAAATGGCACTTACTTATTGCCTATGGATTCATGGAGAATATGCCTCTTAGAATCCTGATTGCATCATACCGCCATACTGCATCATACCACCGGACCGCGTTGTATTGCTGGAACGCATCATTCCTTGTCCATTTTGCCCACTGTTACCATGGCAGCTCTGGTACATATCCTCCAACTGCCGATCCGTTAGATCAGGATGTACCTCCCTCATATGAGGAAGCATGTCCTGGAAGGATGCCCACAAGCCCTGTCCATCTCCCGCAGCATACGCAGCTGTGCCAATTCCTAGTGTCAGGACAATGACGCCCAAGGCGATAACGAATTTTGATCTCATAGCAATCTCCTCCTCAAGAGAGAATTGTAGACCCTATTTATGTTGAAATTGTGAGGATCGGGTGGCAATCCAAGGACTTAAATATTCGTGGTAATCTATCCTAATCTTTCCTGTTAAAAAAACAACCAAAATGTGTTAAAATTTTGAATTCCAATCGTAATCTGATTGTCATTAAAGTCATCCCGCAACGTTTTATAATGAGAACACATCAACTGTGACAGCATGAGAGAGGATGGGTTAAAAGTGGTGCAAAACGGGTTGAAATCTGTAAATTCAAAGCAAACGATAAGGTTAATAAATAAGTTGGATCCCTACGAACTTCCGTTAATATCCAGGGAAATCCTGATGAATCGGTGCGGGGGATTTTATTTATGTCTACTCCATTAGCAAACGGAAAAAGCCATTATATCGCCGGGCTCGATGGTCTCCGCGCTCTGGCCATTATCGCAGTTATCGCCTATCACTTGGACATTCCCCGAATTTCGGGTGGGTTCCTAGGCGTCGATATTTTCTTCGTACTATCGGGATATTTGGTAACTAATCTACTCATCGAGAGGCGCAGCGATAGGCATAGGCTTGATCTATCCAGCTTCTGGGTACGACGCTTCCGAAGGCTGTTCCCCGCTCTGATCGTTATGCTCATGGTTGTAGTAGCCTGGGCAACGCTATTCGACCACAGCATGCTGCAATCGCTTCGTGGTGACGTTGGATCGGCGATGGTTTACGCCAACAATTGGCGGCTCATTTTCCATCAGGTCTCCTATTTCGAACAATACAGCACACCTGCACCACTGATCCATCTCTGGTCACTATCGGTTGAGGGGCAATTCTACATAATATGGCCGCTACTGTTAACTCTAGGCTTACGGTTCACACCTAAACGAATTCAAATGGTTCTCATTACACTATCTCTCGCATTGGCTTCCATGCTGACTATGATTCTGTTATATCAGCCAGGCAGCGACCCAAGCAGAGTATACTATGGGACTGACACGCGGGTGTTCGCCCTACTGATCGGAGCCACATTGGCACTGATGTTGCCTAGTCAAGGCATTATCACGAATCCTTCTCGGCGTACCCGGGTATCCTTCGAATGGATTGGCTGGCTGGGCCTAGCTGCTATCGTAACCTTACTGCTGCAAGCTAATGAATTTGATGACTTTCTCTATCGCGGTGGGTTCATGCTGGCCGCGATTTCTACAGCAATGATCATTATAGCTCTTATCCATCCGTTTACGTGGGTCAGCAAGTTGTTCAGCTTGAAGCCCTTGCGCTGGATTGGCATGCGCTCCTACGGAATT
Organism: Paenibacillus motobuensis; assembly: GCF_039521865.1. NCBI lineage: Bacteria > Bacillati > Bacillota > Bacilli > Caryophanales > Paenibacillaceae > Paenibacillus > Paenibacillus motobuensis. Next base: position 595,291 of record NZ_BAAACX010000007.1, on the reverse strand, counting down.
TATCTATGGCATTATCCGATTATCGTCCTATCGAGACCTTCAGTGAATACAGGCGCATACAACTGGAGGCTAGCCTTGATTCAGGTAGCAACGAGCGTCATTCTCGCCTCGATGTCTTACAAATATGTTGAGGAACCAATCCGGCGCGGACAATTGTCCACCACTCTCAAGCAGATAAAGAAATTTCCGTGGAAGCTTCGGCAATTATCCGTCAAACAATGGACTATTAGCTCATTATCCGCAATCATTATTGTTTTGTTCGTATCTGGCATGCTCCTGCATGTTCCGGCTACAGCTTCTACAGTTGGGGAGGTTGTCTCCGTACCTACTCTAGCACAACCTGATCATAAGCAGGGGGCGGATCAACCCGTCCCTCCTAAGAAACCGAATAACGGGGACTCTAAAGCGTCTCTTGGAACGGATGGAAAACAAATATCCGCTGGGAAGGGAAGCACTAGGGACGGTGATTCTGCTGCAGCGAATACAGATCCGGGTAGCGACGCGCATAAAACGGAGGATATGACAACGAAGCAGGAGCCAGGTTCATCTGCTACGCAACCGAATGATTCGAAAGAATCTGGCAAGGATTCTCAAACGCCCAAACCAGTAAAATCCTCTAAATCGGACTGGGGGAATGTTACCGCCATCGGAGACTCAGTCATGCTTGACGGTGAGCCTTACTTGGAAGAACTATTGCCCGGCATCAAGGTTGATGCGGAGATTGGAAGGCAGATGTCCAGCGGTTCCAAGCTCCTAACTCAGCTTCAGAGGCGGCGTAAGCTCGGCGATACTGTCATTATCGGCCTAGGTACCAACGGCGTGTTCAATAACAAACAATTAGAGAACTGTCTCGGGTCATTGAAGAATGTCAAACATATAGTTCTAATCAATACTCGGGTTCCCCGTAAATGGGAGAGTCAAGTTAATAAGCTGTTGGCGGATATCTCTACAAAATTATCTGGCATAACGCTAGTTAACTGGTACGGTGCCAGCGAGAATCATGATGAGTATTTTGCTAAGGACGGGGTCCACTTAACCAAAGAAGGTTCGCAGGCTTACGCTCAGCTTATTGCAAATACATTAAGTTCTATAGAGAAGTAACTCCACAAGAGAAAAACAGGCTGTCAAAACGCGAAGTTCTGACTGCCTGTTTATTTATTATCTCTACAATCCTGGAATATCCAATAGAAAATTGCTTTGTCTGCAACTGGATAGATGGAACTGTAATTTTTATCGCTTTACTGGTTGGATTTGGAGGAATATAATACTTTTACGATTACATTATTTATACAGGTCGGGGATATATATGGCATATTTCTCAAAGCTAGAAGCTAGTCAAATATTATCTAATGAAATAAGTGTAGAAGCTTTACTGCGGAAATACCCGGAGTATAAAGAGGCTGTATTGGATGAGCTCGCTGCCTTAAAGAGCAATCAAGGATCTAAACTTATCGAGGCGATTATCGTGAAATATACGTCCAACGCCAAGATGGCCAGTTCCAAAATACATAAGAGCGGCATGAATGAAAAGACGATTGACACCTTCCTTCCCGTAGTTATCAAAGCGAGGTTTGCGATTTATTTACTAGAACAGACTAATATTGCTGTTGCTGCTACTTCTCAGAACACGGTCAAGCCGTTAAGACTAAATCTATGGGACGGAACGATTCTGCAGAAGCTTCTATTCAAGCAAGGACTCGAGCGAAAGCCGGTTTCCTTAAGTGCGTTCAAATGGGGTTGGAGACTAGTTATACATAAGAAAAGATTGATGCCACTCGTCAATCAGAAGGGAATCTATTGCTTCTATTCAAAGCCGCTGATCAACGAACTGTCTGGATTAATTGGAGACAAACGTTGCCTTGAAATTGGAGCCGGGGACGGCACGTTAAGCCTTTTTCTGAAGGAAGGCCATGTTCATTGTATAGCTACCGATGATTACAGCTGGGGGCAATATATCTCCTATCCAGATTTTGTGGAAAAGGCGGATGCGAAGACGGCTCTCCATAAATACTCGCCGGAGGTCGTGATCTGCTCCTGGCCCGTTGCCAATAATACATATGAGAAGCATGTCTTCAGAACCAGCTCCGTTCAGCTGTACATCGTGATCGGCACGAAAAACCCGGCGGTCACCAGCAATTTTGAAACTTATCATAGCGCTGATAATTTTTATATGGAGTATAGTGAACGATTGTCGACGCTCATCCTCCCTCCTTCAGATGATAACGCCGTATATATTTTCAGAAGGAGGACTGGATGAGTCAGAACTGAAAGAACCGCCCTCATCGGGCGGTTCTTCTCTTAGAGGCACTGAAGTTTTAAAACTTAGGGCTTCTATAATTTAAAAATAACAGGAATGTCGCTCGTTTGTCGTCTCCAGATCATATGGTCGTTTCCTTCACTCCAGTAGTTCTCGAATCGGTAATCGGGTTCTCCTAATTTTTTCACCCAATATTTCTGTGCACGATTGTACCCGCTATCCAGGCAAAATTCTCCAATCCCCTTATTCTTTAAAGATAGAAGTAATACATTCAAGAGTAGGCTTCCAATACCTTGCTGTTGATATTCAGGATGGACGAGGACTGTGCCTATCTCGATCATATTTTGCAATGCGTCTTGTGTCAGTTCGTGAATCAAGCGGCTGGATGGCCCATATTCAATAGTTCCGATAATCTGTTTATTCGCTATCGCAAGTAAAAAGTATCTATTAATGCCTAAGCTATCGTAATCTATCTTGAGATAACTTTCTTTCGTCTTAATTTCCTGTTCAATATCTTCTACTAAATCTGCTAGATTCTCTTTTGCAAAAGTATCCGTAATTACTGATCGAAAGAACTGATGCAACTCCTGACAATCACCAAGTTCTGGTCTTCTTATCTCTATTTGTTGCACGAATGGAATGGCCCCCTCTCCTTGATCATAATGCTCTGTTGTTAGGTTTAGGCGATCCACCTTAAGTTAACACTCCATTTCCGTCCATGTCGTTCTGATATACCCGATCTTCATCCCAACCTTCTCCATATTTCTATGGCTCTGTGTTAGAAAGCCGGCTTGACCGATTACTGTACTGCACCCATTCTTAGCAGCCTCGTAGATTCTTCTACGAATGAGAGCTTGCTGGCAGCCTTTGTTCCTGTATTCCTGGAGCGTCCCGGCAAACGTCAACGAGGCTACGGTCTGATTCATGTACATGACCCCGACAGCCGCTGGTTTTCTATCGATCAAGGCCATGAAAAATCTCCAGCCAGGCCTCGCGTACAATACTTGGTTATTGTCAGCGACATACGGAATGCCATCATCCGGGAGTCCGGTGCTCCGGCAATGAATCAAGGCATACGTCATGAACTCTTCTTCTGAGATTTCCTTGATGTCAATGCCACTATCCCGCCAATCAGGTGGCAGCTGCTCTATGGGATAGTACATTGACGTATGAAAGCCAGACTGATAAAACCCTCGCTCAGCTAGCTTCTTTAAGATTTCCGAATTCACCCTCGAGGGAACGATTTCAAACTGCGGCTTACGCCCTCTCGACTTATAAAAGTCCACAATCGCATCAATGCAATCGATATCGTCTGTACTTAAACCTTTTACCGTGTTGAATGTGGGCCAAGACATCGTCCTGCTATAGAACGCCACTGTCTTACCAAACGACCTAATTTCTGCCCCTTCCGGATTCCCTTGTCTCTCCTCAATCGCCCGCATTCGGTCTACCATATAATCGATCTCAGATCGCTCGATTAAATGAACTAGATCCTGGGTTAATGCTCGAGTCATTTCCTCACCTCATATTAGGTTTTTATCCAATTGGAGATATAAATAGTCGGTAAAGTTCTGATCATGTTCCCTCATCATTGAAATATAGAACCAAGCCAAGCTTCAATCAACTAAATATTCGATACCCTAAGGCTCGCTTCCTTCAATTCAAATTGTCCAAGTCTCTGGACCAATCACTTTCATTATTTAGACCGCATAAGATAAGTGGTAAACAACTACTACGCTTATCAGAATAACGAAAGGGTGTGTATGTCTTGTCAATAAAAAACGGTAAAGAGTATATCGAGCGGATCGATCGTCAGCAAATTAATCTATGGTATAATGGCCAGCGTGTCACCGGTCTGATATCCGAACACCCTGCATTTCGTGGACTGATACACACCCAGGCTGATCTGTACGATATGCAGTGCGATGCTCAATTTACCCATCTAATGACTTATAAATCCCCGCACAGCGGTGACCCCGTTGGTCTATCCTTTCTGCCTCCTATGAATAAAAGGGATTTACGGAGAAGGAGACAGATGATTGATCTGTGGTCCAAGAGGCATCACGGATTTCTCGGCCGCTCTCCTGACTATATGAATACGGTCCTTATGTCGTTATATACGGCTGCATCGATTCTTGAAGAAAATGACCCTAGGTACGCCAGCAATTTAAGAAGCTATTATGAATATTGCCGTGATAACGACATCACTCTATCGCATGCTTTTGTTCAGCCGTTTGCAAGCAAATGGTCAGCAGAGGCAGATCCTGTTGAGGATACCATCGCTTGTAAGGTCATTGAAGTAACTGGCGAAGGCCTCATCGTTAGCGGTGCATTTGTGATGGCTACTCAAGGTGCGACATGTGAAGAAATCCTGGTCCTACCCACACCCTCCCTCACGTTCTCAGAGGAGGCGAATCCAACGGCTATAGCTTTCGCAGTCCCGAATGATCTTGATGGGATGACATTTATTTGCCGTGACAGCTATGCGCACGATTGCACTTTCGACTACCCGCTTAGCTCCCGATTTGATGAGATGGATACAATGGTTATTTTCGACAAGGTGCTCATTCCGCACAACCGTGTGTTCTTATATGGGAATGAGACTATGGGGAATCGCTTATTTACTGAGGGGAATTTTCTAGCCCATGCAGGTCATCAGGTCGTCTCCAGATATATTGCCAAAACGGAGTTCTTCCTCGGTCTTATTCAAAACTTGGCAGAGGAACAAAATGTCACCCTGGAAATGTCCACGACCCAGCAAATATCCCGTGTGATGATGCTGCTTGAGAATCTGAAGGGATTAAGACTAGCTTCTGAGGCAGAAGCAGCAACCGATCCTATGGGATACTTTACACCGAAGACCAGTCCTCTGCTTGCTGCCTGTCTGCAATTTCCTGATTTCCATATGGAGATCACAAACATGATTCAAATGATGAGCTCCAGTAATTTGATCATGAGTCCTTCGGGCGCTAATCTCGAATCAGATATTCAGCCTTATCTGGAGAACTATTTAAAAGGAATTTTCACGACTGCCAAAGAACGAGTCGCTTTATTTAGATTGGCATGGGAGCTAGGAGCCGGGCCATTTGGCGGAAGACAGAATCAGTATGAACTCTTCTTCCTGGGTAATCAGAAAATGATCTCCTCGCGGTTATACAACTTATTCCCTAATCAAGATGAATACAAGAACTTGGTTACTGACTTTCTGCAAAATAATAAGGCCTGACTCTACATGAGTTGGGCCTTTTAATTTAAATAGTCTATATTTACAGATGCTTCCACCATATCCCCGCACATTCTGGAACTGTAGACCAATGGTTGTCTATAATTTTCTTCGCTAACTCCTCGCCAAAGAAAAATTCGGTGCTCTGTCTCGCTTCTTCAACATTTCTAAAATGATAATCCATCCGTATCCACTTATGATGAAATCCATGAACCTCTTCAAGCGCTCTATAATAGTCTGTTAGGAACTCAGGCGGGTTAGGAGTTTCTGTCCCCGTCCCCATCGTCTCAAAAATAATGATCGTTCCATCCGGCCTCAATACCCGATGAAGCTCTGAAATAATCTGCCTAAGATTATCTTCCCATTGATTATTCTCGGAACCTGTTAAATAACAGATGCTCCAACCTGAGACCGCTAAATCAATGGATTTATCGGCAATCGGGAGGCTTCGATGATCAGCTACTACGGTTGACCAATTCCTTGCTATTCCTAGCTGCATTAATTTATGCTCCAACAGGTCCAGCATAGCTGAAGAAATATCCGTACATAGGAGCGATTTGGCTTCCTCAGCGAGAACCCTTGATAATCGGCCAGAGCCTGCGCCTAAATCTAGAATATCCAAATCCTGAAAAGGTCTTATCTCCTTAATAACCTCAGCTAATTCAGGTTGTCTACTAATCATAAATTCATATGTATCCGCCTGATTACGATAGATATGCTCATGCGTGGCCATGAATGATCACTCTTTTCTATGGATTGGATTTCTATACTAATTCCTTAAGTCTCAATAATATATTTGTGATATGTCCATTTGCAATTGCAGAAATAAACAATCCTTCGTTGAATCTATCTCCACGAATGTAGCTCGTCATTAATTTCCTCAGTGTCTTTATATCAGCATTCCGGATCTGATCTTGGATGTTATGGTCGATATCTTTATAGACCTCATGCTCATGAAGCCAGCTCGTCCAGTCGAACACCAATAAAAATCCAGTCTCATTCAGTGCTTCACGAAACCTGCGAACTTCGTCGCTCTCCTGGTAATCCCCATTCACCTCAGTAAAGAAAACACTGCTAGAATCTTGAAAAAAATCAAGATAGCTAAGCAACTTATTGATCTCTTGTTCTGTAATAATTTCATTGGTCATGTGCGCTTCCTCTTTATCTATTAATTGATCTTGGCGGCTTGGGAATAATACGGCGAACCACCAAGGGCCTTAATCTTCTTCAATTCTGTGAGTAAAAACATCGTGGTTGTATTGGACAGAAATAAAAAGCAGTGTCTATTGCAGGATAAATGGGAATGAATCTGTGCCACTACCTAATTAACAACTCACTGAAGTTGACCACATGTTCTGTTATTTTAGGATATATTCCACTTAATACAAAGATACTAAGAAACAAAGTTATAGCGATGCTGGGATACCTTATCTTCATATAACGTACTGCTTGAATGAAGCACATCAATAATAGGGGAAGCGCAATGACTGATGATATGTGTAAGCCTAGCTTCCCCTCCTTAGTCCAACTTCCAATCCCAATAGCATCCAAGAAACTGTCTATGAATGAGTAACCATATAAGTGATTACTGCCAAGTATGATTATAATCAGGCAAGCGGTAACCCATATCCAACCAACTTTTACATTGTCCTTTGGTTTCAGCAAGAGAGTCATCCTCCTTCATCATCATATATAAATTCGAGGTTGTTATTGTCGGTTAATCTTATAACTTTATCCTTATATAATTTGAGCTTGGCTTCAAATTCCGATCTATTCCGCTCAAAATCTTTTGTCCATTGAAACATCATTTTCAGCATATTTAAATCAGATTTGTAATGCGGCTGCTCGATTCCAATTTGATGTTTTAGATAGCGGGTTATTATCCTGATTTTGCGTTTCCATAAGGGTGGATCTAGAAATATGATGGTATCAGCCATATCATACAAACTTTGGTATGACCCTCGATCGGTCCCTTCAAAAATCCACGGTCCTTGCTTATCAATTTCTTTTATAACCCTCATCTGCTCTTGTGGCGTACGTTTTACTCTCTCATTACTCGTTCGATAATGAACAATACAATCCAACTCATACCAAGGTATTTCAAGACGCTCTGACAAGCGCCTCGCCAGTGTCGTCTTTCCGCTAGCTACTATTCCGGTTATAACGATCTTCTTCATTTAATTAATCACCTAATATCTCATGAAGACTATAGTGTAATCTGTTCATTTATCATGTACTACTTCTGTACCCGCAATAAAATCATGAATCGCCCTTCGATCTTCCCGCGTCCCCACCATGAATGCACTGACAATCAGACCAATTCCAAGGGTCAGGGCATAAATTAATCCTGCAAGGACATTCCGCAGCAACATGGTTCCAAGTCCAGGTGGAGTTTGATCATCGACTTTTCTTATTTTGATTCCACAGAGACGCTTTCCAACGGTATATCCTCCCCAGAATATTGGCAATAGCAACGAGTACAAGAACCTCAATATGCTCTTGACATTCTCATCGTCTGAACCACCTGTAATTAAAAAAGAAACTATTGCTACAAGGATTCCGATGATGATTGAGTCTATTAACAAAGCCCCAAATCTAACCCAAAAACCTGCCCCCATCACTCTTCACCTTCCTTAAGTGGCCTGATTCGATTATTACTTTATGGATATGTAGAGGCTTCTTATTTGTTTCTGGATATTATTCATGGGAGTACGTTATTAGTGAAGTCACATTAATTCTCTACCGATAAAATTCGAACTTATTACTGGGATTTCTATTTCCTTCGACCAAATCGATAATTGGCCAATATGATGAACTTCATGGACCAAAATATGCCTTAATATTTCACCTTTGTAGAAGGGCCTATCCTGCCAAGAAGGGTGTACCATTTCATATTCCATCTCGTGTACCCATTGATTAATAAACTCTCTAATCTCAACTCTGAGTTCATTGGACAGGCCTCTCAAAGCTTGAACATCTTGATAGTCCTCAAGCCGAAATACGATGTCCGGTTCATTCTGCATGGCTCTTACCCAGCTATATTCCACATCAATGATATGAAAAATCGTCTTGAGAAAGGAGCCCACCCCAGCTCCACGTTCTTTTATTAGTTCAAGTGGTGGAATTGATTCCAATACGTCTAACCATTCATCCCTGACCTGCCAATTGTATTGAAATAGAGCTTTCATCTTATCCCCCTCATAAGCACTTAAGCTGCTTACTGGTCTCTTCTTATCAAAAATGCTTTATCCGTTCGTTCAAATCCTAAACTAGGATAGTAATCAACTGCTGTTGGAGCGGAGATTAGTATTAATGAACATTGATCTCCTATTTTTGTACGTACACTTTGTACTAGTTTTTTTCCAATTCCCTGTTTCTGATATCTTTGGTCTACCGCCAGATCAGATAAATAACAGCAATACGAATAGTCAGTTATAGCTCTGGCTACTCCAACCATCCTACCATCAGCCCAGGCGGTAATCATAATATCTGAATGATCGATCATGCTTTGGATTCTCTCAACATCTTCATAAGGTCTCTTGATTCCTGAATTTCGAAAAACTTCAGCTACATCGCGTGCATTTTGTTCTTTGTCATCTGAATAAACGATCATAATCATTTCTCCTTCGGCTAATGACTTTATTCAATATAATCTCTTCTCGTAGCTCTCCTCTAACCCTTTTCGAATAACCTCTTCCGTATATTCAGATGAATTCACATGATCCTTTAATATGGCCGAAACTGACGGCAAAGCGTCGTCCATGGCCCACGACTGGTTATCCCATACCTTAGATCGCTTAAAAGCTTTAGCACAATGTATGAAGCATTCCTCGACTTCTACTCCAATCCCTAATAGGGGCTGTTTATCTCTAGATTTCATCTGTTCCAGAATGTTCTCATCTTTGATCACGAAGGCTTTCCCATTGATTCTAAGCGTCTCTTCTAATCCAGGAATAATAAATATTATGCCGATCTTTGGGTTTAACAAGATATTTGTTAATGAATCGATTCTGCGATTGCCTGGCCGCTCTGGAATCACTAAGTGATACTCATCTATGACTAGAACCGATCCAGGAGCATCTCCACGTGGAGATACATCACAAAACCCTTGATCATCCGCAGTGGATATAAATAATAATGGGGACATAGCAATAAAATTTCGACAATGATCATCTAAGTGTTGTATGGCTTTCTTTTTGACAATCTCACTTGGATAACCTATGAGATCTCTAATCTCATCTTCTGAAGACAAGATTTCTTTAAATGGGTTCTGCATACCAGCACCTCTATTCATCTTGGTTTCTAGCTTCCTCATGCTCCCAGGATCCTCTGTACTAATCCCAATCCATATAAAAGGCGACCACGAGTTTCTCTTGTTTACAGTCTGGACAATCCAATACTCCACTTTTAATTTCTTCAAGTAAAGGTTCTGTCGGCATTTTGGTATTACAGCGGGGACAAATATAACGGTTTGTATAAGATTTGGTTTCTGACTGCATATGTAGATAGACATGATTTAATAAGTAATTGCACTCTGGGCAGACATAAAGACCATCATAGCAATGAAAAGTCGTTTTCTGATCACCCCTAAATTCTTTGATTCGTTGTCTTCCTTCTTCTTCCTCATACCATTCCAAAATTGAATCCAGATCGATATACCTGAAACCTATTCCTAGAAAAACATTTTGATGATAAGAGCAATGACCACAAGACAACTTGCACGCTACTCCCATGAAACGATATACCCCTTATGAATTCTCATAATCTTCCACCCCCAGCCCTCTCCCTTAATTCCTCAACGATAGGTCGTACAGGAGGACTGATCTTCTCAGGCAGTTCATCCATTTTAAAGAATCTGATGTCCTTCCCTTCATCATTTAATCTTATCTCACCCTTATAGGAGTCACTCACGTAAACAATATCTACGTTGTACACTTCATCTCCGTTTGGATATTTATAATACAATTCTTCGCCAGAAAAGACACCAAACAGATTCAAGTTCTCAACAATGAGCCCAGTTTCTTCAAATACTTCCCTTGCAGCCGTCTGCTCAACCCTCTCACCTGGCTCAACTGCCCCACCTGGAAAACACCAGCTGTCGTTATCCGTCCTATGCAGCATCAAAACTTCTCCGGCCGGATTATAAATAATAACACTTGATCCGCACATGATGATGGGACGAGTTCCCACTAACTTTCTCATTTCTTTCATGTATTCTTTCATATTTACACCTCAATGCGATTAAATAGAAATGGTGTTCCATTTAAATAGTTTCTCAATATAGCCTGAGCATAGGGCTGTTCTTCTCTCAGCCCCTCAGTTTCTCTTGGATCAGGAGCATGGTGGCAATAGTTCTCGATCATAACCATCACCGAAAAACTTTCTAGGTCCGGTAGCCAATCCTTATCCAACTCTCTTATGCTTAGATACCCCTTAATGACTAATTCTCTTTGCAAAGGATGAAGCCCTAAAATCGTGTGTGCTACATCGTAAAGAAAATATCCAAAACCACATCTTCCAAAATCAATTGGCCGGGGATTACCATTATGAAATACAATATTGCCTTGGTGTAGATCTCCATGAATTAGCCCGTAATTATGTTCGTTCTTGTGTATTGTATTAAACCAACATAGAACTTTCTCGATGGCCAATCGATACAATTTATATTCAGCATCAGTTAGGAAACGAATATAGTGTTCAGCTAATCGGGTTGTAGCTTGTATAAAACTTTGCTCCCCCCAAACGGGACGTATAAAATTAAATGGTAATTCGAAATCCTGCACAGCGGAATGTAAGTTTGCCAGAAGTATACCTTCTTTATAGATTTGGTCATCGGTAAGGCCACTGTTAATATGTGTTCCCTCTACCCAACGCATCAAAGAAGCATGCGCAAAGTAACCATCCCCACGATCGATCGTAACCGTTCTTGAACCATTACGGTCTACAATTCCTAGTGGAACAATCTTCAACTTATCGTACAAAGACTCTAACCAAACTAATTCAGAATCTATCGCTTCTTTTTTCATTCCAGAATGAATTCGCAGTAGAAATGTTCCATCTACATTTGTCTCTATGATAAAAGTAGCTGTGTCAGATAGTTGGTGAAACCGAATTTGAGTCCAATCTAGGTCATAATTATGAAGTGCCGACAGGGCCATCTTCTTTGTCTGTACAATAGTCTCTTTGATCGATTCTGCAGAATCTAATTGAAATATTTTATCCATGTCATTTCCTTTCAGAGCGTCTCAAATCTTTAAAATTACATTGCCTACCTTACCTTTCTCTATTGCTTCCTCAGGTTAAGATCCTTCAACTGTCTTCTCATACATAACTTGATCAGACAATGAATAATTCGCTTTTTGATATGTTTTTTGAGCCCTAACATTGTCCTGTCCCGTTAATAGCTTAATTTCCTTAACTCTGATCTGGAGTAATTTTTCTTCTAAAAAACAAATGATTTGCGAGCCCCATCCTTTTCCTCGTCCCTCCTCAATAATAAATAGTTCAGTTATTTCCCCGTGAGGCTCAGGGTAACAAAAGGAATTGTAGTATTGAGCACAGCCAAACCCTGCTGCTTGATCGTTACAGATGGCTAAAACAATAATCTCATTCGTGTTCAGAAGGCATTGCCTAACTTCCACAGAAGTTCATTCCACACCATTAAATTTGTAATTTAATTCAATTAACGATAAGCTGTCTTCTAAAGTTGCTAACCTTAAAAATCCCAAACCTTAGATAATCGGGACCGCATTTATTTTCATTACCAATCAAAGGTCTTGAAGCTAGCTCTTCGGCGATTTACGCCAGGATCTCTCTTCGGCTCACGGATTGTCCTCCTTAATATCTAACCATTTTCCTTCCCAGTTCATGACCCAGCAATACGACGGGTATGATGAGGAGTCCGACTGGAATGCTTAATAGAATCTCTGTCCAAGTGACCAGATTATCCGTGATCAATGTATCAAACAAATATATTGTATAAGGCAGAACGAGGAGCACGGCACTAACCACACCTGGGGTATACATTTTTAAATATAAGGATTGTCCGACATGCGTAAATACATGAAGAAAGAACAAAGTATTAAAAGATAGGAACACAAAGAACTTTCCTTGCTCTGCGGCAATAAAAACAAACGGAATGAAAATAATAAATTCCAGTAAAACGGCAACCGCAAATTGACCGCTTGTAATATTAAATATCTTATCAAGCCGCTTACCTACTTTTGCAGGAACCTTGCTGATCACTTGATTTCTATTTTTCTTAATCCAGGATTCGACATATATGATTTCCTCCAGGTCATGGAGTAAGAATACAACGATAAATAACCATACTAGTGTTTGAGTTGTCATGCTTCATCACCTCTTTGAACCCATTTGAATTATTGTTCCTTATCATCGATGAACATTAGGAAGTATTCTTTCTGATCTGGATCGCTATAGCCAATGTCATCGTTACAAGAGGTCAAGTAATATTCCGTTTCTTTGCGCTCTCCTCGCGGCCCGGTACGTTTATTCATTTGTGTACAGGTCGTGTGCTGTACCCCTTTATTCTGACGGAATTTCCCGATGTTGCTTCATTTTCACAAGTTTCAGTCAATAGATAGCTTTAGATTATTACTCATTCCTTTTCCTTGTCTCACCTTCTTCTCACCTTTCAGCTCAACAATTCACCTTTTAGTCATTCGTGCAAATCTTGGGCCAGCTTGGAAGCCTACTTTCCTATACAGTATTTCTGCACAATTTCCTATAGTAACACATAATTTCACAACCTCTGTGTAGGCACTAGCGGACTCTCTTATGTAATTTAACATGAACTCTGCAATCCCTCTGTTTCTATACTGGGGAATGACACACAACTCACCGATCTCAGCAAATCCAAGTGGCATTTTTTCACTAATACCTGCTATGCAAAGGCCAACAATCTCTTGGCTCTGTTCATTTACAACATATATAGAAAGATTTCTATGCTTGTAAACCTGCAAAAGATACGTTAAATCCTCCATGATTTTCTCATCATTAGGAACACCAAAGAGGTCGTAGTCAATTCCTCCGCGGTATCCTTCCTTCATTACATCATGAATTCTAGTTATATCGAAAGAATCTCCTAGTGAGTATAAGGTTAGTCCATCAGGGGTTATCGGCTTGTTACCTCCGCTCGCCGGGCAACACATGACCTGTCTGGTCAAATTTACTTTGAATCCAAATGATTGCAGTATATTAACATCATCTTGTAGAACCCCGTTAATATTTCTTATATCCTCGCAGCATTTCAGTAATCCTCTCCACAACTCTTGTCTATTAGAAAATGGAGGAATCATGAAAGGGAACAATACAGTATCATTTAGTTTTACCACCCCTCCAATCCGATCCTCATCGCACATAATCCAAAAACACTGATCAGTAAACTTCGTATCTTCTAACCGAGTATTCCAGTCGTACCACATCTCAAGATCGGATTTGGAGTAGATCACCTGATGAACAGCAAATACATTTTGATCTGCTTGTTCTAATCTATACTGTTTCACTAGATTGCACCTCACAATTCTGATAGAAATTGTATAAAGCTTCTTTCTCTACAATCGTTGTTATTGTTAAACTATCCCTCGATATCTCTAGCGTAAATAAAACGCCCCAGCCTTAGATAGCTCTCATCCTAGGCTGGGGCGTATGTTGTCTGAGCTTTCCCCTGATTATACATCTAATAACCATAAAGGGAAAAGCCTAGCATCAAATCAATGACTATAAAATTGCATTACCATTTCACGCTTTAGCTGATCTCTAAATAATCGATATAAACATCCCATGTCCCGTTATCAGCTGTTACGACGAGCTCAATTTGCTGATTACCGGTACCATGGCTGACATTGTTTAGGGTGTTGACCGCCGGACTGGTTCCACCAAAGTAGAAGGTCCCCTTCGTCTGCCCATCTATTTTCAAGTCGACCCTGGCCATATTGGAGTTATTGGAAGCACCTCGGAGTGAGAAATTATGAGTTCCGCTCGTGAAATTTTGCGTGTACTTGACCGAGTCTCCATTGGCGTATAAAGCAACCCCGTTGAACGGAGAGCTGATGTTCCCCGTGTACTGACCACTCTTCGTCATGCTCTCGGCTTCCACTCTCGTCGTATTACCTGGAGGATTTGTTGTACCGCCCCCGTCAGGTTCGACTGCCCGGCCAGTTGACGTTGAGATCATGCCGGAGCATAGACCACGACTCTTAAGATTCTGTGCAATCTGCGGAATCGCTTGGAGCGTTGTCTGATACTGGTCATGCATTAGAATCACGTCACCGTTCTGCAACGTGCCGACGGCAGCTACGATTTGAGCGGTCGAAGCCCCATTCCAGTCCTGGGAATCAACGTTCCACAGCACTTCGGTAAGACCGTTCTGTTGTTCGATCGATTTCAGAGTAGCGTTCGTCTCACCATAAGGTGGACGGAACAGCTTCGGCACAGTTCCAGTAGCCGACTGGATTGCCTGCTGAGTCCACGTAATTTCCAATGACATTTGCGAAGTGCTCAATGTAGTCATATGTGGATGTGTATAGGAGTGATTGCCAACCCACATCCCTGCGTTCACTTGAGCCTGGACCAAAGACGGGTAACTTTGCGCGTTTTGTCCTATGTTGAACATTGTTGCGCGTAGACCATTCTGCTTCAGTGCATTGAGCAAATTTGTCGTATTGCTTGGATTTGGACCATCATCGTACGTCAGACCTACGTAACCGTTCGGACAGCTAGCATCAGCTGCACTAACTGCTGGCATCATTGGGATCGAGAACAAACTGCTGAAGAGCCCGAGGACCGCTACTACTTTTACTATCTTGGATTTGAACATTATAATGCCTCCTTATTAATTAGTTGATTTCTATTACACTGTGATAAAATATTCTTCTTGGAAGATATTGTAGGCGCTTGCAATTAATATATTATCAAATAATTCCCATATATTCCAATTTCAAAAGTAAAGACTATACTGTTAATAGAATAGATTTTGTTATTTTATTCCAAATACAGCTTCGCCACATCCGTAAAAATCAATTCAAAAAAGGCTGCCTTTAAAGGCAGCCTTACATCGATTAAAGTGCTATTTACTGACCGAGAGAATAAATTTCTCCAATGGCCCTGTACTTGTAATACAGTGATTACAATCTTGGTTCTCCAGGCACACATAATGCCCCATGAACGAAAGATTATCCGGTGAAGAATGAGCAGGCTTCGTCTTGACCGAGAAAAATGCAAGCTCTTGATGCCGATTGCAGAACAGGCAGTATCCCTTCTTGTGAATCGGCGTAATTCTTCCCTCAATACCGACAAACTTTCCTTCAATGGGGTATACAATAAATAACTTGTTCGTGGCAATATCTACCCAACTCAGATATGTTAAATATCGAAAATCGGTAGCATTCAAGTCCGGTAATTTCAACTTCTTATTCTTAGGGAATAGCTTCTGGATCTGCTTCAGCGTAATCTGCGGAAAAGGCTCTAGGTAAGGCACCAATGCGCTAAGGTATCTCTGGAAGTCACTTGCCGAGTCCAGAGTAGATATTTGTTCCAGCATCTGCTTCTGATCCTCTGTCAGTGAAGGAAATGCTTCAACAATGTTCGTTGCGGCACTGTACCTTACGGTTTCCAAGACACTCCGATCCGCGACCGTTAGCAATGTTTTCTGAAGGAATTCCGCTTGTTTCTTAATCACATTATACTGATGGTTTCTAATAAATGGTGTACTCATAGCTTTCAGCCCCTTATTGTTATTTGAAGATAATAAGGTGCAAAGCCTGTATTAGAAACGATGAAGTTAAGTATGGGCGATCAAACTCATATTATCGCACCCCACGCAAAGTATCGCCCTAGATCAGGCTTTGCATGAGTCCTTCCTAGCTAACGAGCAATTCAGCATTGCCACCGATATAACCCCCAATCACCATTGATACGCAAATTATAGCAGCGATTTCTGTTAAGAGCAATTTATGTCCATTGTTTCACTTTTGTGTACATATGTGTTGTTTCATGATGAAAAAATAAGTCTGCTATGCTACAATATAAAAATTGTACAAGCTCATAGGACTAGGGAGGATTTTTGAATAAACATGCTGATTATTGGTATTTCCGGCGGCACCGGATCAGGTAAAACGACGGTTGCCCATTCCGTTATTGACCGACTTGGTTCGGACAAAGTCACCTTCATATCCCAAGATAACTACTACAAAGATAATCCCCATCTTAGCTTTGCAGAGCGCGAGAAGATTAATTATGATCATCCTTTCGCCTTTGATACCGAGCTCATGATTGAACATATTCAAGATTTGGCGGAAGGCAAGACTGCCTATGCCCCTGTATATGACTTCACGATTCATGCCCGTTCCAAAACACAAACGCTCGAACTGAAGCCTAACCATATCATTATCCTCGAAGGCCTTCACATCCTATCCGATGAGAATCTTAGAGCCATTCTGGACATTAAAGTGTTCGTCGATACGGACCCGGATGTTCGTATTCTTCGGCGTGTGGTTCGAGATATTGAGGAACGAGGGCGCTCCATTCGGTCCGTACATGATCAATACTTAAGTACGGTCAAACCTATGCATGAGGCATTTATTGAGCCCTCTAAAAAGTACGCTGATCTTATCATCCCCGAAGGCGGACATAATGAAGTTGGCATCCAATTGCTCACCACGCTGACTGAGAAATACTTACAAAGCGGGGAGAATTTTAATGGCTAACTGAAGCAAGCTTCAAGCAAGGATCAAATTTTTAATTCACAGATTCACATGGTACAATTTTTAAGTAAATTGATTTCTCTGATTTCTAAATTGAATCCATGATGAGGAGTGAAGTTAGTGGCTGTTGATGTTTATTTGTATTTCAATGGAAATTGCCGTGAAGCTGTGGAGTATTATGCACAAGTATTCGAGACCGAGAAGCCACAAATTATGGCTTTCGGTGACAACCCGCCTAACCCTGAATTTCCACTTCCTGAAGAAGCCAGAAATTTAGTTATGCACTCACGACTTAACATCAATGGCAGCAATGTCATGTTCTCCGATGTTTTTCCTGGTTCGCCATTTACAGTAGGGAACAACATTGGTCTTGCTTATGGCAGCAAAGACATGGATCAGATCAAACAATTATTTAACAAGCTGAAAGATGGCGGCACGGTAAAAATGGAGCTGCAAGAAACATTCTGGAGCAAATGCTATGGCAACCTCCGAGACAAGTTCGGAATTGAATGGCAGCTTAGTCATGAAAGTGAATAATTGTTGATCAGAAAAGACGCTAAATAATAAAGGATATAGATCATCTCTTCTCAGAGAAAATCTATATCCTTTTTTTACCCTAAGGGGAAATTATTTTGGATATATTTGTTTTAAATAATATTGAATCCCGGCTCGATCGATATCTGTGAACTGCAGAGGATGACTCTCTATCAGATCTCTTAACTCACTCGTTGTGATCCATCTGATATCCGTTGTCTCATCTCCTGTTTTCAATAATTTCCCCTTTGCTCTGCATCTAAAATAGTAGCCCACAGAATCTACAGGCCCTTTAATCGTTTGATATGCGGCAAAGGGCTTCATGCACTCTACTTCAAACGAATGACCTTCAGTAACGGTTCGTAGTTCTTCTCCTTCAATTTCATACACATCCAAGCCAGTCTCTTCTTTAACTTCTCTCCTCAGAGCCTGGACTAATGATTCAAAGGGTTCAATGCGCCCCCCAGGAAGTTCAATAGATACGCGCTCGTTAGGCTTCACTCTATTCTGAATCACAATTTCTATTTGCCCATCGCGCTCTCTTTCAATGATTGCCCTGGAATTGACATAGAACAAAATAAATACCTCCTCCAAGATCCAGTTCTAATTAATATTCTAGCTTATACACAACTTCCCCTTCGATCACTCGTCCATCTGCCTGAAAGCCTAATTGTTCATACAAATGTCTTGCTCCAATATTCGCTGGTTCAAAACTGATATATATCATCCGATGTTGAAGATCTTCTTTAATTCTATCAATAAGCAGCTCCATAGCAGCCTTCCCATATCCTTTTGACTGATACTTAGAATCTATCATTAAGCGATAAATCCAATACTCCTGATCCTCATGATCTATACAATACATCGTAAAGCCCACAAGAACTTCATCATGATAAATAGCTAAGCAGATACACTCTGGGTATGCCTTAGCCTGTGCGAGCGAGAATAAATTTGACGCAACGAACTCTTTCTGGTCATCAGTTACACTCAGCTTAATAACATCATAGAAATTGTCTCGATCTACCTCTCTAAGTGCGATCATAGGTGTTCCCCCATTCAAAATGTGCTCTTTCTTCTTGTTTTGAACTAAAAATATACTCTGGATAATTGTTCGCTATCGGCGGAAGCTTGTGCTCTGAGAAAAATTGTAGTTCCAGCATCTCTTCATTATCTGATGTTAATTGGCCACCAAGGATCATACATTCAAAAACAATCGTTAAATATTCTACTTGATGTCCATTATTATAAATAAAGCGATGATCTTCCCCACCATACACCCCAATTATTCGACTCGGTTCAATCACAAGCCCTGTCTCTTCTTCCGCTTCTCTGACCATGGCTTGAGCTGGAGTCTCTCCAAGCTCTATGGCACCTGCAATTAGTCCCCAATTCTCCTCATTATGTTTTCTGCCGAACAAAATCTCTCCGCGTTCATTTCTAATAATTCCAGCAACAGCAGGCATAAATATGAGTTGATTGCCTACGTTATCTCTTAATTTTTGATAGTAATCTGACATTCCCATAGAAAGCCCCCTCCTTTCACCCCAATTTTGTATGCATTTAAATTACAAAGCTAGATACCGACTCAACCCTAATATGGCGAAACAGAACAGCACTGTGCCGGCACCAATGCCGGTTATGGCACTATTCGCAACGCTCAGTTTTTTAGATAACCAGAATGAAATAATTACTACTCCAATAAGTAGAATCCCTAGAATGTTCAGACTGGAATCTTTAAATACATCTTTGAGCCAGAAAAAATGAACCCCAACAATAAAAGCAATCCACGGGGCAACATAATCACTTCTTTTTAATCTAATAATTAGGAAAGCGCCAACACCCGCAAGGAGAAACTCAATAATCACAAATATCAAGTAACTTCTGAATGTACTTGTATCTGATAATGCCGAAGCTTCATTCCAATTGATAATACTTAAGTAGACACCAATCAAGCAGACGATAAGTGCGACCCCACTAGCGATCCCAATATATAATCTCCAGCTCTTTCGGGGCTTCTCCTGAGCCCATCCGAACCATATAAAACTGAACATTCCGAAAATCGCCATGTACATCGTATAGTCCCGTAGATATTCCATATCATCACCCCTCCTAATAGTTATAAAAATAACCCAGCCCTAGATCAAACTTATCTCAGGCTAGGCCATGTTGTGAGCTTTTTCGGCATTCGGATTTTATAGTGGAAAAGGGCTTATAGTTCGCCCTTCTCCAATTTCTCAATTAAGGTGGAAATGTCGATGCCAAGAAGCTCGCCAGATTCACAAACAACGCCAAAAGGAGGCATTCTATCAAAAGAAGGATAGTTCATATCATAGTGGTCAAGGTCAGAAAGGAAATCACACTTCTCATACTTGGGCTTACGCTCTTTTGTAAGACCCTCTGTAAAGTGCATTTTGGCTCTAAGGGCTTCAAATGAGTATCCTCTACCCAAACGATTCATTACACGTATAAGGCTGTTCAGAGTCTCCGTATAAGTGTTTGTGATGCGATGGTCGAAGTAAGGCATATCTCTGTCTCCCAGTTCGCCATAGCCTTTGTAAGAGGCTCAAAAGCGGATTGTAGTTCCTTTGGTATCTTGGCTTGTAGCATATTACCTTTTCCTTATTCCTATTGGGTAGAACGTCTAACAACATCCGTTCCTCGATGTTGGTTAGTACGCACCGCAGCTTAATGATATGGATTTCATCTATACCCAGCCAGTTAGGAAACCTTAGCGTCTCTTCTAATCGGTTAATGTAACACGAAAGATATTGCGTATCGTCTTTTCGTTTTGTCCAACGTCTTCTGATATGCTGACGGGTTGAATTTTGATAGTTTCAAGATGTCCATATATTTGACCTCGTATTGTTCTTCTGGGAAACCTGCTCGACCACGTAAGCCAGTAAGTTTAAATCGAGTCTTCCTAAGTCAACCATCGTCTTAAACCGTAGCGAATCGAACAACGTTTCACCAACGTAACTATTTCCTCGCTATTCGCCTGACCTGATTCCAGCCCAGTTTCGAAGGTGTTGAGATGCTCTTAGTTCCTCTTCAAATCTTCGGATCTCAGAGTCTTGCAGATGAATGCGAGAGACCATGTCCTCCAACTTCGAGGCAAGATCCAATTCTCCCATGGCGACAGCGATCTCGCCACGAGCTGCCAGCAGTCTTGCATGCCCGATGCCGGATTCGTCCTTCGTTTCTTCCAAAGCGCGGTCGAGCGTTTTGGCTGCCGCACGATCATTGGCATAGATATCGCGCAGGAACCAAACCTGATTGAGGATTTCCTCCGTGTGATCTTGGGCTTCAAGGTACAGAGGAGGCGCGTAATACTTGTCCATGTATACGAGCATGTTGCCGAACGGGTCGAAGACCCGAAACTGACTCCCATCCCGTGAACGGCGCGTAAGACGGGGGAAGCCGCTAAGCGGTACAGTCCCGAGGTTGTTCCTAAGATTAACCGCAAAACGATCATGGAATTTTCCCAATTCCGTCACGTTAACGATGAGGGCACCGAACGCCTTCTTGCCCCCGAATTGGGCATAGTTAGACGTCATAAGCCAAAGATCCCCATCCCGAACTTCTGCGAATCGGTATGGAAACGTCTCGTCACGGACAATTTCAAAACCAAGCGACCTGTAAAAAGTGACGCTTTCGTCAACGTTTTCGCTGGGTAGCATAGGTTCTATACTTATTGAAGATTGCTCCATCCCCTTAATTCCTCCTTTTCGAGAGATCCATAGGCGCACATATATATGTCCCTATGGATTTGTCTTTCTCTGATGATCTTTTATTTCGTTACATAATCCGATTTTACATCAATATGTTATCAATCAGTTTTCAACCATATTTCCGAAGAGCCCTTTTTTCATTGCAGCACTCTGGTCACTACAGTTCATTTAGCTGATTTGCCCTCTTTCTCATTTCCACGTTTAAAATTCCCTGTCAATTTAGCCATGACTAGCTGGGTTTCCAGATGGTCCTTCCCGTCTATAGATTTTAAAAATTTATCACTTGCCTTACCAGTGAGTATGGATACTTGCTTCCCTTTCCAATAAATAAAAACTTTTTTGTCTTTCGTCGTTTTATAAGTGAATACTTCATCTTCACCAAGTCGATTCCGTTTATCGATGTTATTCATTTAATCACTCCATATTGATAACATGATTACTATATATTGTTTGTCGCCTCTAACCATTTAGTTACAACTTTCATGAGATGATTACGATTATTTTCCACATCACTTGCTGATAAGAACTTAATCATTGCCCGATCACCAGTGATCCAGTCAAGTAATTTCGTGTCATCCTCAAAAAGCGGGCCTTTGTCCGCATATTCCGTACGTTTAGACCCACAATGAAAAATCAGACGAAAACCTTCCTTGCCATGTAAATTAAACGTAATTCGATCTTGATTATTGATACAAAAACTCGGTGCATTCCATTTAACATGTTCTGTAATCTGATCGCTAGCACCTAGAATAATTTTTCGAACTTCTTCAATTTCTGTCTTTAGAGGATGCTGCAACTGACGAAGAAATTCAATCACTTGTACATGTCCTGAAAGTTCTTCACCTTGCTTTTTATTATTGGGTCCCATAACCTATCCCTCCAAAATTATTATTTTACTCTTCCTGGACATTGACAATGATTGAACCCAAAGACTTCCCGCCAAGGTAAGAATCCAATCGCCATAATCCACTTGAAGGAAGCATTAGATTGGATGGCCTATGTGCATCTGCCCCATTATTCGGGCCGGTAATTGAGTCATATTCCCATACTAATCTTTCCTGGGAGGTTCCTGCTTCTGCGACTAACGCTTTTATCTTCTGTTTTGACTTAACATTTATGGCCTCCACTCTAAAAGGTCCATTTTCAAGTTCTTCTTGAGTCCCCCAGAAATGCCACATATATTTATTAGATTGATTTGCAACAAATTCTGGGCCCAGAATGCCTATTTTCCCCTCTATACCAATCATGGCTACCTGATCCGAGTAAAATATAGGACTAGGTTCTATAGCAGCCTTATTAGAATTACAACCGGGCAAAGTAAAAAGTGCAGCAAGTAGTAAGTAGACAGCAGCTCGCATAAGCTCAACTCCTTCCCATTCTCAAATCATATATTCCAATAATTATTCTTATCCTTGTAATATTTCTCTTCCGCTTTGGACCTAGAATCAAATGCTAGTATGCTCAGAACAGGAATAATGGAGAATACGATAACATAAATCAGATTGTCTGGATTAAACCTAAAAATCAATCCATAACCTGCGAAACAAAGTAAAACCGCAATAATCATCGCTATTATCTTTGCTTTCCATGACATACTGACTCCTCCTCTATGGAAATACGCAACCTCAATTATTCCTTCTGCCCTGAGGCTGCCTTCTCATAAATCTTTCCGAGTCTCTTTCAAATCCATATTCTTCATAAAGTCCATGGGCATCTAGTGTCCCTAAAACTCCTGTCATCCATTCATATTCCTTAGAATTAGTGATTATTTCGATTAGCTTCTTTGCTATTCCTTGACCTTGATATTCTTCTAGAACAAAGACATCGCATAAATAATAAATTGTAGCTTGGTCTGTGACTACTCTGGCAAATCCTATTTGTTGTTCTTCAAGGTAAACACCATAACAGTGAGAATGATCTATTGATCTAAGGATACGTTCAGGCGGCCTTCGGTTTGCCCAGTAACTTTGAGCAAGAAAGTCTAGGATAACTTGTTTGTCTAACTTGGCTTTATCATCAGAAATTAAGTAATTTTTATAATTGACCTCCATGAACACCCCTCCTTATTGAATATTCCAGTTGAAAGTCTCTTGGATCGTTGTCATACAATTTTTTATTTATTTCCTTCGCTTCTATACAGCCTATAGCGAAATAAAACGCCACTGTCTCTTCAGCAGAACCAGCACATATGTATATTTTATCCGCTTTCCATTCCAATGCCTTATCTGAAATAATCGAGAACAGTCTTGTTCCAATGCCTTTATTCCGATGTTCTAAGGTTATAAATAATTGATCCAATAAAACGTAATTATACTTAACACCAAAAAATTCATGATTCAGTGTTGCAAATCCTATTAATCTATTTCTTTCATCAAAGGCGCCAACTGCATAGCCATCTTGCAGGATGGTTTCTCTCAGACTATTGAAATGATAGTCATATCCGCTTGGCCAATCGTTATCCTGATAATTAATAACAACTAATTGACGCTTTCCATCGACTTCTCTCCAGGCTCTGTTTATATACTGAGAGGGATCCATGTCTTTTATTTGTTCACAATCATCAAGGGTTAATGCTCTATAATTTACATTTAACATTTATAATTTCTCCGCTTCAGTCAAGTTCATTTGCCTCAGCCTTCTTCCACAATTATACATCTATCAAGCAAAGGGACGATAGCCCCGCAAATGTATTTAATTAAACTATCCCATTAATCTGAGCACAATTGTATTCCAAACTTACGCAAATCAAAACGGAGAAAGACCCTGTCTGGATCATTCTCCGTCTTAAAATAGGGAGCCTCTATCTTCCCCATACCATGTTCCACATTCGTCTACGATGGTAAGGGTTCTGCGGATCTACTCCGCATCCCATCAACCACTGTACCGCATTATCCCGTTCGGCAGCCCTCTTATTTACACGATTTATTCTTATATTCGATCGGACACATACCAACTCGATTTTTAAAAAGACGACTAAAATAATACTGATTCGTATAACCTACCTTCACCGCTAGCTCGCCGATTTTGATATTATGCATCGAATGATCCAAAATTTCCTTTGCTTTCGAAATGCGGAGCTCTGTTAAATATTCGAGAAAAGAAGCTCCCAGCTCTTGTTTCATTTTTTTACTTAAATACGTATGATTTATATAAAATAATGCAGCAACACGCGATACAGTTAATTCCGGATCATGGTAGTGATTATCGATATATTCCGTGATTTTGCTCATGATCACCGTGCTCGTTCCTTGATCTATCTTGCTATTCGGTTCTCCCCCGCAATCTTTCATCGTATCGTCCGTCGGATAGCATTGACGTAAATGTACATCTATCTTCTGCAATACCCGCTTTAAATCGCTTTTAGGAACCGGCTTTAACAAATAGTCATAAGCTTGCAACTGCACAGCTTGCCTCGCATATTCAAACGAGTCATATCCGCTAACAATAATAGCAATCACTTGTTCATAACGACTTTTCACATGCCGCAACAGATCAAGTCCATTCATATCTGGCATATTGATATCCACGAATAATAAATGAGGAGGGGTTCTCTCCATCAAAGCTAGCGTCTCAGCTGCATTTCTCGCTTTGCCGACCACTTCAAAAGGTAATTGACTATCTTTAATATATTGAGTAAGTCCTTCACGTATCGTCTTCTCATCATCCACGATAATTACTTTCCACATCTTATTCAATCTCCTCTAAGGGTAAAATCAAAGTCATCGTTGTCACACCATGTCTACTATCTACCTTCAGTCCATAAGGTTCGCCATAGGTTAATTTCAATCGATGGTTTACACTGTATAAACCAAAGCCAATGGTTCCATCCTTCCACCGGCTGCTAGACAACGCCTGCTGAATGACCTTCATCCTATCTTCTGAGATTGGCAATCCATTATTCTCGACTACAATATGCATATCCCGGTCCTTCTCATAGGTGCGAATGGAGATTTTGCTCTTCTGATCAATTAATGGCTTAATTCCATGATAAATGGCATTTTCAACAAGAGGTTGCAGTAAGAAGCGAATGATTCGCTTTGAACCCAGATGTTCATCATACATCAACTCATATTCTAATATCTCTTCATACCGCACACATTGAATTTGCAGATAACTTTCAACATGATGGAATTCCTGTTCCAAGGTAATAAATTGATTGCATCCCCCTAAGCCAAGTCGGAAATACGTACTTAAAGACTCGACCAATTCGACGACATCATCCGCTCCATATGCGCCAGCCTTCCATTGAATTGTATCCAACGTGTTATATAGAAAGTGAGGCTTGATTTGTTCCTGGATGAGACGCAGTTCCATTTCCTTCTTTTCTTGCTCGTAGTGATAGAGCTTCGCTAACATCTGATTGAAACTTCTCCCTAAATCTCCGATCTCATCCTGATGATTCTCGGTGGCACGAATATTTCGATCTCCTGCTTCGACCTTACCCATAATTTTCTGCAAAGAGCGGATCGGCTTGACGATCGAATTACCAAGCAGAATCAATAACAGGAAGAATACGAATCCGGTCACACCACCGACGAGCAATGCGGATCGTTGAGTTTTGTCGACCCCTTGCAACAATTGTGAATGAGGAACTTGAAATTTTAATTCCCAATGAGGAACCTGCTCAATCGGTGCTATAAAAGTTGCCATCTTATCTGCATTTCGGGCTGTCTCGTCATCTCTTCCAGGCTGACCCGTCTGCGGAGCATAAAACTCATGATCGAATAATAATTCACCCTTTCCATCATAGACATTAATATCCTTTGCAATTTCTTGCATCGCCTCAATGGATACTGCCGCCGAAATATAAGCTGCTTCATCATAGACCTGCGGCTTAATCCGATAAAGAATAACGACAATATCCGCTTGATTCGCATGGGATTGAATTCGATTGCTCACGACATAAGAAGCATCCGATTCACAAAGCCGCACATAATATTCTCGATCGACGATCGAAAAGGGTTTATCGTAAGAAGACCAGGATTGGCCGTACCGATTCACCACTCGAATGGATTCATATTCTTTATTACGCAGGAGAGCCAGCTTCTCAACTTCTTGTAACAACGCCTCCCGATCCCATTGATGGTCTGCAGCTAATGTTGCTAACATCTCAACCTCCCCGATTCGCTGCTTAAACCAATAGGAAATTTGTTCACTGCGTGCACTGACAATCTGTTGCGTCAAACTTTTATTCAAAGGAATAACCGTTCGTTCTAATTCAAAATGAATAGCGCCTAGGATGGCCAAAAATAAACATAAAAAACAACCACCAGCGTACCAAGCAATCTTCTTTTGTATCGATTTCATCTCCTATATTAGAACATGTTCTAAACACTTACTTATAGACCTGTCTCAACAATTGTCCGAAATAGATAAAAAAAGGACGGTTTGTGCAAATACTTTTTATACGATGCTCTATATAATTTTATTGTACCTTTTTTCACAAGGTAGGTGAAGCGAAATTAAAAAATGGGATTTCTTTATTGTGGTATCCATTGCTGTCATTGCGTTCATCGGATTCAGCTTCCATTCACAGCCTCAGTCTAGTAGCGCCGCAAGTATCAAATTTCTTGAGGTCTATATTGGGGATCAACTGGAGAAGCGAATTGAAATTCCTGATGACAATTATACGCAAACTTTCAGCATCGTCACCGAACACGGTATGAACACGGTACGCATTAAGGATGGCGCCGTGTCCATGGTTGAAGCAGACTGCCCAGATCATCTCTGTGAGCATAGTCAACCGATACATCGATTGAATGATCTCATTGTATGTATGCCCAACCGCGTTATTCTTACGTTGGTAAGTGAATGATTTCACTTAAATACCATAACATTATTCAAGGAGGAACTATGCGTACAAGAACAACCCAATTTCTATCCCTCATTCTCATCCTATGTCTGGTATTGACCATGACTGCCTGCGGCTCTAAAGATAATACGACTGCATCGGAAGATGGAGTTGTGAAGTCTATCGGTGTTGGCAATGGTAAGCATGGAGAAATCAAAGTTGAAGTCTCTTTTGCGGACGGTAAAATCACGAACATTGAAGTTTTGGAACAGAAAGAAAACGAGGTATTGTCTGAGCCCGTATACACCAAGCTTAAAGATAGCGTCATGCAGGCGAACACAGCTGATGTAGATGCCATTAGCGGCTCCACAGAAACTAGTAAGGGCTATTTAGCTGCGATTCAAGATGCGATTAGCAAAGCTGGTATTACTCTTGCGGCAGGTTCGGCAGTCAGCGGAAATGCGCAGCAAGAAGATGCTGAGCAAACTTACGACGTCGTTGTCATCGGTGCAGGCGGCGCAGGCTTCAGTGCTGCAATTGAAGCGAAAAAAGCAGGGGCTAACGTCGTAATTCTCGAAAAAATGCCAACCGTTGGCGGTAATACCCTGATCTCTGGTGGCGAAATGAACGCACCGAACACATGGGTACAGAAAGCCGTAGGTATTACTGATGATTCTGTTGACCTCTTCTATGAGGATACGATGAAGGGCGGCGACAACCTCGGCGATCCTAAAATGGTGCGAATCCTTGCTGAACAAGCTTTAGGTTCAGCAGAATGGCTTCGCGATGAAATCAAGGTGGAGTTTCTTCCCGATCAGCTATTCCAATTCGGCGGTCACTCTCGTAAACGTGCCTTAATTCCAGTTGGCCATACAGGTGCCGAACTTATCACGAAATTCAAAGCGAAAACCGATGAATTGCAAATTCCTATCAAGACGAATATGAAGGCAGAAAAATTGCTTACTGATGCGGGCGGTAAAGTAACTGGCGTAGAAGCAACAAGTGATTCAGGTCAGAAGATCACGTTCCATGCGAACAAAGGTGTTGTCATCGCATCCGGTGGATTTGGCTCCAATGTTGAAATGCGTATCAAATACAATCCGACTCTAGATGATAGCTATATGTCGACAGACTCTCCAGGTACAACGGGAGACGGCATTATCATGGCACAAGAGATTCAAGCAGCCATCACCAATATGGAGAACATCCAAACGTATCCAATTTGCGATCCTGTGACTGGCGTTATTTCCCTAGTAGCGGACTCTCGATTCGATGGTGCTATTCTAGTGAATCAAAGCGGGGAACGTTTTGTGGAAGAACTGGAACGTCGCGACGTCATCTCGCAAGCGATCCTGGCTCAGGAAGGCAAGTATGCTTACCAGTTGTGGAATCAAGATCTAGAAGGGATCAGTAAGACGATTGCCGCACATCCAGATGAATATGAACAGCTCATTAAAGAAGGCATGCTCTACAAAGCTGATACCATTGAAGATGCAGCTAAATTCTTCAACATTGATCCAGCTAAATTGCAAGCAACTGTCGATAAAGTAAATCAATATGCAAAGACAGGCAAAGATTTAGACTTTAATCATCGTGCAGGCCTCGCTTCGCTTGAAAATGGACCATATTACATCCAAAAAGCTGTACCATCGGTACACCATACAATGGGTGGTTTGGTGATTGATACCGAAACACGTGTATTGAATACAGACGGCAAGGTAATCCCAGGCTTATACGCAGCTGGTGAAGTTACAGGCGTTATTCATGGTTCGAATCGTCTCGGCGGTAACGCTATTGCCGATATCATTACATTCGGTCGAATTGCTGGCCAGCAAATTGCAAAATAATTGAAGCTTGACCCCAGTTTGTTAAATATAATTGGCTGCTCCGATCGTACAACCCCTATAGGTTTGTTTCGATCTGGAAGCAGCCTTTTTTTACTTAAAATCATCTTTAATCTCATTAATTTGTTCAATATGTCTTTGCTCATGCAAATACAGTGATTCTAACCATTCAATTAATAACATTTCTTGAAAAGCTGGGTGTTTAAAATATCTTCTACTCAGCACAGATGGGTCTTCTAACGTATTTAAGAATTCATTAAACTTCACTCTTGAATTTCGTAGTTGTTCAACGATTTCATCACGTTCTAATATTTCTTCAGTTGGTTTAACAATGTCCGGAGCTTCTAGCTTTCTACTTCTATCTAGTAGCGATTCTACTGGCTTACTCTCTATAATTGAATCTTCATTGCTCCTTAGCCCTCTCTTGATTGCTAAGACATATAATTCTTCTGTCTTAATTAAGTGTTGACATATCTGTGCAATACTCCAGCTATTTATATCTTTTCTTTGGTTTAATTGATCGCGACTCAAATCATTAAGAGTAGTTAGTAACTTCTCTCTCGTTTCTTTCAACTTTTGATGGATATGTTGAAATTCCATTTGAAACCTCCCTTATTTACTTCGTTACTGGAATTTCTCTCAAGTGCAATTCAAAATTTTATTAATAACATTGATTTCGTTTAATACTCGTGCTCTGCCTTTCTCGGTTGTATGCCAATTATCCTTGTCAATTCCCCTCTCATCTACAAGCGGTAATACATCAAAGGTTTTATCTGTCCTATTGAGTGCTGCCAATATCATAAATCGTCTACAAAAGAATGCCTTACCTGCTAACAAAATATTGTGCATTCCTGGATCTAATTGACTTACTCCTCCTACAACAACTTCTGAACCATCTTTAAAATCTCCTGATATGGGACAAATAAGTTCCTCCGGAATCCCCATTTCAACTAACAGAGGTTTATGGTACACGAACTCATTTGCTTCTAAAAAACAGTTATAAATATTAGGAATAAGTAGCTGTTTGAAGCCTTCTGATTTGTATAAATCCACAATTTTACTATTCAATTCTGGAAAATGCCCTGGATGATAAATAACAGCATCAGGGCTAATGAAATGATGTTGTCTTTGAAGGAATACCATTTCGCTAATATTCGTAATAAGCTGTTGATTCATTGCCTTTTCACCTGCCTTATAAACAAAAATTCACCTTAGATCATTAAACTCTCTGAGTAATTGATCTAAGGTGGCTGTGTTTGGTTTATTTCTATTTGATTATGTTATCATCTTGTGTAAGAAGCCGAGTGCTGCTAACACTCGACTACACAATTGGCTCGGAGTTCAATTTTCAAAACCTGAGAACCATTAAATCTTCATCATAATATTGATCCTCATATTTAAGAGCATTTCGTTCCTGACCATAAATTTCAAACCCTAACGATAGATATAATCTTTTCGCATTGTTATTAGTAGAGACCACTGTTAAATTGATTTGTTCCATCCCTTCCATTTCTCTTGTTTTTCTAATTAATTCTCCCACTAGTTTTCTTCCTAACCCAGTTCCTCTTTTCTCTGGAACCACATACATTCCAAAAATATGGCCTTTATGGCGAGTCTTCATGCCAGTATCCCGCATAAAAGTTACAACTCCAAATAAATGGCCTTCATCTCCAAATGCGCCTAACACAAACTTATCCATACTAGGTTTTATTCTTTCAGCTACAGCCTCAAGAGAGAATTTCACTTCACGGTCATAAGTAGAGCCAAAGGCACCAGGATCATTCCTTAAGCCATCCAATCGAACTTGTTGATACGCCTGAGCCTCTGATTCTTGTAAGATACTGATCCTCAATTTATCTCCCTCCTAACTCTCAATGATCCACAAACCTTTGATTATTTTTCTAGCTCTACCTTTTATGATTCCTCACCTTATTAAATTTTCCTCCTCTGATTGTTCCTTCTTCATGTTGTTCGCATTGCCCGAACCTCTTTACCCCATAAATTGATAAAAGCCTACTCCGTGAAAATTAAGGTTAATTAAAGGTTGCATTGCTAGAATAGGAAAGACAAGGAGGTATCTGCGTGCGAATACTTATCGTTGAAGATGAAATACACTTGGCTGAAGCCGTGGCACAGGTTCTCAAGAAGAACAATTATAGCGTCGATTTAGCTCATGACGGTGAATATGGGCTAGACTGCGCAATTTCTGCTATTTACGACTTCATCATTCTTGATATAATGCTCCCAAAAATAGACGGTATCACGATACTTAAAGAAATCAGAAAGCATGGTCTTTCTGTTCCTGTCGTCCTTCTAACGGCAAAAGGTGAGACAGAAGATACAGTAAACGGGTTAGATAGCGGTGCGGATGATTATATTGCCAAGCCATTTAAGTCCGAGGAACTTCTTGCCCGCCTCCGTGCGCTTAGTCGTCGGAAGGGCGAGCTGACTCAAGATGGTACATTGTCCTACGGAGACATCGACATCCATCCCCATTCCCTCGAATTATTTTGTGATAGTAAATCGTACAAGCTCACATTGAAGGAATTTCAGCTAATAGAGTTGCTTATTAACATGAGAGGCATGGTTGTATCTAAAAATACAATTATTGAAAAGCTGTGGGGATACGATGGCGAAGCCGAAGATAATAATGTGGAGGTATATATTTCGTTCTTGCGAAAGAAATTAACTCATATTAAATCTGTGACCTCGATCCATACGATCCGCGGAGTCGGGTATGTTCTGAAATCTCATGGTGATAGACATGTTTAAGAGATTACGGAACAAATTTATGATTCTGAATATGACCATCATTACGGTTGTCATGATCTCTGCGTTCGCTGCCATTTACATGATCACTTACAGTAATATACAGCGTGAGAAC
Source organism: Paenibacillus motobuensis (assembly GCF_039521865.1). Taxonomy (NCBI): domain Bacteria; kingdom Bacillati; phylum Bacillota; class Bacilli; order Caryophanales; family Paenibacillaceae; genus Paenibacillus; species Paenibacillus motobuensis. Next base: position 563,307 of record NZ_BAAACX010000007.1, on the reverse strand, counting down.
CAAATCAAACTGACAAATATTATGATGTCACCCATTATGATGAATTCGATGAGTAAATCAGATGAATACAATAATACCGGTAGGGTATTTGTTGGGAAAATACCAAATGATTATGCTTCTACTTTTAGTGTATTAGTTGGTGAAAATAACACTTTGCTAAATGTTCATTCCTATTTAGATTTAACGGAAGATGTCTATACTAAAGCAACCAAACTGGCCACCTCTTCGAATAAAGACAGTGCTGTCATCTCGATCGATGGACAACGTTGGCTTTTTCAAATCAATTCCATGAATGCAAATCTTATAATCAAGGGGAAGAGCGGTATCACCCAAGCGCCCGTTCTTGAACAGATTTATTTTATGGATGTGACCGAATCGTATAACATACTTTCTCAGCTTTTGCTCACATTTGGGGTCATCAGCATTGTGATGTTGTTTGTCATTTTCGGTATAAGCCTGTTTTTTGCCCGGCGTGCTATTACACCTGTAGAAATAGCCTATGAGAAACAAAAGCAGTTTATCGCCGATGCTTCTCACGAACTGAAGACACCGATCGCTGTCATTAATGCCAATACTGAAGCTTTGTATGCCAATAAGACCGAGACGATTGAAAGCCAGCAGAAATGGCTGGATTATATTACCGCGGAAACCGATCGAATGGGAAAGCTCGTCAGTGACCTATTGTATCTGGCTAAAACCGACAGCGAGGCTATAAACAGTCAGTTTGCCCCTTTTAATATCAGCCATGTTGTTACCGATGTACTGCTCACGATGGAAGCTATTGTCTTTGAAAAAGGAATAACACTTTCTCAAAACATTGAGCCAGATCTCATCGTGAACGGTGCTAGTGATAAAATGAAGCAAGTCGTCATCATACTGCTTGATAATGCCGTAAAGTATGTGAATGAAAACGGTAAAATTGAGGTTGCGCTCAAAAAGTCTCGAAACCACGTACTCTTTTCTGTGAAAAATTCAGGGAGTGGAATTCCAAAAGAATGTCTGCCAAGACTATTTGATCGCTTTTATCGTGTAGACGCTTCAAGAGTTCATGACGGAGGTTATGGTCTTGGACTGTCCATTGCTAGAGCAATCATAGAAAATGCAGACGGGAAAATTTATTGCACAAGTGTTGAAGGAGAAAGCACAACTTTTGTATTTGAACTAATCAGAAAAGAATGATGGAATCCTGTATAAGCCTTCGGATCATACTCCGAGGGCTTTTTTTTGTTTTGTATTTACGATTTAAGGTTGGTTAAAGGTTTGTCCTTTTAAATAATCAATATGAATTCTAGGAGGAGGAAAATTGATAGTGAAAAAAAATCTAACCAGCGTCATTATCTTTATACTATCCGGTATTATTCTAGCTTTGGGCATATGGCAGCTCATCCTGTACATCCCGCCACAGCTTGAAATGCTAGATAATGCCGTCTTGCAAGGCGCTACTTCGGAACAAACATCCGATTACTACTGGCATGATTTTATACCGCAAGTGCTTACCTATGTCATTACTACTCTTGGTTTTACTGCGGTATTATTGACCGCTGGCATGCTTCACTTAAGACTTGCTGCCAAGCAACCATCTGACAATCGTTATATAACCAGACCATTCCAGTCCAAAGCTTCGGCGGAGGACGAACTGGACGATTTCTTTGATGGATTTGAAGTAGTGGAAGCGGAGCACGAAAAATAAAAAAGTCCCCAAAAGGAGTTTGTTAAGCATGTATATCTTACAAAATGCACTAAAAAACTTAGTGCGAAACAAAGGTAGAAACTTGATGATCGGCGCGATTATTTTCGTCATCATACTAACAACCGTTGTGTCTTTAATCATTAACAATACTTCTTCGGCAGTGATTGAGGATTACAAAGAGCGCTTTGCCTCGGAGGTGTATATTACGCCCGATATGCAGAAGGTTATGGAGGAAGCACAGAAAAACTCTACAGACGGTAGAGTGATGGTCAAAAAGCCTGAGATCCCTTCAGAGCAGTTGTTGCAGTTCGCCAATTCGGAATATCTCAAAGAAAGTATCGCAACAGGTTCAATAATGGCCAACAACTCGGAGATTACAGCGATTGACCAAGATGACTCTAATACGTCGGGGGAAGGCACCACATCTATTGTCGGTCAGGGCGCTATGATGAAAGGCCCAGGCATGAACGGAAATTACAAGCTGATGGGTGATAACTGGGAAGAATTTAACGATGGACTTAGAAGCCTTGAAAGCGGCAGGTTGCCAGAAGCAGACGAAGAAATTGTGATTAGCAACGAGCTTCGTGACTTAAACAACATTAGCCTTGGCGATGTAATCACTTTTACAGCCAATATGAGCGTTGACGCCCCCTCTGATATGACTTCCGACAATGTACAAGAAGGCGACAAAGTAACCGTAGATGGTGTGGAATACACCGCGTCTATATCTGGAATGGGGACTGTCCGTTTACAACGTGAGGTTACTTATCCATTAACCGTTGTCGGTGTTTATAATGACTTGACCGATGAATATGCAAATGACAATATGCCTAAATCCGCAGCATTTAATAGGCGTAACGAGGTCCTGACCACACTCGACACATTAATTGCCCAGCGCAAGGCTAATGAGACCGGAGTGAATGTAAATGTAACCTATTATCTGAAAAGCCCCGAAATGCTGGAGCCATTTGAAGCAGAGGTTAGAGCAAAAGGACTTGCTGATCTTTTCAATGTAAATACGGACACAGCTTCCTATGAAAAAGTAGTAAAGCCTGTTGAGGGATTAAAGAGTATTTCTATCACTTTTATGATCGTTGTTATCATTCTTGGCTCGATTATTTTGCTGTTGCTTGCTTCGATCTCAATCCGGGAGCGCAAGTATGAAATTGGCGTGCTTCGGGCGATGGGGATGAAAAAAGTTAAAGTGGCACTGGGACTCTGGTTTGAAATTCTTACAATTACTTGTTTTTGTCTTGTCATTGGATTAGGTGTAGGTACTGTTGCTGCACAGCCAGTATCCGACATGCTGCTGCAGAATCAAGCTGAAGCGGCTGGGTCAAACACATCGCAAGGTGCTGGTGGAAATGTCATGATGGGCCCCGGGGGTATGCAATTAGGCGGCGCACAGCTTGGAGGAGCACAGACTAGCGCAATGCCGTTGTCTGAAATGAAAATCTCACTTGACCTTGTAACGATATCGGAGATTATCGCCATTTCTATTCTGCTGGCTTCATTTGCCGGTTTAGTCTCCATTAGCAAGATCACAAAGTTTGAACCCATCAAGATCCTCATGGAAAGGAATTAGGTGATAGCAATGAGCGTACTTACAGTAAATAATGTATTCTACAGATATGAAGGTACGAAGAAGAATGTTCTCAAAGGAGTGAATGCCTCTTTTGAACCTGGAAAAGTTCATACGATCGTTGGCAAGTCCGGATCCGGCAAGTCAACTTTGCTATCTTTAATTTCCGGACTTGATGTATGTACCGATGGAACCATCATGCATAACGATCAAGACTTAAAAAAGCTCGACCGTGACGAATACAGGGCTAAAGGGATTGGGGTTGTATTTCAGAGCTTCAATCTCCTTACCAATGCAACCGCAATTGAGAACATTGTGCTGTCCATGAATATTAACGGGAGCCCCATGAAGGATAAAAGAGCATATGCCTATGCTTTACTTGAAAAGGTCGGCATCGACAGAGAAACGGCGGACAGGAGAATACTAAGGCTATCCGGTGGCGAACAGCAGCGTGTTGGAATTGCCCGGGCAATATCACATAATCCCGATATCATCATCGCCGACGAGCCGACAGGCAATCTGGATAGTGCAACAGAGGAAGCTATCTTAGATATCTTCACTTCACTTGCCCATCAGGAAGGCAAATGCGTTATTATCGTTACACACTCTAAGAAGGTAACAACCATAGCTGATGTCATTTACGGGATGAGTGAGGGGAAACTATCGCAGATGAAGCAAAAATAAAGCTCAAGAGGGGGCTGTTCTCCAAAAGTTGATTTACCGACTTGGAGATGCCCCCTTTACGCGCCCAAAAGTGTGGACATACCCCTGTTTTGACCTGCTACCCGGACACTTTTGACCGTTAGCGTTGATTCTTTGGAACGTTGTTCTTGTAACGGACAACGAAGTCCGTTACAAGGGGATAAGGTCGCGAAAACCGTATTTTTTGCTTCTAATGGTCAAAGTTGTTTTTTCGTTGCTCTAACGGATTTTTGACCGCTTGATACGTCCGATCACGTTAGTCTTAGATACCTGTAGGTTATATGCTCCTTATACTAAAATAACTCTTTCATTCACTTTATCTAAGTTCCTGATATCTATAGCATATTTCTCCAATTTCTTATCCTTACGTTCATTCCATCTAGCATACAAATCATAAAACAAATCTCCGAAATTCATTCCTTCAGGCAAATCATCTTCGAACTTTATTTCTTCAATCTCAAATCCTGGTAATGTGCTCATCTCTTCTACTTCTGCGAAGAACACCATTCCAAAACTTTCGTTCAATTGGTAAATTCCGAATGGCGTTAATCCAAATCTTACTGCTCCTGTCTCTTCATATAATTCACGACTGGCTGTATATAATATCGTCTCCCCAATTTCTCTGGTCCCTCCAGGGACCTCCCATCCTCCTCGCTTCTTATTATTTATGATGATAAATTGGTTGTTGTATTTCGCGATCAGAACAGCAAACTTCAGGAGTTCGTGATTGATTTCATTTAATTCATACCATTGTCTCATTTTGTTCATTCCCTCACTGTAGTCCTTCTCTTACAATACGGAGCATTTCCTTATTGTCTGGATGACAGGCAATTAAATAGGGTTCCTCTTTCATTCCACTGAACGGATTCCCTTCAAAATCAATAACAATCCCTCCCGCTTCCTTGACCATCAAAATACCTGAATACAAATCATCACCTTCAGAATTGTACAGTACAATTCCATCGATATCTCCTTTGGCAATATGATTATTACACATCGCTCCTTCCCCAATAGCAGATACAAATAGACGATCTGTCAATGGCTCATATACCACCCCAAGCACAGGTTCTCTTCTGTACATGAGCGTAATAGATGTCGTAAAGACAGGTAAACCAATAGCAAAATTATTTGTTCCATCTAAAGGATCAATTAACCATAACCAATCGTCATTCGAGCCAATTCCCCCGTTTTGCAGCTTGGATATTTTGATAGTTCATTTAGCACCTCATATTAGATATTTTTCATTTGTACACTTTCAGACACATAAATTAATTACTCATATGACATATAATTGATTTGTGCATAGCTCTTTCAACAACGAATGAAGTAATAGGAGGAAATAATATAATGGAAACCCTTGAAACCGAACGCTTAATCCTTCGAGAATGGCAGGATAGCGATGCTAACGATTATTTTGAAATATATAGCAACAGTGATGTAGAAAATGCTGGAGCGAAAATTTGTGAGAGTATTAATGAAAGTCTTGAATCTATCCATCAATTAATTAAAAGTCAGGAATCTTGGGCTATCATTTTGAAGAAAAATGACAAAGCCATCGGTTCAATATCTCTTAGCGATATAAACAGACATGACCGCTATAAAGAGTTAGAATATATTATTTCTATGGATTATCAAAATAAAGGGTATGCAACGGAAGCAGTTAAGTGTATGTTAAAATACGCCTTTACTGAACTTGACTTATTGGTTGTGGCAGTTTGCCATTATTCATCCAATTTAAAATCCAAACGTGTTATCGAAAAATGCGGTTTTACATATGAAGGGACACTACGCAAGTACAGTAGAAATTTAACCGACAGCGTACGGTATTCTATGATAAAAGATGAATGGGAAAACCTATAAAAAGCTTACTCCCCATTCACCACAATCATCTGCACCACTGCTCGGCTGTCGCCTTTCAGTTTAACCTTATCGGCCAGTAGTTGTGAGGAACCGTCCCCATCCAGAAAGATAGCTTCATTCAGATTTCCTGCGTCAGTCATTCTCTTCATAGCAGTACGAAATTCCTCTGCAGTACACTTGGTCGAAGTGACTACAAGATACACCTTTCCATCATTATCATAGGCCATACCGCTGCGGAGACGCTCAACATCCGGAAACGGCAGTCCTTCTTCTTTGACCGCTATTCTATACCAATTGCTGTCGTCCTGAAGATTCATACTGATTCCGCCCTGTGCCCAGAACCTTGTAGCGTCTGTCATGTACAGATCGACCACGCTTGAAGCTCGCTGTACGTTAACCATTTTGGTAACCCGATCATATACCATGGTCCCTCGGGCATATTTGGTGTTAAACCAACCTGAGCCGTATTCTTCAGGACTCCCGTTTACAGGTATACCATCCATAACTGCGATGCTTAACAATTGATTCTCCCAAAAGAATCCGCCATTTATTCCGCTAATTCCCGATTGCACGACGTTGTCGTTTATACTGGAAAACGAAATATTACTCGGATCTGTCTTCAGCACATGTAGAGTAACCTTATTATTAGCGATGACTTGAAAGTACTTAGTTCCTTTGGGAATACCGTCCTTACCTAAGTTCCATCCAAACAAGGCCGATAAAATGAGGACTAAGGTACATAAATAAATCGGAAAATAACGTTTTATTATGATGAATCTTTGATCCCCTGTTCCTTCCATATCCGTTAGTCCCCTATCCTATTCTTGTATCTTTACTGTTTCTTGAGTTCAAAACGTTGTGCTATTCACGAAAAGACCCAGCCATTAGATAGCTCTTATCATAGGCTGGGTCTTGTGTAGTCTGAGCTTCCCCAAGCGTACCAGTCAACGGAATGTTATGCAAGCAGGATCTCGAACTATACTCAGTTACGCAAAAAATGAGAATATCGCTTTCATTTTTTGAGAAGTCATAGGCGAGAATGCTGGCTATAATCAGTGATAAAGAAATTCACAAAATTATGGAGGAATCCGTTATGACGAAATGGATTGGACTGCGAGAACTTGTCAGGCAAGAAATACAGCAGCGCGGAGAGGAAGGCTGCCATGTAACAGGTTTCATGGATCGACTTGAAGCGGCCGATATGGATGAAGCTCAGATTATGGGGATATATCATGAATTAATGGCACTTGAAATAAGCCCTGATTTTAAGTATATTGAGCCATCAGATTTGGAAGCGATTCGTGCTGAACGCCCAGAAGGGCCGCGTATGATTAGTAGTGATTGGGATGACGAAGTATGGCAAAACAAGTTTTATGGTGCCTGGCTCGGCCGAGCAGCCGGTTGCGCATTAGGTAAGCCGCTGGAGGCTCCAGCCTTCATGCAGGGATCAGCAGGTAGACCCGGCTGGCATAATATTAAGCTCTGGTTCGAAGGCGCCGAGCAATGGCCGATTCGCCACTACACACCAAGCAAATCGACTGCCGAGGCTCAATATGACATCGAGATTGCCCACTGGAGCAGTCTGGCCAGCTGCCAAGATCATATCCGCTTTATGGAGACGGATGATGATATTCGTTACACGGTGCTTGGACTGCTCATGCTTGAGGAGTACGGTCTAGAATTTAACTCCTGGGATGTCGGCAAGATGTGGCATCGTCTCCTTTCCTTCGGTCAGGTGTTCACGGCTGAAACACAGGCATACCTGAATTTTGCCCGAGTCACTACACGTATTAGCGGTGAGCAGCCTGATGACTGGGTGAAGCATATCCAGTGGGTACGTTCCTATCTGAACCCTTTCCGGGAATGGATCGGTGCTCAAATCCGCGTAGACGGCTATGCATATGGCGCTGCCGGCCAGCCTCAGCTTGCTGCTGAACTTGCTTGGCGGGACGCCTCTTTCTCTCATGTGAAGAATGGGATTTACGGCGCTATGTTCTGCTCAGCGATGATTGCAGCTGCATTCGTTGAGAGCGATGTGAAGCGGATCGTTGAGATCGGGTTAAGTGAGATTCCGCAGCGCAGCCGGCTGGCAGAAGACATTAGACTGGCGGTCCAAATTGCTGAGGAAACGCCAGATCAGCTTGAATTGGTTGAGAAAATTTGGGATGCCTTTAAGCATTATCACTGTGTGCATACTAACAATAATGCCGCATTATGCGCGGCTGCGCTCATTCATTCCGGCGGCGATTTTGAAAAAGGGATTACTACAGCCGTTCTTGGCGGCTGGGACACCGATTGCAATGGCGCCACCGTCGGATCCATTCTTGGCGCTTCGCTTGGAGCGTCCGCACTGCCTGAAACCTGGATCAAGCCCCTGAACGATACTTTGTACGCGGATATCAGCGGCTTCCACCCAATTGCCATCTCAGAATGTGCTCAGAGGAGCTATCATGTTTTCCGGAGACTTCAGCGGTAAATGCCAATCTTGTTTCGTAACCCAGGCCTCCTCTATGAACTGTCTTGGATGATTCTACAACCACAAATGCAGCTCTTATTGTATACTTGCCTTATACATGATTAATGTCAGGGGGCGATGGAAAAATGAAGCTGCATATTACATACGATCATCCAATTCCGATCAATGCTTTCGAATGGACGCCTGCTACGAATCGACAATCACCCCATATGCATTCAAGTCTGGAAGTCGGCCTCTGCCTGTCAGGCAAAGGCTGCTTCTTCTTTGGCAGCAAACGCTATACGGCTAGTCCTGGCGACTTATTTATCGTCAACAACGAGGAACATCATATCGCTCAATCTGACCCGGATGATCCAAGCCGCTATCTCTTTATTAACTTTGATCCGACGCTACTGCTCACGGAAGAGCCAGGTCTTTTACTGCCCTTCTCCTATCGTTCTACTCATTTTCGTAATCATATTGCCGGTAGCTCGCCGCTTGCAAGGGAGCTTACGCCTTGGATCCTTGCAATAGCGGAGGAGCTTCGAGAGAAATCCCCCGGCTATTTGGCGATGGCTAAAAGCGCGCTTATTCAGTTATGCGGCCGCCTGCTCAGACATTACAACGAGCTGCTTAGTGATGACGAACGACAGGCGATGGTACAAACGGTTCGTCAAGCACAATCTTTAGCCACTTTGGTGGATCGGCGATTTCATGAACCGCTGAGTTTGGTGGGGCTGGCAGATGAGTTGGGTATAAGTGCTTCGCGCCTCAGTCGTGCATTTCTGGAAACGACCGGGTACCGTTTCTCTGATTACGTATCTCTGCTGCGAGTCCAAGCCGCTAAACGAGAATTGACAGGGACAGATAAAGCAGTCACCAATATTGCATTTGAATGTGGCTTTCAAAGCTTGCCAACCTTTTATCGGGTTTTCAAAGACATTGCTGGGGTATCCCCCGTGACTTATCGTCAATCTATGGGGTTTATGCAATGAGTCCCCAGCCATAGATAGCTCTTATCTAAGGCTGGGGCGTTTGTTGTCTGAGCTACTTCCGTGCCTTATCCTACTTCCGCCACTTCATGAATCGGTAGTCCAGCAGATCCACCAGCAAGAACAGAACGAAGCCGACCAGACTAAACAGCAGAATCCCAGCGTACATTTGCGGATAATCCAGTCTGAGCCATGCATCCATAATGAAGAAGCCCATACCATGCTCGGTGCCGTAGATTTCAGTAAAGAACAGAACCGATATGGCCGTACCCAGCGAGATGCGGATGGTGCTAAGGATTACAGACAATGCGCCGGGTAGGGTGACATGCCAAAATTTCTGTCCAGGCCCTGCGCCAATGCTTGTCAGCACATCATACGTGTTCGCTGGTATGGCTTTTACCCCGTCCCGTACAGAAATGATAATCTGGAATAGCAGGATCAGCATAATCATGAGAATCTTGGAGGTCTCGCCAAGCCCGAAGAACAGCATAACCACCGGGAGCAGCGCGATCTTGGGCACCGGATAAGTCAAATACACCACCGGGTCCAGCAGCTTGTTCCAAAGCGCCGAACGCCCCATCAGTAGCCCGATCAGCAGGCCAACGATCAGTGCTAACAGAACTCCAGCAAAGATTCGCATCAGACTATAGCCAACATTCAGCACAATATCCTTTCCGCCAAGGTGTCCCATCGCCTGATAGACCTCCAGCGGGCTGGGCAGCATCGGATGATGCACTAGCAGATACGCTACGTACCAGACCACATGCATCCCCAAGAACACTAACAATAATCTCAAAATATAGTTGAGCCGACGTCGTTTTTTCACCATTTCTCCTGCATTACCTTTCTGATTCTCTTGATCTGGTCAAAAAAGGCATCACTGGCTCGCTTCTCCCTATGCTCCAGCCCGAATACTGCCTCATTATCCATAATCTCCGGCGCCTCGCTCTTGCTCGACGGGAGCACGATAATCTTCTGCCCTAGCAGGATGGCCTCATCTACATCATGAGTCACGAACAGCGCTGTGGCGGGATTCGCCTGCCAATGCTCCAAGAATAACTGCTGCAGCACTTCCCGCGTAATGGCATCCAACGCAGAGAATGGCTCGTCCAGCAATAAAATAGACGGCATAATCGCAAATGCCCGTGCAATGGCAACCCGCTGCTGCTGCCCCCCGCTTAGCGACAGCGGGTAACGGTCCGCTAGCTCCTGGATGCCCATCGCCGACAGCCAGCGATCAATTTGCGCTTCCTGAGACCTCCTATCCTGCCCCTTGGGATTCGCAATCTTCATTGCTACCCTGATGTTAGACTTGACTGTCTTCCAGGGCAGGAGACCGTAATTTTGTGGTACCAGACCAATCAGTATGTCCTGTTCGCGCAGGGACTGTCCATTGAACATCAACTCGCCTCGATATTCCGGCAGGAGGCCAGACACAGCGCGCAGCAGTGTGGATTTCCCGCTCCCGGATGGCCCTAGAATGGTGTAAATCCCGTGCTCCGGCAAGGTGAAATCCACTCTCCCAAGCGCCAGCTCCCCGCTCTTGTATTCAACTTCAAGCTCCTTTACGCACAGTCCGTTATTTCTTGAACTGGACATCGGATATCACCTCTTCTGGGGTGATGTCTTTTGTCAGCAGACCCTGCTCGCGGGCCCAAGCAAATGCCGACTCGACCTCTTTCACATCGACCTGATTAGCTGGAATGTAAGCCGGTACCTCAATTTGGTCCTTCAAGGTTTCCGGATAGCCGACTTCCTTGATCACCAGGTCAATATAATCCTTCTGATCATGAGATTGCATGTACTCAACCGCATCATCATAGGCTCTATACATAGCACGGATCGCCTCCGGCTTGGCATCAATCACGCTTTGCGGAAAGGCCAGCACGAATGGGTTTACCTGAGCCTGTTTCGTGGAGCTAAGCACGCGTAAGTCCGACGCTTTCCCCATCGTAACGAATGGTTCCGGCAAGATCGCGGCATCCGCTTTGTTATTTTTCAGCAGCTCCAGCCGTGTTGGAATTTGCGGTACTTCCGTTATATTAATGTCCTTCTCCGTCAGTCCGGCCTGCTTCAGCATCATGGCAACGGTGTACTGCGTAGAGGTATTCTTAGACAGGATCACGGTTTTTCCCTTCAGATCCTTCACTTCCTGAATCCCGTTATTGCCGGTCAACAGATCAAATTCTCCGAAGGTTGTGCTGGTTATTTTCACGTCTAATCCAGCTTCATTATAGATCGAAATGGCAACCAGATCGGCGCTTAACCCATCAATCTTGCCGGCTTGAAAAGCTACATCGCGGTCTTTGGCGCTCTTGAATGTCTGGATGTTCAGGTTCACTCCGTGCTTCTGATCAAAGCCCTGTTCATGAGCAATAATGAATGGAATCGCATCTATTGATGGCAGTAGGCCCAGAGACAGCTCCGGTGTCTCCGATGCTTTACTGCCACCGTTGCCTGCGTTGGCATTATCCGTCTTGCTGTTGCATGCCACGCCTACTATGCTGATGATAAGCGCTAACGCTAACAGCATCATCATTCTTCTTGTTGTTTTGATCTTCATGGTTGTCCCATCTCCCCTATGTTTTCTATATAGAATTGGCATACTATGTGCCTTCTTCTTACTTGAGGCATCTTTTGCAACTTTGCACTTTTATTCACAAATATTGTCGCACATTGTTTATATGCCGGCCAAAAACCTCAAGTAATGTTATTTTACATCTATAATTGCATTTTGTATATTTACAAATTTAATTATTTTCAAAATAAAGGCACCCATTATCACTTATAAATATTTTTGAATCATTTGTTCGTCCCATATTTGGACTTCTATGTATCTTTCTGGTCCCCGATCACCGTCAGCATTCCAATCTTGTGGTAAGCCGAACTGATCAATAACTTTAACAATTTCATCTTTAGTGTAAACTTGTTTTCTATATGGTTTCTCATCTGGATATCGCATAGTCGGAAATAGATCACCATATGTAAAGCTCATTGATTGTTTAGAGATTTCATTCCAATCTATTGTTATAATTCCTGGTTCCATGTACCATGTCTGAAGCCAATTACAAGCCCCCAAAGTCATATAGTGGGGAAATGCATTGATGGGTTTCCCACCTTTTTTTATAAATATGTCTCTGGCTATTCTTTCTAATTCTCTTCTGATCATCAAATAATCATCATTTCTTTGACTGGCAAATACGTCCCCCTTTTTCTTAATTTGATTAGATATTTTTGTTGCATCATCCATTGATAACTTTGATAAATTTTTAAATGGACCGATTTCTTTCTCAAAATAGTGATACAGATCATATGTCATGAGCACTGTCCTTTATATTAGTTTCAAGAAATAATCCACAGGAATATCCATTCCGTTCAAATTGATTTGATAAAAACCGCGCAAAGGTTGATTTACCTGAACCCGGAATACTCAATTAATACAAGCTTCTTCTTCACCAAATCATCCCTCCATGTTCACCGAATTTATTCTCTATGGGTAAGAATATTAACCAAGTTGTTAAAAGGATCTCGAACATAAAATCTTCGTACACCCCATGGTTCATCTACTGGTCCGTATTCAATATTGAATCCTCCATCTTTCATTCGTATATAGGCCTCATCTATATCATCCACCTCGATGGATAAATCAGGCGTGTCAGTCTCTGAACCTCCTTGGGATGCAAAGCTGATTTGAATGTCCATATTATCCTTTGATCCGTAGGTTGCTATCCATCCATGGTCCATCAATAGGTCGAGCCCCAAAACGTCTTGATAGAATTTTTTAGCCTTCTCTATGTCTTTCGTCTGAATATTGGTCACGATTCGTTTAACCTTCATTTCGCCCGGTCTCCCCTTCTACTCTACTTATCTATTTCTTTTTTAATAAACTCATTTAATTCTTTATGTCGTCTGTTACATCATCATTTATCGTATCCAGACTCTGATTGACATCAATTTGCTCGATAGGCTGCACCGTTCCGTACTTTTCCATCCATTCAACTAGGTCATTAAAATGGCTTTCAAAACTTTCCCTTGCTTGAAATAGCCTTTTGGTAGATACAAGCTTCCCATCCTCAGAAATATCTATGGAGTAGTTGCTTAAATCCCGGTTAACAATCGTCATATATAAGCAGTTTCTATTGGTACCGTGGTTGTCCGGTCTTCCTTGCTTCATTATCCAATATTCAGGAATTATTCTTATAGCTTCATTGTTCGGATCTATGTCCCTTCGAGTTACTGTAGTTGCTGTTTATTCCTTTCGGGAAGTCCATTCTATTAAATTAATTGCATTTCCATCTGGATCATAAATATCAAAATCGATATGGTCATTCCATTCCGAAGACCACCTATTAATTGATCCCAAGACAACTCCTTTATTATTCAGTTCCTCATAGGCTTCTGAAATGTTATTACAATATAAATTCATAATGGGATGTTTTAAAGGTTCATACGATTCTCCAACTTCAATTAATGTAAGTAACGTGGATTGGTTTGGAATAGTATAATTTGCTCCTCTACCATTATCCCATTGTTCAACATCTCGCAATTGTAAACCAAGCACATTAGAATAGAATGGTAATGCCCTATCCAAATTACTAACTCTAATAAATATTGCCCCTAGATTTTGTACTTTCATATTAATCGCTCCTTCAAATAAGAATTTATTTTTGCCTCACAGAGAACTCGGTACCGAATGCGGTGTTAACTAGAGTCATTCCCCTTCTCCAGGTTACATCCACATATATCCGAACTCAAAGTCTTCTATCGGTTTTATATCTTCTACAAAATGCCATTTATCTTTACTATCCTTCCAATATACTTTCCATTTGTTTTCATCGTATCTAAATTGAGCAATCGGTAACTCGACTCGTCTCCCCGGTATAAATGAAGGTCTATCTTGTGATAGAGTATCCGTGTTTCCTCGAAACTTATAAATGACCTTAAGCTCTGCCTGAGATGAACAGGTATCTTCTATTTTTATGAGATTCATACTATTTTTCTTTGATGATTAGATGATATTGTTTAATGTATAATTTTAAACTTTTTATTACATTGAAAAGAGGTCTTCATACATGGAAACCGAGGCAAAACGGCAGTTGAATGATGGTCCTAAAATCCGTAAAGAAAAAGATATTGTTTCAAAAATGATTCGTCTATATTGTAAGAAAAAACATCATCAAAAAGAGCTCTGCGAGGAATGTCAGGACTTAAATGATTATGCTATGAAAAGGCTATCCCTCTGCCAATTTGGTGAAGAAAAAACAGCTTGTGCAAAGTGCCCTATCCATTGTTACAAACCGAATTACCGTCAAAGAATTAAGGAAGTTATGCGTTTTTCAGGTCCGTGGATGCTACTGTACCATCCAATTGAGTCCATTAGGCATATACCAACGCCAAGTAAGTTAAGAAAATACTTTTAGTTAGCGAAGGCATTTTCCCTTATTTCATTTAATTCTTCAGCGCTAAACAATCCTGCATGGTACAGATTAAAAAATTCCTGAGATACACTTTGGTCAAAAATAAGCATATCATCCGTATTCACCGTAACCCTAACTCCATGGTCGAACAATATTCTTATGGGGTGTGCTTGATAATTCTCTACTCTCGAAAGGAGGATATTGCTTGTCGGGCAAATGTTCAATTGTATGTTGTGGTCCGATAACCACCTCATCACTTGAGGGGAACTCGCTGCGGCGATTCCATGCTGGATTTGATCCAGTTCCAATACTTCAATTGATTGTCTAACCAACTCAGCCGTTCCGAATTCACCGACATGTGCCTTAAGAATCAATCCTTTATTTTTCGCCTTTCGAAAAACCTTCTTAAATGCGGGAACAGCAAATTCATCACCGAATATGTCTATGGATTTGAAATAATTCAACTCTAGAAACTGGTCTAACTTTTCAGAGGTTTCATGAATCGGTGTATATGTTAGAAATGCGATCTCTGGGACAAAAATGACCTCTGGTGCAACCCTCTGATGGATGTCCTGTATAGCATATACCAATTTTTCAGCTGAATTATCAAACAAAGCCTCTTCACCAATAGTTACACTCATATGAAGTAAGTGGACCCCATCCATCTTCGCCTGCTCAAAGGCCGCTTCTATACGCTTTTCATAACCAGGCCGACCAGGCAGCAATGGTTTAATGTTTATGGTGTTCCACTGATTCATTTCATGAAGATCTCTAAACTTTGGGCAATCGGGTATCTTTGTACCACACCATTTTTCTATATACCTCTTGTTCCCACCCCTGGTGCTATGATTGTGTAAATCTGCTTTGGGTACTTTTCTCATTTCAGCCAAGTTATTTTCCTGTAAAGCAGCTATAAACCGATCTTTCAAGAGTTGCTCGCCCCCTAAATTCCTCTTGGATTCCAAAATGGCCCAGCCCTTCTTTCTCATCAACACTTAAATCTCCTTCTAATCTCAGAACCCGACGGATATTTCAATCCCTTATTCACCTTTGGAGTAGTTTGAATACAACATATGATCCTCCTGTTTTTGCTTATATTCCTTGCATCAATTTCTCCAGTACTTCTTCCCATCTTACTTTCATTTCTTCCCGATCCTTAGAACTAGGTAAGTTCTCTTGATGAAAACTAATTGTGCACTTGCCATTCAATTGTTCTATTGTTCTAATTTGTAAAGTTGAAGCTCTCTCCCATTGATCTTTCTTCCATGTTAATCGAACATTCTGTCTCTCATTCAGCACTCTAATCTCTCCAGAGATACCCTCCTGAGTAGAATAATTTGCACCGACAGAAAAATCATACGAAGAAATCTCTCCTAACCAAACATTAATTCCCCGGGGAGACACAATCATTTCCCATGCTTCTTCCAAAGTCAGGGGAAGTGTTCTTCTGACTCCAACCTGGTAGCCAACAGATTTTGTCTTACCTACTTCCATTTTGAATCCCTCCGAGAATAATTTTTGGAATTTTTACGAAAATGACCCAGCCTCTTAGATAGCTCTTATCTTAGGCTAGGGTCATTTGTTGTTCGAGCTTCTTCTATGATTATACATCTGGGAGAATCCTATATCTGGCTTAATCTATCGACGGCCTGTTGTTCATCGGGTAAGAAAAATGTATTCTTTCCATGATTACTCTCATATATGAAATCCTTAAGGCTTTTGCTCGGATAGATTGTGAAGTCACCTACGACAGCAACTTTAGCTTGATAATTGATAAATTTCTGCAGAACTTCTCCTGCAAGACCCGTTTTTAAATCGAAAAATTTCTCATCAATTGCAGATTTGCTTAGAATAAATCGATCTGCTCCTGTTTGATAACTAATTGTAGCTATAAGATCCAAGGCTGATTGAGTATCATAAATCAAAATATCATTACTATCTACAATAGCAATTTCAATCCCGTTTTCGGTTATTTTTCTAATATTCATATCATTCTCCTTTCTGCTATTTCAAGAAGCTTGTATATTCCAACATCAAGTTCTTCCGCCCATCACTATAATGATATATATAGCTAGGTCTTTATTATGTGTTGTTCTTCATTCATATACTAAAACCCAATACTACCCACCAGTCTTTCCCTCTTCAACCACCTTATTCCATCCGATTTTCTCATAGAACATCAATGCTTTATGATTTTCAGATACTCACTTTAATCGAACCGGCTATTTCTTTTATTTTTTATTGTTAATAATTCGCTGGTAAGTCTTCAGGCTAATTGGGATATGTCCGATCGCTAATAACAAACTACTAAGAAATAATAAAGGAGAATGCAATACGAACGACGCACAAATGAAATATAAGATTGGACTAATAGCTAGAGGTATCGGAATTCCAATCATTGGTGAGAACAGCAGTTTGTAATCCCTGCCCCGCCTAAAGTATCGTATCCATCCAATATAATATAGCAGCAGAAAAATTGACATTCCAATTAGCGATAGAACTTCGTAATATTCTTCATGGTGTATTGATGAAAGAATAGGCAATATAAATACTCCGAGCCTTCCAATACCTTCAGAAATCTTAAAAAGCAAACTTTCTTTATCTTCCATAATACCAGGTAAATTTCTAGGCGGTAGTACGAAAAAAAATAGATTAGGTAATAATACTGCAATTGGGATGATTATACTGATAAAATGAAACAAGCCAATCTTGCCTCCCTTTTATTTATAGATATTTCCGTATTTATGACACGAGCCGGCTTATGATAGCAGTATCATAGGCCGGCTCGTGTCATCTAAACCATCTTCCATTATTATACATCCCATAACGTAGAGACGATAGTTCATATCTCACTTATTCAACAAATATTTAATTACTGGATATGAAATGATATTTCGATCTCTGTACGTTGAGGTTATTACATCATGATGTGTGCTTAATATTCCATTCTGCAGAATCACAGTGTTAAACCCTCTTTCAAGAGCTCCGTTATAGGTAAACAAGACACAATGCTCCGCTGCATTTCCTGCGATGATTAAAAATCCATTGCCTTGATCTCTTAGAACCTGTTCTAGCTCTGTCTTCCTGGGCTTTTTATATTAGCACTACATGTCATAGAAAAACAGCAGGCCACATATCTTTAGAATGAATTTTGTCGTTCGTTAGAATCAAGGTTTTGACCAGCTTGAATAGTCAGTTATGCTTCACAAAGCCTCGGAAGGAGTTGTGCAGGATGTCTCTTCAGGAGGAAGGTACGCTTGCGATCGGTTCCGGCCAAATCTTGCTCTCGCTCGCTGAGTCATGGTATGAATCCGGTTCGTCCAAACTCACGCTTTATATAACTAATAAGGGACCAACAGACATGGGAAAACTCATGGAACTTTGCGAACAGACTCTAAGTAGTGAGACCGAGACCACGTTATATATGATTGCTGCAGAAGAAGATGAGGTGCTGGATTGGAGGTCGATCGTTCGGCCCTTTCAATTTATTTGGTATGTTTCGGAGCATGGCGAATTGGAGGAGCTTCAGAGTGTTCAGCATGCTTGTATAGCAGAAAGGAAACAGATGCTCCCTGCCATCGCGATAAGAGAAATAGGAATGGCAGGGCCGCTGCTGCATCCTGACGGGGACGGACACTGGGAGTCAGCATGGCTGAGAATTCATTCGTCCGTTTTTCCCGAGAAACAAACACAGGAGGTCTTATCCACTGCTGCCGCAGGCATCTTATCGAGTCTTATTATCCATGAATGGCATAAAGCGATTAAGGGTGAGCATGAATTGGACCATAGGAATCAATGCTTTATCCTTGACCCCATCATGTTAACCGGAAGCTGGCATTCTTTTCTGCCTCATCCTTTAGTATCTGAGTATGACGAGGCACGTCGGGTGGAAAATATGGAGCTTAAACTAAAAATAAATCATGAGCAGGTAAGTCCGGAGGTATGGTTTACTGCCTTCAACCAACTGACTTCGACGGTAACAGGCATTTTTCATGCATGGGAAGAAGCCGACCTAATCCAGCTTCCGCTGGCACAGTGTCTTGTTCAGCCTGCAGACCCCTTGTCAAAAGAACCTGTACATCTTTTGCCAACCATTATCCGAAGTGGACTAACGCATGTAGAGGCTCGGCGAGAGTCAGGATTGGCAGGGCTAGAAGCCTATGTGGCCCGCATAATCCCGCTGCTGTTTGCTGGCTTACCTCCACATCAGCAGGAAGGAATCAGCATAGGAGCAGGGTGCGATATAACTGAAGCCGTTGGGCGAGGAGTTAGAGCTTGTTTAACTAAAGAGTTAGGCAAGCGGAGTTTGTCTGATGAGCCTACTGTTGTTCAGCCTATAGCGTGTCCGCAAATTGAAGACGTCCGTTGCCTGTATTATTTACAAGCTTTAACCACCTTAGAGGGGGAATGTCTTATTGCAGTAGGTGAGCCATTGCTCGGTTTTCCGACAGTGTGGGTCTATTCCGATTCCTCGTGGTATGGCAGCGTAGATCTTAGTTTCACGCTTGCCCTTCGTCAATCCCTGCAGAAAGCTTTGAGTAAGACCGAGCGAACTGCGGCTTCCCCTATCCTTCGTAAGGACCATGAAGTGCAAAACCTTACAATTTCTGATGGCGAACCTCTAAGCTACAGCTCTTTGATGTTATCAGCCATTGAGACTCTGAAGCAGCGCGATAAGCATCTTGAGGTGTTTGAATTGAACAGCAACTCTTTATGGGGCAAAGGGCCGTTTGTGGCATATGGAGTAGTTCTCGGAGAGGAGGAATCCCCTTGAATTCTATCGCTATTATTGGGGAGGGAATGCTTGCCGACGCCGTGTACAAGCGTCTGTCCAGGCTCTTTCCTGTCCGAAGAAAGAACCTTAGTGAAGATATACCCGCTGTAGACTTGGTATTGGTGCTGAAGGATGAGGAAGACTCCTCCTATTTTTATGAAGCTGAACAGATGCTGCGACTACATGGTATTCCTTGGTTATGTGCCTATGTATCCTTGGGAGAAGGGATCATTGGGCCGCTCATTGTTCCGGGAACGACCGGATGCTTCATATGTGCAGAAGCACGGTTATCTTTGGCGGGGAGCAATCGCAATGAAGTCAAGGATTTGCTTATGAAGCTCATGTCTGATGATTATATTCCTCATCATACTGCTGAAATATCTCCCACGGGAGCTAGTTATATGGCGCATATTATCTCAGCGGAAACGGATAAGGTGCTGCGGGGCGAAAGAGCGAATACGGAAGAACATCTCTATTTAATCAACTTGAATAATATGAGCAGCACAATCCATTATGTCATGCCACTAGGGACTTGCTCGGTTTGCGGGCAATTGCCTGATGATTCGGCGGAATTAGCGGAGATATCACTACAGAAGTGCCTTAAACGGGGCAACAGCTACCGCAGCCGCGGGGTGAGTGATTTGAAGATGGTTCTGCTCAGAGATTATTGGGATAGTCGTACCGGCATCTTTAATGATAAGAAGTGGGGTCTCGACTCTGTCTTTGCCAGTGCCGGTATAAACCTTCCTTTAGGTTTTTATGATGAGATCACGGGGGGCCGTTCACACTCCTATGCGGAGAGCGAGCTCGCAGGGATATTAGAAGGGCTGGAACGTTTTTGCGGTGTGACTCCACGCGGCAAACGAACGATCATGCGGGGCAGCTATTCCCAGTTTAAAGCTACTGCGCTAGATCCATCTACGGTAGGGCTTCATGCAGAGGAGCAATACGAACAATCTGATTTCCCCTTCATCCCGTATAATCCTGATTCTCCAATGGAATGGGTCTGGGGATATTCATTTCTACAGGCACGTCCGATTCTGGTTCCCAAACTGTTGGCTTATTATAGCCTGGGAGGAGAAGAGGGCTTTGTATATGAAACCTCCAACGGGAGCGCGGTAGGAGGAAGCTTAGAGGAGGCCATTTTGTACGGGATTTTCGAGGTGGTTGAGCGAGATTCCTTTTTGTTGACCTGGTATGCAAGGCTACAGGTTCCGCGACTTGACTATAGTTCATCAGGTGATTCGGAGCTGATTCTGATGATTGGGCGTTTAACAGCGGTTACGGGTTATGAAGTAAGGTTATACAATACCACGATGGAAAACGGAATCCCCAGCATATGGGCATTGGCAAAAGGAGGAGCGCAAGACAGCATCAACCTCATCTGTGCTGCTGGAGCTCATCTCGATCCGGTTCGGGCGGCCAAGAGCGCCATACATGAGCTGGCGGGCATGATCCCGACGGCTGAGAGGAGATTGAAGGAACGAAGGCTAGAAGCCGAAGCTATGCTTGATGACTCGTTCCTTGTACAGAATATGGAAGATCATTCCTTGCTCTATAGCCTGCCACAGGCAGAGGAACGGCTTCACTTCTTATTTGACGAAAGGAACCCTGTCCGTACTTTTGCAGAAGAGTTTCATTCACTGACGTGGCAAGAAGATTTAACAGAGGATTTAAAACAAATTCTTCAAGTTTTCCGCAGTCTTCAGATGGACGTCATTGTAGTTGACCAGTCATCAAGTGAGACACTTCGCAACGGACTGCGTTGTGTGAAGGTGCTCATACCAGGAATGTTACCCATGACATTTGGACATCATCTTACCCGGCTCAGTGGCCTGAATAGGGTACTGAGTGTACCGATGAAGCTAGGTTATTCAAATCATAGGCTGACTCCGCAGGAGCTTAATCCTTATCCGCATCCATTTCCGTAGACGAGGGCAATATGCTTAAGGCAATTCGCTTATTTTTTGTGATAAGAGTCCAATCCACCAGTCGTTTACATTCATACAATTTAGCATATACAGCGGAGGGAGGAATGTCGCGATGGGAGAACTGGGTGGAATAGGAAGCTGTAGCTGTAGTTGTAGCTGTGGTGGCTTGTTTACAAATACAGGTGTAATCCTCGTATTATTCATTCTGTTGGTTATTATTACTCGTACATTTTTTATTTGAAATTTGCAGCATACAGACTATCGAGTCCTAAGTTGAGGTATGAAAAAGACAACATCAGTAGCCCTTGTCATGTCCTAGGTAGTCGTTCTCGGATTTTTTATCTAGTCTGTTAAAGCTTAAGTGGAGATACCGCTTGAGCTTATTTTTTTAAAATAAGCAGAAGCCTCCTGTGATTTCTTATAACCATGTCCGCTTAAGTTACGCTTTCTTCAATGAAAACAGATTATAGATTGTATCAATTTCATGGGATTCTTCCAAAACCCACGAGGTTTGGGCTAAAATTCGCTGCAACCCTTCCAGCCCAAGATATCGGATTTGCACACCAATAAACTCTGTAAACCCCAGGTATCCCTTATTTACCTGCTCCCGATCGAAAATCAAGGAACCTGTGACCCGGGCATCCGCCGGGGAGTTGGTAAAGAAATTGTTTAAATTTCTAATAATATCCGAATCCGAGCCGTACTCAAAAAGCCCACCCTCCGATGAACAAAGCTGAATCCAGTCGGATCGTTCCAAACTCATCTTTAGTAAAGCCTCCGATTGGCTCCAGTCATAATGAATGAAATTGAGGGTAATGTCTAAGCCATGGAATCTTTGCCCCGGCTCCTTCAAAACATCGATGCACCGTTTAGCAAAATTGGGTCCATAGGTATCGATATCTAAAATGTTTATCTCAATCTTTCGTCCTTTTAGCAATTTCGGATCTGATTCTTGAATTAGAATTAGGGTATTGATACTGTCTGTAGCGGGTCCCCCGGCGATATTGAAGAAACAAAGATTTCGTCCAGGGAATTGTTTAAGCTGGGTCTGCACAAGTCTCGACTGGCTCCGACAAAGATCTCTTAGCCTGATCCGAAGTCCCATAAAAGAGGTTTGCTTCACCGCCCACTTGTCTCGGAAACCTAATTTAATCCCCCGGCTTAAGTGGGGGCCAAGTTTGTACAACAAGGTACGCATGCCACTAAGATACGAATTATCAACATTCGACATTTTCACAAAGATGCTCTGAATGAAGCCAGGCATCTTCTTTAAAGAGTCAATACTTCGGGCTGACTTGAGGCAACTCAAATGATATGCCTGTTCATCAATACTTGCGTTGAATAGGGGATGAGTAATATCCAATATCGGAAATCGAATATCATTCTCGCAAACCGCATAGGGAATTGGCTGATCTTGATTAGCATTCATAATTTTTAACTCCACCTCACTTGGACGATGATTCTTATTTAATTAAAAAATCAAAGCGAGCGTAATTAATTTACCGGAATACTGCACAATTATCATGAAGGTCTTTTGATGCCCATTGTGTATTTAAAAAGCTACTGAGTTCATTGATCAATTTCTATGATTTAATCATTCTATAGCGTAAGATCGGGTCACCACACTCTTCATACTCTCCGGTTTCTTCAAATCCACAACTCTTATAGACTGCATTTGCTACGATATTACTAGGAACATGTGATACTCTTTGCATGCATTAATGAATCTGAGTTTGATACAACTAAACTCATCTGGTCTTCTTTAAGAGTTATGCTAAATCATACGTTTATTATAAAATACAATGGTCATTTTATCGTTAATTCGCTTTATTTCTCCCGTTTTTTTATAACCTAACTTTTCATAAAGATAACAATTACCCTGCTCTTGCAATATTGTATCCAACTCCCAATTTCTCGCATCGATATACATATTTTCGATAATCGAAAATACTTTTTGGGCAATTCCTTTGCCTCGATATTCAGGTAAAATAAATATAGGGCTGACTCGATAGGTCTTATTCTCATACTTTACAATTCTAATTGCACCTACGGGATTATTAGATATTTTTATAATGTAATAATCCGTAAATGATTGATTTAATCGATCTATTATTCGTTCTACAGATTCATTAGCAGGGCTGGTGTCATAATCCTGATATTTTTCTAACAGCGGCATAAAAGCTTTGATTTGCATCTCGTGAATAATCGATGCTTCATTAAGACCTGATTTGAATAATGAGATATCCATTTTATTCCCCCCTATACAAACTTATGACTTCTGGTAGACCAACCTAATTATTAAAAATTATGATTTTTACTCCATTTTCTGCTAACGTTTTGTATCTAAGTGCCCTAAGGCTTAAGGCGATAGCACCAGGTCCGATGGACTTCACCTCGTAGAATTCCTCAGTAACACTCCCTCTTTCCACTCTATTAAAGCCCAATCATAATCTACTAGCTTTTGGCTTGTATCAAGATATATAATCGGCTACTAGCACGACACCACGCAACTCTCAGCGATTACTTTTTCTTTTGAAGCTATATCTGAACCTCTCCTAGTATCCTCAAATTCAATTTAATAATTCCTATATACTTCTTTTCCTTTTTTATTTATACCTATAACTTGTGGATCACCATTAACCGGATTATCAGAAATTGAGAACCATTTTCTTCCTCGCTTAGTATCAATTATAGTAGCTGACTTTATTTTTGTATCTTTAAACTGTACATTAAGTTTTTCAATTTCATTTAAATTTACAGAACCAAATGCAATGGATACAAAGCTACTTACCTCCCCATGATGCTCAACTGGTAAATTTGCAATTGCTAATGATACTGGAACATTAATTCCAGAAACTTGTCCGCTGCCAGATCCCATTATCCATTTGTATCCCAACCAATTTTTCTTTAATAATCCAACACTAAACACTTCATTTTCATCGGTATCATATAGAATTAAAATTCGATTTTTGACTTTGCTTGTTTGATAGATTTCATCATACTGAATATTGGCTTTATTAGCAGCCTCTTCAATTGTTGAAGTGTAATTATTCTTATAGAAATAAGAAAAATACATTAGCACAATAACAAGAAAGATTAGTATTGTTTTCTTCAATTTATATCTCTCCGTATTAGATTAAGTCGTTTGCCTACTTGAAATATCCAAAATTATTATTAAAGGAATGCAAATTCATAATCTGCAATCAGCAAGAAACTTAGGTTGTCTAGTTTATCAAAATTCATGGAGAATATAATTATATTTTTTTTCTCTTTCATCTTTTCTAATGAAGACATTATGTTATATTGACCATTATCTGTAATTTCTAGGAAGTAAGTTATTGACTTCGTACCGTATGGCGAAGAAATATTACCATGGTCACTATAATGCTTGATTACATCCTCAAATCCACTACCATAACCGATTTCCCTTATAGTTTTAAATTCTCTAAGATTGATTGTATTATCATCAATTATTATGCCATTTACTTTATTGTCTTTATAATGAATCTTTACTCCGTCATACTCAAAGATATCCTTATAATCAATAGTATCAATATAATTTCCTAATTTCTGTTCGACATCTTCTCGATTATCTCCGATTCCTATTATTATATCTTTGCTTTTATTTTGAAGTTGCAAATCACTTTTCATTAACTGACCAGGTGCAACATTCGATTTCGTAGTTACATCACTTGTTATTTCAGAACTATTAAAAATGTTAAATAAAAATACTAGGATAAAAAATATACTTTTCATTGTCATCTATCCTTCCTCTTTAAGAGAATTTGCAAGTATTTCACTGGTTCAGGAACATCCGCTGATTCATCTTCTCTGAAAATATTTCTTAGGACCAAGGGCGACGTTATCAGAAATTACCCTCAATATATATTATTATCTGGTTCTCTTGAAATTAGAGGTCATCAGAGGTACACCCGGAAATAAGTTCCACATAATGTTCTTGTATTCACGAAACGACCCAGCCTTAGATAGCTCTATTATCTTAGGCCGGGTCGTTGTTGACTGTGCTTCTTCCATGATTATACATCTATGAATTCTAACATGTCATTCTTCACTCGTTACCAACTCTTTATCTCTTTTTTCAATTCCTCAATTGAATGGAAGGTTTTCAGTTTATCATGTTCAATATGAAGAATAGCAGTCTTCGACATCTCCTCTTCCTGTTCCCCACGATCATCAGCTGCCCTTACGAATACATCCATGGATTGGGAGGTTTTCACCATATCATTAATTACCTGACGCAATTGTTCCAACAGATGATCACCGATATCAATCGTCTTCAATCGTATAGACAATTCTGGAACATCCTTAGGTATTGCTGGAATAAGAACTCCATTTTGATCCTTATCACCGTTAAGTCCTCTTTCAAGCGATAACGTGTAATAGGTGTATTCAATCTGAATCGTATCGATATCCTGAAGACTGAATAGATCAGGATACTTTTTTTGAAGACTATCCCTAATATGTGCAGACCAATATACTAGCGTATAATTATCTTGTAATCGCTTCCCAACATAATTGCCCTTGTTGTCGAAGTCCCCATCATCATCTACACGAATAATGGCTTTGTTCGTATCCTGCACATTATATACTTTAGCTGTATATATTTTGAATTTATAATTATAAGAACTCCCCGCTGCAGCTACATCCATATTGTATTTTTGTTTCATATACTCGATTGCTTTCCGCTTTACTTCAGCATGCTTCCACGGCAATCCTTCTATTTCAACATAGAGGTAATACACAAAGGACACAAGCAAGACAGCGACCACAATAGAGATTGTTCTCTTCATATAGCTCCCCTCCACCCGAACTGCTTTCCTCATCCAACCTCATCATAGGAACATAATTCCGCCGCTTGCCACCTTTACCATTTTAAGTAATCCTAACTCTGGCCGGACCGAAGGCAGAATGTCCGACGTAAAGCGCCTTCTTCAAAATACTTATATCTATCGTTTTCTTTGTCCAACTCGATTTTATTCATTAACATTTAAATCATTACATATTTCTACTAGAACATGGGGAAGAAAATCCAGTTTACTTCTCGGGTCGTTTTTTCAAGAATATTCATCCAGCGACAAACTGTAACCTTCCTGGTGCAGTGATAAATTTACTCATATTTTTAATGCTGGTTCGTGTTTAGAAACACATCTTAGATACGCTAGATATCGTGTTATACGATGTAAATACCATCTTTGAATTAGTCCTGAACTTCTAGTTTTATTGTTTTTGTATAACTTTCTATCACGTTCCAGCTTCTATATTGAATTAATCTAATAATATTTACAGTAATTGAGTAAAGGATTCCCACTCCAAGTAATATAAATATTGTTGCATTTGGACTCTCTAATAAAAAATAGTTTGAGAAATTCACTAGTATAAGAACTAGCCAAATTACTCCTAATAATAAATATATATATCTTCTAATATTAGATTTCTTAATCTTATTAGAAAGGAATGTGTAGCAATCTTTACAAATTACCGTTTTTCTTTTACCTACTAAAAGTAGACAATCTTCACAATAATCTTTACTGCAAAATGGACAACTTTTGGCATTTGGTTTTTCAGCATGCTTATAGCACACTTGCATTGTTTCAGCTCCTCTTCCATATGTATTGTATAAAGCTGATGATCATATGACTTCCTGTTATACTAACGAAATTCCCAAATAAGTTTTCTGGTTAATTATTGTCCGTTCCATTTCTTCTAAATACATAAGCTGTTGTCTATTCAACTGCTCTTTTTGTAAGAATTGATTATGATAAACAAATGAATACAGATGCCTAAAGTTAATAAAAAAATCTACGTGTTTCAATATTCCATTTACTGAATTACCCATTGAATATCCTTCAATAAATGAATTGAAAAATATAGACGCAAACTGATCCCGCTGGGCTCTATCTTTAATCGTTTGCGAAGCATGATATATAGCAATTGCAATATCATATGCAAACCAATTAAATTCACTATCTCCAAAATCAATATAGGTGATTTCGCCTTCATCACATAGAAAATTATGGTGATTTAGGTCGCCGTGTATGATTCCATATAATTCTTTAGAATTGCTCATTGATTTGATATCTTCAAGACATTGCTCCCATTTCTCTTTAATCTTACAATCAAATGAATTCATATTCATCTGATAAATCTTATGCTCATTCCATTCTGGCCGTTTGTACTTACTTTTGTATATTTTGGATAAGGAATGCATTGTCCCCATCCCCTTACCCCATTGCTTGAATAACTTTTCGTTCCAGTCTTCACCATTAATATCAATATGAGTTCCCTTAACTTTCTCGTAAGCAACAAAAAATAGATTATCCGTCAAATTATTGATATATGATCCTCTATTTGTTATAGGAATCGTTACTTTTATTCCATTCTCTTTAAGAAATTGAGTCCATTCGATTTCAGACAAAATTTCCTCCTCAGTATTAAACTCTTTACTAAAAATCTTAACAACTATCGGTACTTCGGAAGATATTTCGTAGACGTTATTAGAGTATCCACCGAGTAAATGAATATCTGTTCCCTGATAGTCTAATAAATCAAGAATTTGATTTATTACAGATTTATCAACCTTCATTGATCTCCCCCCAATTGTCATTGCATATCATTTCAGCTAACGTATTGTATCCACGAAACGCCCCAGCCTTAGATAGCTCTTATCTTAGGCTGGGGCGTTTGTGGACTGAGCTTCTTCCATGATTATACATCTAGACAGCCAAGGGGCGATAGCCCTGCAGCGTGAAGTCATTGCATTCTGAAGCCGCTTCTAAATGTCCTTGTATGTATTTCAATACTTCTTTATTATTCTTTACTATAATTCTCTTCTCTACATAAATATCAGTTAATTTAAGAATATCTTTTAAATTCTTTTTATCAAAGTCCTTATTCCATATAATCATTTGGTACAAATTCTTAAGTGTTGTCGTTGCCAGATATGTTTAAGAGCTTCACAGTAGCCTGCCCAGCTAGCGCGCCTACTCGCTCTGTTGCAGCATTTCTGTCAAGTAAGGGTTCAAGAATACGCCCGAAGGATCAAGCTCTTGACGAAGGCGAAGAAATGCATCCCACTTCAGATATACCGTACGCAGCTGCTCCGCCCGCATCGTGTGCATCTTGCCCCAGTGCGGTCTCCCGCCATTCTGTCTACATATCTCCTCAACTTTGGCAAAATAGTCGGCATACTCCATCCCACGGTACATATGTACAGCGATATAGCCAGAATCACGTCCATTCGCCGGACTGAGCCATATATCGTCTCCCTGGACATAACGGCATTCGATTGGAAAATGAACAGCAAATTGGTAGCGATCAACTGCATCGCGTATTTCCTCAAGTACAGTTCGCATGCGGTCTGTGGGTACGCTGTACTCCATTTCATTAAATCGTACGAGCCGTGGCGTCGCGAAAATACGGTGACTATCCCCCACTTCCTGCACATCCGGTACGGCTGTTGCTGATAATCGGCTTATTGGCTTACAAAGGCGCGGAATGAAACGGCAGCACTCTGACAATAACCAGAATAGCGCATTCTCCATCAGCATGACTTTCCAGTAACTCCAACGGCTTGGCGTTCCGGGGACCTCATCCGTCTTATTGGTCAGTTTTACTTGAACGATATCCGTATAAGGGAACCAATAAAATTCGAAATGACGGTTTTCCTTATTGAATAGATCGAGCTGATCAAGGCATTGGGAGAATGGCATTTTGCTGCTTGTATAGCGAAGAGCGTACGAAGGTTCAACACGAAGCTTCACCTTTACGATAATCCCGAACATCCCTAGTGACACCTGCATCGCCCGAAAAAGTTCTTCATCCTGCCGGGCCGAACATTCGAAGATTTCCCCTGACGCTGTCACTACCGTCAAACCCACCGCTTGCGTTGCGAGGCTCCCGAGCCGCTCCCCTGTCCCATGTGTACCTGTACTGATCGCTCCTGCAATGGATTGTGCATTAATATCGCCCAGATTCTCTTGCGCGACCCCATAGGCATGCAATTCTTTCCCGAGCCGGTCCAGCTTTGTTCCACCCCACACTTCGGCAATCCCCTTCTCCGAATCAACAGCAATCACACCCTGCAATTGATCCAAGGAGACCAACACATCATCCGTCTGGACAAGCCTTGTAAATGAATGTCCGGATCCGACAACACGTAGCTTCCGTCCTTCGGCGGTACATTCCTTAACAATCCTGACCACCTCATCTATGCTGACTGGATATACAATGCTTCTCGGCAATCCACGTACGAGTCCTGACCAATTGTGCCATACTTTCGTATTGCGCTCCTTCAAATTTACAGAAAGCATAGTCCGTCCCCCCGATATGTCGTTGTCTTGCCAACGATACTGCCATTTGAAATGTAGTAGAGATGTGCGAATCGTTCACATAACTCTCCTGCTTTGCTATGACGCATGAAGATCGGATCTCCGAGTTTCAGCTCCTCTAGCCCGTTGTAGCGGATCGGCGTCTGGACTTCGCCCGCCCCTTCCATCGCAAGAAGTGCCGTTCCTTGCGGCAGGTATGGACGCGGCAGTTTGTCGCTGCCTGCAGCGCCCGAAGCTGTGTATCCACCGCCTAAGCAAGTGTAGAGATCGCCGCGGGGCTGACGCACGATCTCTATTGCATACCCTGCGGCGGGCAGCAAAGTGAAGTCCCGGTAGTGGTCAAACAGACCGGGCGAATAGAATCCCGAGCCGGCTGTAACCTCAGTGACGGCCGGCTCCACGCTGCTTGTATGCAAGCTGCCCGTGCCGCCTGCATTCACGAACCGCAGCGGAGGAATACCCAGGCGCTCGATCGCCGCGACCAGTTCGGCCCTCCGGGCAGCGGCTTCACGGATTGAGCGGCGCTTGAGCAGCCGGACGATTGCGTTCTTCATCGTCTGCCCAGGCACGTGGTCGCCTAATCCTGCAACCTGCGCTTCGTAGCCCATGAGCCCGTCGAGCATAACGTGCTTTGACTGCGCGATGCGCTCGATGAGGCCGAGCGCCGCTGCTGTAGAGCGTATAGGCGAGCGCCATACGCCGAAATGAAGCCCCGGGACATCGATCGACATATCGATGTCCACACAGAGCGGCAGCCTCACACCGTATTTGGCGGCTGCCGTTTCCGCCTGCTCGACATGCGTCTCGCAGTCGACCATCAGCGTGATACTGCGCCCTTCACGCTGATGCATGGCGATGGACCCAAGCAGTCGTGCGTCCATCGCAGGGTAACCTAGCAGCAAGTCGGTGAATCCTTGCTGCGCGAGATATAGTGCTTCGGGCACCGTGAAGCACATGATCCCTTGAAACTGCGCATTTGCCTCCAAGATGCGCCGAAGCACATCAACAGAGCGGATCGATTTGCTCGCAATGCGGACTTTTTTTCCATTCGCAAGGTGAAGAACGCTCTGAATATTCTGCTGTAACAGATCCAGATCAACGAAGGCAAAGGGCATCGGAAGCCCAGTGCAGACTTCTTTATAGTAACAATAATCACGCACTTAACCAGGCCTCCTTTGTCTGGAAGATACAAGATTTCTTGTATTATTATTATTCTAACAACAGAGAGATAGCCCATTTTTATTAGGTATTTTCTCTACAAATGATCTTAAATCAGGAGAGCGTAAATATTTTATGTAAATAGATAAATAACAAAAGAAGACCTTTTCTTGTAAAACCATAATTTACAGAAAAGAGGTCTTCCTTATTCGTAAATATGTATTAGCAGATGTCACGCATTCTTTCGTTAAATTTCTTTAGTTCCAATGATCATCTTTACACGTTCTTGTTCTACGAAGTACTACTGGATAAAAATTATTTGACTTGATCTAATTACATTTATTGTATTTTTATCTTCATAATTTCGTTTTCCATTTACGATTGATATATATAAGCCAAATTCTTTATTAAAGATAGAGTCTGAATCTTCCTTGTTTTTTGATAACTTCAAAGTGTAAACATTACCTTTGAATGTTTTGAAATCCCACATTACCCCTGTCGTATTGCCGATAGCTACTACGTCTGAAATTTTTGAAAGAGAATACTTCTCTTTTGATTTAGCTACCTCGCCTAAATAATATTCATCTTGCATCTGTTTAAATAGTAAAACAGTCTCTTGATTTTCTAGATCTATCTCCAAAATGGATCCCTTAAATGAATTCTCTTCAATATAATTTTTTAATGATTCATCTTTTGTTTCAAACAGTATCAGATTTGAAGCACCTGACTTACAGCCAGATACAAAAATGAATACTACGATTAATAAAATGAATTTCTTCATTAAATTATCCCGCCCTTTTCGCATTTCATATGGCACTTAATGCTCTCTTAAGAGAATCCGCCTCTTCAATCAATTTTTTGTGTATCTTAATAATGCTATCTAGCTGGTTAAGTTTTTCCCTAAGCTTAGTATTGTTTGGTTCTTCCTCTAATTTAGAAAGGATCGAAAAGAATTGTGGGACCTCCCAAACACTTCTTAGAGCAGTACTTAAACAGAATCCATACTGGGCCATTCTTGCGTCTCCCTGCCACCCCATTTCTCGCAATCCTTCTATGTATGAAGTAAATAAAGAGTTCTGATACAGTTGATACTGACTAGGTGGAATAATTCCCAGGCTCATATTCACCCCAAATAATTTACCCAAATCTTCGCCAATACCAGAGATACTCATGAACTGCCAGTCGATTAGCACGAGATGGCTTTCACTCGATTCTTTCGGGACGAGCAACATATTCATCTGACTTAAATCTTGATGTGCCAGTACGCGTGGCAACTGTTGGAGCGAGTCTAATGATGAGTCAATATTTTTGAGCACCTCTTGATACCAAGTCCACGTACTCTGAAAATTGTCTATTGGTATCCGACTTACATACGCCTCCATATTTGGAGCATACTTGCGACATGCTGTTGTCCATGACTTGAGCCATTCTCTGCATATCCACTCATGTTCAGGTAACTTTTTTGCTCCTTCTAAATAAGCCCCGTTAAACCTGCCTAATTGCCGGGCGATATATGAAAATTGCTCAATTGTATACGGATAGTCGCCCTCAACATATTCCATCCAGAGCCAAATAGTACCATCTTGTTGTTCTTCAACCAAGTAGCTTTTTGTATTACAAATAGAATTGGGGAGTTCCTTTAAAACTCCTGACTCAAATACAAGTGCTTCACGTCGCCAATAGTTGTGATGTACAAAGTTATCTTTCTCCTCTGTGTCTGGTTTAATGATTTTTAAGATAACGTACCAAGGCTTCAATTCATCGTATAACTTCACTAGACCATGCAAACGTAATATAGCAGATGTTGTGAAATTCGGGGTTTTATAACCAATATCATCACAAGTTATTGATACAAGTTCAACAGTTTGATTTCCATAAATGGATTGAATGCAAGTTATGATCTGTTCAATCTTATTCTCTAAATTAATGGTAGAATTATTTATCAACATAATTTTTGAGTTCATTAAATCGGTCTCCTTGTTGAACTTTTCCTTGCTTGTATTGATTTCCGATAACGTTCTTGATTCACGAAACGCCCCAGCCTAAGATAAGAGCTATCTAAGGCTGAGGCGTTTGTTGTCTGAGCTCATTCCATAATTATACATCTGACAATCAAAGGGCGATAGTCCTGAAGGTGAATACGGTGTTAAAAGAAGTCGCATCCTCGCTTATAAGTTTGAAATTATCCACAGTGCGGATGTGTCTGCCTGTTTAGTTGCTTTGAAATTCCTCAGAAAAGTTCCTTACTCATATGTATTGTTATGAATTTCTTTGCATCTATACTTGTAACCTTCATATCGAAAGGTTTAAAGCCATACTTCGAATAGAAAGCTAATCCTCTTGAATTAGTGCTATGACAGGCTAATTTTATCCTCTCGATTCTTAAATTGTTCTTTGCTTTATCAAGCATTACATTTAAAAGATATTGAGCTGCCCCTTTACCCCTATATTTAGGCGAAACTATTACATTTCCGAGCCAAAAACTACTTTCTTCGGAGTCATCTTTATAAATATTAGCATATGCCACCACTTCTTTCGTTACATTATTGAGGATGACAGTTGGTTCAAATCTATCTTTTACTATATTTAAAATTTGGTCTGTTGTTAACGGATAAACAAACCTAGGACTAACATAAAATAATTCTTCTTCACATTGCGGAAACATACAAATTGTTTCCAGATCTCTACTCTCAAGACTTCTTTGAGAATACATAACTTCAACTCCCTTAGACGGTTTCGCATAATGTCTGTGCATTCACAACATGACCCAGCCTTAGATAGCTCTTATCTTAGGCTGGGTCATGTGTTGTCTGCTATTCTACCATGATTATTATCATCTGGACAACCGAGGGGCGATAGCCCCGATGCGTGAATATGGTGTTATCGGATTTCACCGCTTCATCGAGGAGCTATCCAAATGTCCTTGTCAGTCTACTGTAATCCTATCATTCCTTACATTTGGTAGTGATACCACTAGAAATTCTAATTCATTATCTGACTTATTAAATACTTGGTGTGGTACTGTTGGTAACACTTCAATTCCTTCATGTGCCATTAAAATATATTCTTTTCCGTCCACTTCAATTGTCATTTCTCCCGACAATATAAAGAAAAATTGCCTTGCTTTATAATGTAAATGTCTTACCTCTCTTGTACCCGTTGGCATTCGTTCATGAATAATACTTCTGTCTTCTTCATTTATGAGACGCCAGCCGTCACAATTATTACCCCAAATATAGTGTTCCACATTATTTTTACTTATCATTAATTCTTCGTTCTTGTATCTACGAGCCCGAGAGGTTTAAGACGTTAGAAGATGATCGCCTACTTCGAATTACTTGGAAAAGCTCTTAAAATAATTGTTTACTTCCTTGGGATTTCTGAAAATAACAATATCCTTACTTCCCTCGTGCTTCTCTAATACTTTAATTATTCTCATTCGTTGATTTTTCCTGAAATTCCATACGGACTTAATAAATTCATAATCGATACCTTCCGGACAATCCTTCCCCATGTATTCTGTGGTCTTACCATGATTCAAGATTCTCCTTTTTATTACCCGATAAAGACATAGATATCGTGAAAAATCAAAAAAGTAAACAGTATCTGCGAAAGATATTCTAAAATCTATTGTTCTTGAATAGTTCCCATCCATGATATAAGTTTCTTGAAGTAATAAATCCCTAAGAATTTCATCAAACTCCTGATTACTACAACTGATCCATCCTGGTTTCCAGTAAATTGAATCTAAATGAATTACAGGTATGTCTGATTCTTTGCTAAGTCTTGATGAAAAAGTTGACTTGCCAGATCCGGGACAACCAATGACTAACACTCTTTTCATTTTTCCCTCCAGAATAGCTTTCGAAAACTATTGCGACGATTTCATCTAACGTTGTTGTATTCATGAACCCTCCCCGACTTAAGGGCGTCAGGCCGGGAGCGACCACGCTTAGTCGGTGCAGGGTGTCCGCTGATATCCCACCTTCTCCGAAATACTCGGGCGTACCAAGGTCGGCGCCAGCCCGCCTCAATGTGAATGCCGATGTTAGGCGATGATATTGCTGCTTCGAATAGCTCACAAGTTCATTAATTTGTTATTATATATTTGATGTATAAGGTTTCTGCCATACTCTCTAACTCTTGGCGAGTTATTATGAGTTCCCAGTAACTGTCAGGGCGGCCAAACCATTCCCCAATCCACATTTGCGCCATTATTAGGTCCTCCAATTGAATCGTATTCCCAAACTAATCGTTCTTGAGGAGTTCCGGCATTTTCAATTAGAACTTTAACTTTTTCTTTTGTCTTAACATTTACTGCTTCAACTTTAAATGGTTTCATTTCAAGTTCGTACCCCAAAAATGCCACATATATTTATTAACTTTGTTTGCAATAAAATCAAGACCTAAGATTCGTTTGTTGTCTGAGCTTCCACCATGATTATACATCTGTCAACCAAGGAGCGATCGCCCCCCACCGTGAATATTTTGTTATGATGTCAGCGCCTTCTTCGAAATATCAACATCATCAGGAGAAAAACATATTGGGGAATAAGTGAATGACATACAGGAAAACCTAAATCCGGTAACTTCATTAACTAACGGATCTAGGAGGTTGGCAAATGGCAAAATTTTTCGTTTTAACAATATTATTATTGGTGGCAGGCTGTTCGTCCCATAACAATATGATGCAAAATCAAGTGACTCCTAAGCAAAAACAAATTTCAACTCATAATCATGCTGCTGTACCAAACTCTGTCCTCACACAGGCATCATCAACAGCAACATCTTGGCAAAAAAGATCATCTATTACAACAAAAGAAGCACAAAATGGAATTCCATCGGATTTGTTGGATCTGATTCGAACACCGGATGGAAATCCAGCAAACCAGGCACCTGTAGGAAATCCTGAAAATAAGGAGCCAACAGGACAAGTACAGGAAGGTAAAAAAGATACTACGGATAAATCCGATTTCGAGCAGCAGGTTCTGGATCTAGTCAATCAAGAAAGGGCTAAAACAGGAT
Source organism: Paenibacillus motobuensis (assembly GCF_039521865.1). Taxonomy (NCBI): domain Bacteria; kingdom Bacillati; phylum Bacillota; class Bacilli; order Caryophanales; family Paenibacillaceae; genus Paenibacillus; species Paenibacillus motobuensis. The sequence continues at coordinate 527,373 of NZ_BAAACX010000007.1, read as the reverse complement.
TAAGTTCCTTGAGTAGTAGTGAAGAATTGTCAAAAGTGGCTATGGTCAAGGCACAGGACATGTACAACAACAATTACTTTGATCATAATTCTCCAACACATGGATCCCCCTTCGATATGATGAAGGAATTCGGGATCACATACAATACCGCTGGAGAAAACATCGCAAAAGGGCAAACCACCCCTACCCAGGTTATGAAGGAGTGGATGAATAGCCCTGGCCACAAAGCAAATATACTGAATAATAGTTATACTCATATCGGTATTGCTTATTATAACAACACATGGGTCCAGGAATTTACTGGATAGCGCCTTTCATCTCCCTATTATAAAGTATCGAAAACCCGCAATTTATGTCGGGTTTTTGATACTTACAGATCCTGCATATTCCACCAGTTGTTTTGTGTCCTCGAACTGACTCGGATTGTCAATCTCATCCATCTTTATCTTATTTGCATTAATTTCACCTAACGTTTTTATGTTTATGAACCCGAGAGGCTTAAGGCTCCTAGATTCCCTTTACATTCCATACAGATTCTAGTTCAATGTTTAAAGTACAATTGTTCATATCATTAATCATAAACACTTCACCTTCTGAAACCACTGTTCCTATCTTGTACATCTGATAAAAAGCTTTGTTTTCCCTTATTTCAACAATTAGCCTATCTATAGATTCTAGATCAAAATGTTTTTTATTTTCTTCCAACTCTCCGAACCGAATCTCTAATGATTCATATGTCCCATATTGTTGAGTATGTTTAAATATTTCATCATGAATATCATCCATAAATTTGTTATAACTTTCCCTATCTCTCCATATTCCAAAAATGTGAGCCTTCAGAAAATTGTTTGTGCGTTCCCAACCCCCAAATTGTGCAACAAAGCCAGAAACATGAGAAAGTAATCCCCACCTAGATTGGCTGGTCGAAAAAACCTCTTCTTTTGCTTTTTCTACATTGCATTCTACCCATTTGAAATACATATGTCACCTCAAATAAACCTTGATCTGCAACTATTTCTTATAACGTAAATGTGTTCCTAAACCTGAGAGGCTTAAAGGAGCGTAGCGACTGGGTGGCTCTGCCACTTAGCCTCGAAGGGTTGTTGCCTAATTTCACTTCCTCGAAATGCTTCGTGCAAACCAAGGAGCGGACGCGACACAGCAGGAAAACGGTGTTATATGATGTGGGAAAGGGCGGCCGCGATCCGGTTAGGGAATTGGATGTGTCCGGCTGATTCTGCTTCCCTGCTGCTGCAATTACTTCTCCGAAACCTCTTCTAACTCCTGCCGGACCGAAGTGTGAACATGGTGTTGTTAGAAGTAACTGACTTCCTTGAATTACTCATTCTCTATTACTGGGCTTTCCCAGCCATCATAGTTTCCGCCAGCCTCTATTGCTTTCTTTATTAGTTCTGTTGTGATGTGATTTATCGTTTCAAATTCAACATTACTTGTGTGTGAAATCACTAATTGAAATGGGAAGTCTGATTCTTGTAACGTATCTTCCTCAACAATTCTGTACAGGTTTGAATCAAGCTTTCTTTTAAAGTCTTCCCTGCTCACATATTCAGGAAAATAGATCCAATGGTTTATTTCTCGTGGTATTTTGAGATTATCTTTATTAGCTTTTAGTTGTTCTACTACTTCTGAATCCATTTTCCACTGCTTCTCATAAACATCTGGATATAGAGAGTTTAAGTAAAATTTCCATTCAGGATCTTCCCCAATTAAGATTTCACATTTGAGTTTTCTATATTGCGAAAGAATTTTATTCAGTCTATTGAAAAGTAAATTTTCCTGCTTCGTATAATAGTAAAAAGACTTTGAGTCTGCATAAGTGATGGCACCTACAACAAAATCATGATCTGTCAATTGACTATCTATTTCATCTTCAACTTTACTTATAAGTTCAGAATCTAATTTCTTCGAAAAAAATTTCCTTGATTTCATATTTACTTGTATTAATGTTTTTGCACCATCGATTGGAACATTTTTAAGTATTCCTAGATCTACTCTCACTATTGTTTTGTCTTTTGATAGATATACATCCCAATGACCAGACATTTTAATTCTCCTTTGATATTTTGTATTTTCAACCATTTCTGATAGCGTTCTTGTATTCACGAAACGACCCAGCCTTAGATAACTCTTATCTTAGAAGATTCCAAAAAATTCTTGTTCTCCGGTACTATATACTCATACTGTATCATTCGCCCTTGCCTACCTCTATATTCTTCAATTCCTTCTCTACCTTTTTCTTCGTATCCGAGCTTCTCCAGCATTCTTCTTGATCCTATGTTATATTCGTTCGTTTCTGCATGGTAAGTCCTTATGCCCAGTTGTTTTGATCCGTACTCCATCATTTTCCTTGCCGATTCACAACCTATTCCCTTGCCCCAATAGTTGCTTTCACCTATTGCTATTCCTAATTCTGCTGCTGATCTTTAATGAAGGCCAAATCCGTATAACCTATTAATCTTTGGTCATATTCGATTCCTTTTCGTATAAAATCATCGGCCGACATATGGACACATGCTGCCCACCATTTATATAGTTCTTCCTCGCCCCTATTCTGTTCCCATCCATTTGCTGAACAAAAAAGCTCATTCCGACTCCAGCCTAAGACCGCTTCATAATCATCCAATGTGATGCTTCTTAGATTTATCAATGTAGCTATTCTCCTTTTACTTCTAATTTCTTCTAGTTAATATTCTTGCCCCAATTTTTGATAACGTTCTTGTATTCACGAACCCGAGAGCCTTAAGGCGCAAAGCGCCGGGTCCGGCGTACTTAGCCTCGCAGGGTTGTTCGCTGAATCCTCTTCATCGCTTGCCGCTTCTTGCGACCTAGGGCGAAGCCCGCAGCATAGATACTTGGTTACTGAAATATAATCTTGGTTTTTTAGCTGCTCTTGAATCCATGTCTGAAATTCTTTAATTAGTTCTCTCAGTTTTTCGATGTTTTTGTCATAGTCTGTAATAAATTGACCAAGGTATTTACCTGGTAAAACCTCAATATAACAACTTCCTTCAAGGTCTTTAGTCTCTCTTATTATCTCCATTGGCTTAATCCTCATTTATCAATTTCGTCGATTTCACCTAACGTCTTATCTACGAACTTCGTGAATTACTTCCATATTACGGGTATTCCCCTACTTCGTAAACACTCCTTTCATCAGGATTCCTTGGGTTTATACACTATTCTTACAAAAAAAGACCCGCAGATCACATTGTGACACCTGCAGGTCTCCGAAGCCTTTTATTCATATCCGACTTTCAAAACATATAATTACAAGCATGAAGCTCTTTATTGGATTTTATTTTTTGAGGTGAGTTGTGTCTAACACACTTTTAATCCTCAGCTTGCTCAGTCCGTATATTCATTCTGTTATTGTTTCTTAATCGATACGGAAAACAGGACCTTTGGGAGAAAAAGGTAGTTCATTTCCTTTTGGCAGTAAATAAGCATGTTCTCGCCGAATGGTCAATTTGTCGCAATAGCCATCGGTAATAATTAGAAGTGGTCCATTTTTCGGAAAATCCTCAGCATGAGAGATTAGATCAATCGCAGGCTGCAAAACGGTCCCCCCTCTACCTCTAACTTGAACACGATCAGCGATTGTCTCTGGTGCAACATAACCTGCATCGTAAGGAGCTGCATCGCAAAACACAAGACGAGCAAAAGGTACATCCCGAGCTTGTGCGTAACTAGCAATAGCACCAAGCGCCTTAGCCAGCAATTTTTTATCCATTGAACCAGACGTATCCAAGATCACACCAAACGTGCGACCATCCTCAGATGAACCACTGTGAACCCATTGAGGTCTTGGGATATCTGGAGTTGAAGATTGACGACGGCTGACACGGGCATAGGACCGCGTTTTTTCAAGTGGAGAAAAATATGCATCAAACCATTTGGCAAGCTCAACGTCCCATTTAATCGGTGGTTGACCGAGTGCTCTAATTTCTTCAACAAGCCCAGAAGGAAGTAAACCCCTAGCTTGTTCTTCGTGATACATTAAACCTTGTTGAAGAGCATTTTTGCAAAAATCATCGAGCGTTTGCCCATTTCGAACATCCCAGAGTGACGGATCACCTTTACCAATCATATCGCCTAATCCATTGCCGCGAAGTGTAGCCAGTTTTCTATATAAGCGAATATCTCCAACCATTTTGTCGTAAATCGATTCTGCAGATAAACCTTTCAACTCTGAGTCCAAAAGTAAACCGATTTTAGGATATTCACCAACTTGCATTTCAACCAACCACAGGTTGATGACATAATCACAAGCGACATTCCACAAATAAGGATCGCGACCTTGGCAGCGTTCATGATGCTGAAGACCTGCATGTAATAACTCATGCGCCATCACAAAAATACATTCTTCGTCGGTTAGTCCAGCTGCAGGATTCATGTAAATTTCCCGTTCTACAACATCAATAGCCGCAACCGAAATGCTTAATCGTTGAGAAATGGTTTGGTCTTCAATAATTGTAAAACCGGAAGCAAGAGCGCCGAGCAATGGATAACGGTCCATAAACCACCGTTTTGCCCGTTGCGCAGCACTTTTAACATTCGTAGAATCCGATAAAGACGTGGAGTGACCTCCCGCCACACTTACAGCACTTGTGACCGCGTTAGATAACCCAATTGCAAAGTATTTTTCCCATTCGGGTTCTCCCCCCCAATAGCTACGCGCTACTGTATTTCGAACATCCATATCCGAATTTGCTACACCTGCTGTACCAAAATATTTCAAAACTTCAGGCACGCCCCGTACACAAAATTGCTCATAAAGAAACTCCTCATCCTTTACGGTCATATCTGTCCGTGTTTCCATGTCAGAAGGGGGTGTTCCCAGTTTTAAATCAGCAAGAAATTTGGCAATGTACAAATCACAAGCTGCATTCCATGCCACTGGATGATCTTTCGTTATTAAATGACCAAGTCCTAAATGCAACAAACAATGAGCAAGCACATAAACCCACTCCGAGGTTTCGCCTCGACGTTTAGGGTGCGTGTAAATATATCCACCTTTTGTAACGGTTGCCCAACCATTTATTGGATAAGGGGTCCCATCACGATGGACAATACTGGTTCTTGAACATAAAGGTGAAAAAATAGGATGGTTTTCAATTATTTCTACTGCTGCTTGAAATTGTTTTAAAGCTGGATTTTCAGGTGTCGATTTTTTTGACATCATTACCCCTTATCTTTAACAGCGAGCCGTGGCAAATCACGAACAATTTCCACCATAAGCCAGTCAGGAATATTAGAGGATTGTTCATTTTTCGCAACAACGAGCTGTGCAAGTTCGAAACTAATGGCAGACAAGTCTTTAATCAGTTTTTTCACCGTGTGAGCAAACTGCCTATGATTCCCACTAATCTCATCTTTTCGAGCAGGAAGCTCTTTAATAATTTGGGCTCGGAAAGATTGAGCCAGAAAATAGAGAACATCACGATCTTCTGGAGAAGACGGAAATGAAATTTTTCCCTCTAAAATAGCATTTAATTGATATTTACCACTTAGATTTTTGTAAAAGGCTTTAAATTGTGTTGCATGAGCAGGAGTTAAAGAACCACCCGCTAAAATGCTAACCACTTCTGGTGATAAGTTATCACCAAACTCGCGAAGTGCATCCGAAAGCATGTGCCAGGACCTTGGCGTGGAGAACGGTTCTTCCGTTTTCGGAGGGGCACTCCACAGATGATCGGGGCGAGACTCTAAATATTCAATAACGATCGGATGAATTTCGTTTTCGTACGCCCAAGAAATCCAGTCTTGAAACGATACATTAAGTTGGACATGAAACATACGGTTAATGAGCGCAGAGGACATCGGTTTTACAATTGCACTATCTTGCGCACGGTTGCCAGCACCGATTACAATCGAGCCTTCTGGAAGATGATAATCACCAATTCGACGCTCATGAATAAGACTGTAAAAAGCTTTTTGGACTTCTTGCGAGCAAGCATTAAGTTCGTCCAAAAATAAACAGTATGGTTCATTGCGAGCAATCATTTTGGGTGGACAAAATTGACTTTTGCCGTCAACGATCTGAGGTACACCAATAATATCTTCTGGCGCAAGCTGAGAGCCTAAAAGTGAAACACATGGAAGTCCGACTTGATCGGCAAATGATTCAACTAAAGCGGATTTTCCAATCCCTGGGGCACCCCAAATAAAAACAGGACGAATAACAGAGACATTAAGCAAAACCTGCATCAGTTGAGATTGTGTAACGGGAACAGCAAGATTCAATATATGTATACTCCTTTTTTCTTAAAAGATAATCTTATTATAACTCGCCTTGTAGAATTCTTGGAATTTTTCATGCAAGTATTCTGGTCACCAATAAATACCTTACTCGAAATGCTCAATGTCTTGTATTGTAGTAAGTAAAAAAATGTTATCTCTTGATGCATCTTCGGTTTACCTTCAACACATCTTTCCTATTTATTTTCAAATTTCACTTCACGCTTTGATACATTTTTATTCCCTTCTAAGGCTTATAGGAACAAAACCCACCTCTGGCCTTAACCTTTGGGTAGGTTTTTACTTTCTCTTGTTGTTATTATTGATGTATGTTAAAAGAGCAAAAATGAATGTTCCAAAGAGGAACATGATCGTTAATGCATCTTTCACTTCCATGGCTTCACCTCCTTTCGAAGGGAAACCATGCCCACCCAAGATTCAATAGTTATGTTTTACTTCCATTCCATCTGCTTACAAGCGTTCTTATATCAACTTTTATAAGTCTGCGAACAAGGACCCGTAAGGGTCTGCCAGCGAGAATACTGTGTTATGCGATGCCCCGGACATCTTTGAGAAAGCTCAATCAATTATGTATTTCTGGAGTTACGTTTGTATATATGTTTACAATATTTCCATCTATATCCTGAATCCATAATGATCGTCTTCCCCAAGGGTAAGTCTCTGGTAATTTAATGATTTTGACATTATATTTTTTTAATCTCTCATATTCTTCATCAATACTATCAACTTCTAATTCAATAGTACATCCACCATGACCGATTCCACTTGTGCTACCAGGCGCCAAATTTTCCATTCCCTGCTTTGAACAAATATCAATATGGTAATCTCCTTTGACCCGTAAGCGTGCTGCTATTTCATCTCCTACAGCCTCAACTTGTAAAATATTTTTATAAAATTCCATTAGACTAATTACATCATCTGTGATTAAACACACTCCACTAAATTTCATATTTCTTGCCTTCTTTCATTATTTTGTTTGTAATTAATTCTGTATGGTTATTGTTTTGTTTCCGGGGTTTCGCCTAACGTTGTTGGCTTCATGTTATATGATGTCAGCCGCTTCATTGAGTTACTTAAACTTTGTTATTGCTCTTATAATGTTCTATTAAATCTTTTATTAATATGCCATCGATCTTTAATCCTTCAATATTACAGTTATTTAATTCAACGTTAGATAAATTACATGATTCAAAAACAGCTCTACTTAAATCACTGGTCTTGAACTGTACTGGTTCTAAATTAATCCATCCTTCTGTTCCTGGTTCTTCTTCAAATTTACTTTCGTTTCCTTCAGGGCGAACAATATTCTCAAATATTGTCCCACCCATTTGGATCATATTTATTTGAACATTTGAGAAGTATATATGTTCCCACTTCGCATTGACGAAATTCGTATGCGCTACTGACGTGTCCCTCATATCAATTCCATGGAACTCTGATCCCTTGAAACAAACCATATGAATTTGTTCATTCCTTAAATCTTGAAGTTCTAATCCATTCTTTGAATCCATTATTCTCTTCTCAGTAAGAGCCATTTAAATCTTCCTTTCAGAATTTTATTTTCTAGGTTTCGGCTGATTTAATATAACGTTACGGCATTCACGAACCCGAGAACCTTAAGGCAGCTGGCTGCCGGCCGCGACGCTATTAGGTTCGCAGGGGTTGTCTGAATATCAACCAAGATTATGCAGCCCTTGTGTGATGACTCCACCCCAGTCATACATTGTTGGTCCCCAATTGTTAATCGTTTCTACCCGTGGGTTATTAAGTTTCATTGATTTACACCTCGTATATTTTTAGTGCTGTTTCATATAACCCCCATATCTCTGCACGTCACAAATCCCCACCACCCGTGAGTATTTGCACCCTTACTTAGTCTCCATGATTATACCTCTATTTCATAATTATGTAATCCCATTCCTTCCAGCCCTTCTTAATCTAACAGGGTATCCTTCCATCCTCTGGCCAACACTTACGTGAAGCTATAGATTTTCAATTCAATCTTCTTATAAATCCTCTCCATAAATACGGTCGTGGGGACTTTGCTTATCGTTGACCCGCCCAATATGCAGCTTCATGGTTACAACCCCTTTTCATATATTTATCAACGCAAAAAAAGACAGCTCTCCTCAAGGAGTTCTGCCTTTCCGATACTTTCGGATCATTTGTTGCTATGCCCTCTACATCCGCCTCACTAGAACACCCTCTTCTTCCCCTGCTCATCCTTCAAGATCTCTACCGCCTCGCGGAAGCGCAGTGAGTGGATAATCTCACGCTCGCGCAGGAACTTCAGACTGTCTTGTAAATCGACGTCATCGGTCATATCGATTAGCCATTGATATGTAGCCCGGGCCTTCTCTTCTGCGGCAATATCCTCGTACAAGTCAGCGATGGGATCGCCTTTCGCCTGGATATAGGCAGCCGTGAACGGTACGCCCGAAGCATTCTCATAGAAGAGCGCACTGTCATGAGCTACATAATGAGGCGCCAATCCGCTAGCTCGAAGTTCCTCCACAGTCGCATCCTTCGTGAGCTTGAACACCATGGTGGCAATCATCTCGAGGTGCGCAAATTCCTCCGTCGAAATGTCGGTAAGTAGTCCTATAACTTTCTCCGGAATCGTGTACCTTTGGTTCATATAACGCAGCGCGGCCGCGAGCTCCCCATCGGCACCGCCATACTGCTCCAACAGCAGCTTCGCCATTCCGATATCGCATTTACCTATGCGAACCGGGTATTGCAGCTTCTTCTCGTATACCCACATTTTCTCCGCCTTACCTCCTCCTGCTTATTTTCATAAAGACCACTTTTCAGCGCCGAAGCATATGCTGCAGTCGTGTGTTTTTAGAATAATTAAGTGCTTGAAGCTAAAGACTGTGGAGTGCAGTCGCTCATCCTATAACTTGCCTTAGGTGGAAAGGTCTTAATCAAGACCGTATTTTTGAACACTCTCTATAAAGAATCAAGGCAGGCTTAGACCTGCCATGGCCATGGGACATTAACCCATTCCCACGGATATCTTGAGAAAGAATGTCCGAAATTCTGCAATGGACCGTATAACTGCTGAAAGTGGTCTGCCAGATGCCGTCTTTCCAATGCCAGTTGATTAAATTGCTGGAGTGCAGCCAAGTCCCTCGGATGCGTATCCAGATACAGGTTCAGCTCGACGAGCGTGAAATCGAGTGCCTGCAGCTTCTCCAGCATGTCATAAAACTCCTGATCGAAATGCGGCTTAGTTACCTCATTCATTCGTCTGCCTTCCTTTCCCCCACCGGGATTCATAGGGGCTGTATAATGCGGGCCATAACGTACCATGTCTTAATGCTTCCTGCGGACTAAACTGCGGCAGATTGGGCGGCTGGAAGCGCATATATAACTGCGGCGGTGTGCTAAAGGTTTTAATCAATATCGGCGGGCAAGGATCAAAAGGGCCAATGAAAGGGGTATATGACTTCTCCTGAGTAAAGTTCAAACCACTTCCTCCTTTACATATTGATTTTCAAGATCGCTGGGGTCTTGGGACAGAATTTAGCCGCGATCTCCTCATTCTTTAACATATGACATTCGCCCAAATAATGAACTAAAAAGCGTGAATAAACTGCAAAAAACCGCCCTCTCCAGAGCGGTCAAGCCAAGTGCTTATAAAAAAACCATCAGCATCACACTACACTCCAAGTTCTCAAGTACAGCATGACCTGACGGCTTTGTTATATTGGGTTAACCTCATTTGCAAGAAATCATTATTCCATCTGATCTTGCCAGAATTTTAGGAAACCAGAAATCCTATCATTCCTCGCATGGATCATCAGGTTGTTCAGGTTCTTGCAATTTAATGATCATCACCCGGGTAATACGCAGGCGGCTTGCTTCAGCCACCTCAAAAATAATATTGTCCTCCTGCTTCTTCTTTCCCTTGGCTGGAATCCCTTCCAGCTCCTTGAACAGCCAGCCACCGATCGAATCGACCTCATCGTCCACCAACTCACTTCCGATCAGATCATTGACCTCTTCGATCAACAGACGGCCGTCTACCGAGTATACGCCATCTTGCAGCTTCTCGATTTCCGGGCGCTCATCCTCGAACTCATCATGAAGATCGCCGACGATCTCCTCGAGAATTTCTTCTACCGTCAGAATACCGGCTGTACCACCATACTCATCCACCACGATCGCAAGCTGTGAATGCCGCTTCTGCATCAGACGTAGCACATGGCTAACTTCCATGGATTCCGGTACGTTTAGAATCGGACGCACCATATCCACGAGTTCCTTCGGACCATCCGGCTCCGGCAGCAGCAGATCGGTAATATGTACAAAGCCAATGATCTGGTCTTTATCCTCCACAGCCACCGGATAGCGTGAATGCTTCGTATCGTTGATAATCTTCAAATTCTCTTCCCAGGATAGATTAGTGAATAAGCAATCCATATCCGTCCGCGGAAGCATAACCTCCCGCGCAAGCATATCCGAGAAGTCAAAAATATTATCCATCAGCTTCATTTCATCTTTGTCGATCACACCGCTCTTAGCACTTTGATTCATCAAGATCCGTATTTCTTCTTCGGAATGCGCCGCTTCGGCCTCATTCGCCGGCTGAATGCCGATTAAGCGCAGCAGCCCGTTAGCCGCTGTATTAAGCAGCCAAATGACCGGCAGGAACAGCTTGTAGAAGAATAGCAGCGGCGCTGACAACCACAGTGATGTCGCCTCGGACTTCTGTATAGCCAGCGATTTAGGAGCTAGCTCACCGACTACAATATGCAGGAACGTAATAATCGCGAAGCCTACTGCTACGGAAATCGTGGAGATCAGTGCAGGATCCGTAACTCCGAGCTTATACATAATAGGCATGACAATAAGCTCGGATACAGCTGGCTCACCAACCCAGCCAAGACCGAGTGATGCAAGCGTAATTCCTAACTGAGTAGCCGATAAGTATGCGTCCAATTTCTTATTGACTCGAAGTGCATAGGAAGCTCTTCGATTCCCTTCGCTGACAAGCTGGGTCAGCCGTGATTGGCGTACCTTAACAAGCGAGAATTCCGCAGCAACGAAGAACCCGTTAAAGAACACCAGGATTAAGACTATAAGTAGGTTAGAAATAATCTTGCCAACTTCAAAATCGGTGTGCAAGATGAACGCCTCTTTTCTGTGTGATTACGTATAATGTCGTATTGCTAAATATTATAGCGTGATGGCTTTACGCGATTTGAAGTCGATACCCTTATAATACATATCGGCAACCAGCAGATTTGGACCACAGCAATTCGCAGCAGGGCAGTGGCAGTTCACCTTCTGATTGAGCGGATGCTCCATAAGCCACTTCTCAAAAATATCATCCAGACGCCCGTCACGCAAATTGCCGAAGGCTGGAATCGCTGCGAAGTCGGTGACGAATACATCGCCTGTGAACATGTTCACGTTCACCCGATTGCGTCCGTCCGGGTCATTGCGCACCGTAACATTCGGTTCCTCGCGTAGACGACGCAGCAGCTCAGCATCCTCCGTGCTTGGATTGCAGGCGAAGAAGGGAAGCGTACCGAACAGCATCCACAGATTAGGATCACGAGCATCAAGCAAGGAATGGATGGCTCCGCGCATCTGATCTAACGACAGCATAGGCAGTCCCTCTGCGAAGTCAGCCGCGTACATCGGATGGACCTCATGGCGTTTACAGCCCATGTCCAGAATCAAGCGATGAATCTCCGGCAGCTTCTCATAAGTCCGGTAATTGATCATCGATTCTGCGGAGATGAACATCCCTTCCTCACTCAAGCGGCGGGTGTTCTCCACCATTTTGTTATACATTCTGTAAGCAACCTCAGACTTGACCGGATGCCCACTGCGGGCGAAGCCTACCTCATGGAAGTCCCGCTCGCTCGTGTAATTGAACGAGATATGCATGACATCCAGGTAAGGCAGCAGCTTCTCGTAACGCTCATAATCAAGCGTCAGATTGGAATTGATCTGAGAACGAATCCCCCGTGATCTTGCGTATTTCAATAGTGGAACAATCAGCTCGTCGACCGTCTGCTTCCGAAATGTAGGCTCTCCGCCTGTGATACTGATCGTCTGTAGGTTCTCGACCTCATCCAGCGCACTTAGCATCATATCGACTGGAATATGCTCCGGCTCCTTCATCACAAGACTATCGCCTACTGCGCAATGTTCACAACGCATATTGCACAGATTGGTTACCGTCATCTCCACGCTGGTCAGTACATGTCGACCGTACTGCTTAAGCGACAGAATCGGATCCCACGGATCATAACTCGGGCTTATTTGCCGAATCGCTTCATTGTTCATACTCATTATCTTCATATTATACTCACCTTATTTATTTTATAGCTTCTTTTGCACCATCTACTCCGGTAATAACGACGGATAGACGGTTTGACAGATCGATATCGTACGGAGACTTCAAATCAACTCCGTCAGGATTGGTCAGTACTCTGACCACAGGTCTATGCGGAATCGCCTTGTGAATCTTGGCGACAACACCTCGTTCGCCAGTGCTTAGATCAACGGTCATACCCACCGGATATATAGCCATATGATCTCTGAATAGCTCCAACTTCGACTTCTCATACCATTCTCCGCAGCCTGCATAGAGCACCTCCAGTGCCTGATGCGGCAGCATCGCCGGACGGTATACCCGGTGCGTTGTCATCGCATCAAACGCATCTGTGATTGCGATCCAGCGGGCGAATTCATGGATCTCATCGCCCTTCAAGCCTCGCGGATAACCGCCGCCGTTAATGCGTTCATGATGCTGATAAGCACAGTGGGCTGCCTTGAGCGGAATCCCTGGTTCATCCTTTAACAGCTTGAACCCGATCTCGGTATGCTGCTTAATCTGTGCGAATTCTTCGTCAGTCAATTGTGACGGCTTATTCAGAACATCCCGCGGCACCTTCGTCTTGCCGATATCATGCAGCATGGCTCCAAGACCAAGCAGAGTCAGATCCTCTTTGCTATAGCCATAGACTTGGCCCAGCAACAAAGTATATAAGCATACATTCAAAGAATGGCGGTACAGGTAATGATCCATACTATCAATATTCATCATCATGATCATTGCATCTTCCCGAGAGCTGAGGTCATCGACGATGGATTCGACCAAGCCGGAGAAGGTCTTGCCCAGATAGGGATAGACCACCCCTTTCATCGCCGGCTCCATCAGCTTCTTGAAATTGACCCTTAATTCATTCAGCGCGCGGCGGCGCGTAGTTTCTTCGATCATCTCGCTGATCTGAATATCGTCCGTACGATGATCAGCAATATAGATATAATCGAGGCCGTGGTGACGCAAGCGGCGAATGATAGCATCATTTATTTCTGCATTTTCCGATAAGAGAACAATCCCGTCCTCATTATAAATTTTTTTACCCAGCTTCATTCCTGGTTGTAGAGAATTTATAGCTATTAACCGCAACTAAACCACTTCCGTCTCGTTATAAATCGCTTAAACTTGCTTCCATCTGGTGAAGAAGCAACTATCTACGGCCCCTGCCGTCTGTAATTCCAACCTGAGTAGATCACGTATAAATAAAGGAAGCATAAATTTCTGCTCGCTTCCTTGCTGCAACCGTTCGTAGCCTACTCCGAAAGTAAACATATCCAGAGTACCTACCTTATATGTCGCTTCAGGGTCTAGAGGAATCCCAGCGACACTTGTTCGTATAATTCGCTGATCTGGCTCGGCATACGGATCATATTCGACTTCCATACCATCCAGACAGATCCCGCCCAGAACCTTACCGCGGAAGCCATAGCCGAATATGGTCTTATCCATCATATCTGGACGCAATGATTGCTCTAGGGTATATAGAATGTCCTCACCTTTCAAGATCATGGTACAAGGATTAATCGGAGAAGGGCACCGTTCATGCAGCATGCCTTCACTAATATCACCAGCTGGAAGGTCGCTCAGCAATTGTCCGCTATTGATAATCGATAGTTCGCTGTTCGTAAACCTTCTGACCGCCTGGGCCAATAAATTGCCGAATGGAGACTCCCTGTTGTAAGAGATCGACAGCTTCCGATCCGTCGTTGTGACCGTCCGATCCAGACGGGCTTTAGACTTCCTACGATAAGTGTCAATGGAGCTCAGGATCACTTCACTTTCCGCCCCTGGCTCAACTTGAAGCACCTTTCCATCGTAAATTTCCGGTAGACCGCTCACTGGGTTCCTGCGATATTTTATTTTCCCAAGATAATTACCGAATTTGCCCGCAGCCGTGATCGCTGTCTTCCCTATAATTAATGGCTCCTCCAGCAGATGATGTGTATGACCGCCGATGATGAGGTCAATGTCTGGAATCGTCTCTGCCAGCTGTCGATCGAGCAAGATCCCCAAATGGGACATGACAACAATCAGATCCACCTGCGGACGCAACTGTTCTACATCATATTGGATCGTCTCTATTGGGTCAAGAGCATCCCACCCCAGCAAGCTGTAGAAATCAGAAAATGCCGCCGTCGCACCAATCAAACCAATCGTGAACGGACCCCGCTGTACAATATGATGCCTTCTCATCCATCCTGGAGGCTGGCCTGTTCTTTGTTCAACAATATTGTTGCAAATTACGGGACACCGCAGACTTGCATACGTCTCCCCTAGAAGTTCAGGAGTAAAGGTCAGCCCCTCATTATTCCCGATCGTAATCGCATCATATCCTGTCAAATTCAGAATATCGACATTTGCCTGACCCATTGTGCCTTCCGTCTCTGGTGCGGCTCGATCCATATGGTCGCCTATATCAAGGAGCAGCATTTCACTATTTGGCTCCGACCGCAAATCATCGATCATCGCGGCGATTCTGCCCATGGCGCCGAAATGGCTGTGCAAGTCATTCGTATATGCGATCGTTATTGTAACTTCATCCTTATCCGGCACATGAAAGCCCCCTTGTTGTTTTTTTATTCAATAGACCAACAAAAAATGAAGATAAATCTAATTATATACCTTGAAAACGCCCACTGTCTTCTTATATATGATATATTATAGGGATTTAAACACAAAATCCGAGGTGCTTAGACATGAAAATAGAAATTTCTCTCTTTGCCGGACTGGCCGAACGACTCGGTACATCCCGGATCTCTTTAAACTGCAGCGAATCCAGCCTAACTGTCGAGCGTTTGAAGAAGCTGCTAAGCGATACTTATCCCGATGCTAGTCCACTCATATCCGCGGCAATGGCTGCCGTCAATCAGGAATACGCAGCAGCCGATTGTCCGATCCGGGAGACGGATGAGATCGCTTTGATTCCGCCTGTATCTGGAGGTTGATGCTTAAGCATCAACCTTTTGTCCTCCCAGTGCTCTATTTTACAGGAGAGATAATGACTATAAGTCTCCCACGCAATCCTGCCCCGGTCATAATCTTCCTCTAATAAATAGCAATAAAGAACTATGATACCGTTGTCAACCCATATATTTCCTGATATGATTAAAAAAAAGCACAGTATAGAGGTGTCATCTTTCTTGAAGGTACATATTATGGATCTTAACCCTGGAGACAAGCTTCAGACCGACGTATTCAATCATTTTGGCGTACTGGTTCTACAGAAAGAGAAGGAACTGTCCAGCGAGGCCATCGTTAAGTTGATGCAGCACGGGATCGATTATATTGATATCATCCCTCATACCATTGATGTCGTCGTGCCGACCGCCTCAATTACTCCGCAGTTCATCCAGAAGATACAGCCTGTATTTAACGAAGCGATTGACGGATTTGAGGCAATATTCCTGGAAGCGCTGGCAACTGGAAATTTCGACAATTCTCAAGTAGACCAACTGCTTGAACCCATGGTCGAACAGCTCGATGACCAGAAGGATGTCGTATCACTGCTTCTGCTGCTTGGCAATAATGATAATTATACATATAATCATTCTTTGCAGGTTGGAATGCTATCCTATTATATCGCTTCCTGGTTAGGATATTCAAAGGAAGACGCCTATAAAGTTGGCAAAGCTGGTTACTTGATCGATATCGGGAAGTGTAAAATACCGGAGGATATCTTATTCAAACCTGGGAAGTTGACACCTGAGGAATTTGAGGAGATCAAGCGACACACGCAATACGGGTATGAGATTATTATGAATTCCACCGGGGACGAGCTATCGGCCCTCATCGCTTTGCAGCATCATGAGCGTGATGATGGTAGCGGTTACCCACGCGGACTAACCGATAAGGAGATCCACCCATACGCCAAGATCACTGCAGTGGCAGACGTCTACACAGCAATGACCTCTAACCGTATCTATCAATCGAAGCAGGAGTTATTCACCGTACTCAAAGAATTGAATAACATGAGCTTTGGCAAATTAAGTCCTGAGCCTACCCAGGTGTTGATTAACCACCTGCTACCGAACTTTATCGGTAAGAGAGTACTGCTGAGTTCCGGCGAAGTTGGGGCGATTATCATGACTAACCCATCCGATTTCTTCCGTCCGCTAATACGTACGGAATCGCGTTTTATCGATTTGTCCAGGGAACGTGAGCTTACGATCACTGAGATTTATATGTAACAGCACTAATACACCCTAATTTAGAAGCCCATTGACCTTAATGAAGGTCAATGGGCTTTCTTTCAGTTTTCATGCGGCATGGGCATATGACGTACACCAACTATTGGAAAGTTGAAGTAGTCGATTAGAGTTATCGATTAAAAAACAAAGGCTCTTGTAATGATAACGAGCAAAATGAACAGAACTAAGATCGCTGCAGTTGATGTAAATAATCCACCGCCACATGATCCTACACCACCAAGTACTTCACCCATGTCTGCATACCTCCTTGTATTTAGAGTACACACCATCCTATTCTATTTTCTATAGAAGGATTGGGCACCTTTCCCTCGTAAATAGTCCATTTTATGTGATGCTTGTACTACAAGTTATATCCCTCCACTATCTGGTAAGCCCTCCCTTCTATTTATGTCCACCAGATAAAATAAAAAAGAATCCGCAGAAAAAATCTACGGATTCAGTGAGGATATGTTTGTATTTGGTGGAGTGGCCCATACCACTATTCCCACTTTCACAAATATTTTAAACGTGTATTTCCTGAACTACGTATCCACAATATACGTCATAGCTACGGTTCATATTTGATCAATAACACCTACAGACATCTCTACATGGAGTGAAAGCAAGAAGTAATGAGCGTATTCGACTAAACGGTATCATTTCGGGTATCACGCACCGAAAAATAAACCGGAAACAGTTGATACGCTTAGCTTTCACTTAACCTATACTACCTTCCATCTCAAACTTGATCAATCTGTTCATCTCAACCGCATACTCCATCGGCAGCTCTTTCGTGAACGGCTCAATGAAGCCCATGATGATCATTTGCGTTGCTTCCTCTTCAGTCAGACCACGGCTCATCAAGTAGAAGAGCTGCTCCTCCGACACCTTCGATACAGTCGCTTCATGCTCCAGAACAATGTTATCATTCATGATCTCATTGTATGGAATAGTATCCGAAGTAGACTCATTATCGAGAATGAGTGTATCGCACTTGATGTTGGACTTCGCGCCATCTGCTTGACGTCCGAATGAAGCAAGACCGCGGTACGTTACTTTACCGCCATGCTTACTGATCGATTTCGATACGATCGTCGAAGTGGTGTCCGGAGCGAGGTGAATCATCTTCGCACCCGCATCCTGAAGCTGGCCTTTGCCGGCAACAGCGATCGACAATACGCTGCCTTTGGCTCCACGGCCCTTCAGAATAACCGCTGGATATTTCATCGTCAGCTTAGAGCCGATGTTGCCATCAACCCATTCCATTGTCGCATTCTCTTCGGCAACGGCACGCTTCGTAACGAGGTTGTAAATGTTCGGTGCCCAGTTCTGAATCGTTGTGTAACGAACGCGGGCGTTCTTCTTACAGATAATCTCCACGACCGCACTGTGCAGAGAGTTCGTGCTGTAGATCGGTGCTGTACATCCCTCTACATAGTGTACGAAGCTGTCCTCGTCAGCGATGATCAGGGTACGTTCGAACTGACCCATATTTTCCGAGTTAATACGGAAGTAAGCTTGCAGTGGAATCTCACACTTCACGCCCTTCGGCACATAGATGAAGCTGCCACCAGACCATACCGCACTGTTCAGAGCGGCAAATTTATTGTCTGCTGGAGGAATAATCGTACCGAAATGTTCGCGGAAGATCTCAGGGTGCTCTCTCAGAGCAGAGTCGGTATCCATGAAGATAACGCCTTGGTCCTCGAGATCCTTCTGCATGCTGTGATATACAACCTCGGATTCATATTGAGCCGATACCCCAGCCAGGAACTTCTGCTCCGCTTCAGGAATACCAAGCTTGTCAAAGGTCTCTTTGATCTCGTCAGGAACTTCATCCCATGTCTTACCTTGCTTCTCAGATGGTTTGACATAGTATTGAATTTCGTTAAAGTCAAGATCGTCCAGATTTCCGCCCCAGCGCGGCAGCGGCATTTTCTCGAACTGCTCCAGCGATTTCAGACGGAAGTTAAGCATCCACTCCGGTTCATTCTTCATACGGGAAATTTCCGTGACAATCTCTCGAGTCAAACCTTTACCCGATTGAAAAATTGACTTGTGCTCATCACGAAAGCCATATTTATACTCTTCCATTTCAGGCGCTTTCTTAGCCATGGCTGCATTACCTCCTTAAACTTTCATTAATTGCTTATGCTTAGGTTATTCTTCTTCGTGAATCCCTTTCTTGAGTGCGTTCCATGCCAGCGTCGCGCACTTGATCCGGGCAGGGAATTTATTAACCCCGGATAGAGCCTCAAGCTCTTCATATTCGTCAAAATCAACAGCCTCTCCCTGCATTAAGGAAGAGAATCGACTAGCCAAATCCATCGCTTCCGCATAGGTCCGGCCCTTCACTGCTTCTGTCATCATCGATGCTGAGGACATGCTAATCGAGCAGCCCTCTCCGGTAAAGCGAGCGTCCTTCACAACGCCATCCTCCAGCTTCAGCTGGAGGGAGATGCGATCCCCACAAGTTGGATTGTTCAGATCAACAGTCAGGGAATCATCATCAAATTTTCCACGGTTGCGCGGGTTTTTATAATGATCCATAATTACGCGGCGGTATAAATCGTCAAGTTGCATTATCCAAAATACTCCTTTGTCTGGACTAAAGCTTCAGCCAGACGGTCAATGTCCTGCTCCGTATTGTACAGATAGAGGCTAGCTCTAGCTGTTGCACTGGCCTCAAGCCAGCGCATCAACGGCTGGCAGCAGTGATGACCGGCACGTATAGCTACTCCCGACGCATCCAGAACAGTAGCTACATCATGCGGATGAATATCCTGCAGATTGAAGGTCAACAATCCTACCTCGCGTTCGCGCGGCCCGTATAATGTCAGTCCTTCAATTTCAGAGAGTTTGGCAGTGGCGTACTTCGCCAGCTTCGTTTCATGCTGGTGAATCGCATCCATACCGATCTCCTGCAGAAAATCAATCGCAGCGCCCAGTCCAATCGCTCCAGCGATAATCGGTGTCCCACCTTCAAATTTCCACGGAAGCTCCTTCCATGTCGATTCATACAGGCCGACATCATCGATCATCTCTCCGCCGAATTCGATCGGCTCCATAGACTCCAGCAAATGCTTCTTACCATATAGTACCCCAATTCCCGTTGGTGCGCACATCTTATGGCCAGAAAAAGCGTAAAAATCACAATCCAGTTCCTGCACATTCACCTTCATATGAGGCGTACTCTGTGCTCCGTCAACAACCATTACAGCTCCATGACGGTGAGCAATCTCAGCCAGCTCTTTGACCGGATTTACTACGCCAAGCACATTGGAGACATGGGCGATCGAGACGATCTTCGTACGATCGGTAATCGTCTTTTCCGCATCTTCCAGAGCAATATTGCCGTCAGGCTGAAGCGGGATATATTTTAAAGCAGCACCCGTCCGTATGGCCAACTGCTGCCAAGGGATCAGATTGCTATGATGCTCCATAGGAGTAATGACAATCTCATCACCCTCTTGGAGCACTGCAGGTCCGTAAGCGGAGGCTACCATATTCAGCGAAGTCGTCGTCCCCCGGGTGAAAATAATCTCCTGGGTCCGTGCAGCGCCGATAAACCGCGCCACTTTCTCTCTCGCCCCTTCATATGCATCCGTTGCCCGGCTGCCAAGTGTGTGGACACCACGATGCACGTTAGAATTTTCCCACTCATAGTAGTGCTTCAGTGCATCGAGCACAGCGCGTGGCTTCTGAGAAGTGGCAGCACTGTCAAGGTATACAAGCGGATGACCATTGATCTCCTGATGCAGAATAGGAAATTGTTCCCGGATCAGTTCTGCATTCATTGACCTAACTTCCTTTCAACCAGTCCTTGCAATTGCTGCTGCAATTGTTCCATAGGAATCTCCGTAACGACTGGGGCAAGGAAACCATAAATAACTAAGCGTTCAGCTTGCTCACGCGAGATACCACGAGACATGAGATAGTAAATTTGCTCTTGATTGACTTGGCCAACCGAAGCCGCGTGACCGGCTTTGACATCATCCTCATCGATCAACAGAATTGGGTTTGCATCCCCACGGGCCTTCGGACTAAGCATAAGAACCTTCTCGGTTTGCTCGCCGTTTGCCTTGGTTGCACCCTTCTCGATCTTCGTGATCCCATTTATGATCGCTGTAGCTTGTTCACGCATAACAGCCCGGGTAATCATTTGACTCTCAG
This sequence comes from Paenibacillus motobuensis, assembly GCF_039521865.1. Lineage (NCBI taxonomy): Bacteria > Bacillati > Bacillota > Bacilli > Caryophanales > Paenibacillaceae > Paenibacillus > Paenibacillus motobuensis. The sequence continues at coordinate 506,388 of NZ_BAAACX010000007.1, read as the reverse complement.
AGCTCTTGCCGAAATGGACTGCCTTTGTCGTATAGTTCAGCTTCTGCGAACCCGAACCGACCGCGATCACCTTCATATCCGAGAGAGATCCGTTGCCTTTGAGAATCGACAGCGTCTCACTCATCGCATCACCAAAGTTCATCTCGCCGATGATCCATTCGATCGAACCGTCATTGTCGATGATCGAACGGCGATAGCTCAGGTCAATGGTATTGGTGCCCAGATTATGAACTGTAGCGAACTGTACCTTGGCTCCCGCTTGAACGAATACTTCCGCTACTCCGCTATGAACAACCGTCTTGTCAAATTGCCCGGAGAAGTAGTTGTCTACATAAGTAACACGGCTATTCGCTTCGGCAACAATCAAAACATGCGGTGCAAAGGTCGTCTTATCATCCTCTTGAACAAAGATGCTTTGCAGTGGAATATCGATCTCTACATTGCGCGGTACATACAGGAACACACCACCATTCCACAGTGCGGAATGCAGAGCGGTCAAGCGGTTCTCATCGCTCTTGACAGCCTGATGCAAATACTTCTGTACAAGGTCGGAATGTTCGCGAACGGCAGTCTCCAGATCTGTGAAAATAACACCTTTGGCAGTCAACTCAGGGGATAACTGCGCAAACTGTGTTCTACTGTTCACCTGAACGATCAGGTTGCTGTGCTCTTTCAGATCGACGAGAGAAGCCACACTTTCAGGCAACTGCTGCGCCGATGCTGCATAGCCTTCTCGTTGTTGACCGAAATTACTGAGATCCCAGCGTTCGATTTTCATCTTTTCCAACTTAGGCAATTCAAGCTCTTGAGCAAGCTTCACGCCATTAACACGACTTTCCGTCAACCAGGCCGGTTCCCCATTATTAACGGATGTTTGTCTTACTGTATCAAGTTCCACCGGAAGAACGATTTGTGTCGTCATTTCAGTTCCCTCCTTCCGTCTTAAGCTTCTTGACCGACAGTTTCATCCGTAATTCCAAGTTCTTCTTTGACCCAATCATATCCGTCGCGTTCCAGACGTTCTGCCAGCTCAGGGCCACCCGATTTAACGATTCGACCTTGCATCATTACGTGAACGACATCCGGTTTAATATAGTTAAGCAGACGTTGATAGTGTGTAATGATCAGGAATCCGCGATCTTCATCACGCATGCTATTCACACCGTTAGCTACGATACGCAATGCGTCGATATCCAGACCAGAGTCGATCTCGTCCAGAATGACAAGCTTCGACTCAATCATCATCATTTGCAGAATTTCGTTCCGTTTCTTCTCTCCGCCAGAGAAGCCTTCATTTAAATAACGGTGAGCGAATTCAGGATTCATCTCCAGCTCCTTCATTTTGCTCTCCATTTGACGGATGAATTTAATCAATGAGATTTCATTGCCTTCTTCACGGCGTGCGTTGATTGCACTACGCAAGAAGTCAGAGTTCGTTACGCCAGCAATTTCGCTTGGATATTGCATTGCCAGGAACAGACCCGCGCGAGCACGCTCGTCCACGGCCATTTCCAACACGTCTTCACCATTCAAGCTCACTGCGCCGTCAGTTACTTCATATTTAGGATGTCCCATTAATGCGGAAGCAAGCGTACTTTTACCTGTTCCATTCGGGCCCATGATTGCATGGATTTCTCCGCCCTTTATTTCAAGGTCGATTCCCTTGAGAATTTCCTTCCCTTCAATGGTCGCCTTCAGACCCTCAACAACGAAATGTGTCATTTTTTATCATGCCCTCCATCTACTCGTTCTCTTTTTTGTAAAGCCATTATAGCATAAAATAATTCTAATAATTATTTAATTAGAATTATTATTGGTGATTCTCACTGATTCTCATTCCATTCTACCCTACTTTTCAAGTCGAATCAACGCGAGCTGCAAAGATTCTCAAATGAATTACATCACAATAGAGCAAAATTGAGCTTATCGAAAGCGATTTATATCTAAATACAGTCTTACGTTCTAGGTCTGTAGAACTGTTTTAATTAATAATTATAAAGACATCATTCAATATTAATTGAATTCCGGTATGTTTATAAGATTTTAGGACTATGCTTCCCCTTGAAGCAGTGCTATGATAATCAGGTGTATTAGAGTTATATTATGAAATCTTTTTTTATTACATATCATGACATGAGCTTTTGGGGGAAATATGAAAAAGACAAGTGCAACCGATCAAGAAGAACTAGGATATCTATTTAATGTAGAAATTCTGGTCAAAGAACAGACAAATGCCAAAGCACTGCAAAAACTGCTGCAGCTATTGAACAGCAGTGACGATATTATCGATTACCGGATCAACTCAGGAATTGAGCTAGGCGCCATTATTAACTCCATGCTTGCCAATAAGAAGCAGTCACTTATCAACAAGTCCTATAAAAGAATCAATGAAGGCGCTTCGAATCCGACTCCCTCGGAGACCAAGGATACAAATACACCCCCTGCTCCTAAGGAACAGCCGGAGAGCCCGCAACAGAACAGCTTTGTAAGCATGGCAAAGAGTCAATATTTTGAAAACTGGGTTCAAAAATACATCGCCGAAAATTCACTCGTCCGTCTATTAGTCAATCGTAACGGGAAGCGCGTTAGCATTCCTTGCCGGATTTTGAACTTCCTGACGGATACCTATACAATGACGGTCTACCATGTAGATGAGAAGCAAGTCTACTCCTTCCATCTCAGCGAAATTATCGATCTTAACGAGTAATGACTCATATAGAGGTTCAAATAGGCCATGTTTGATCCCGTAGCAATACTCAGACATCGAATCTGAACACGAACATTTTAGGTACACAAACAGAGCGGACGATCTAATTAATCATAGATTGTCCGCTTTTATTACTTACTACTGTTCTGCTGTGTTTTGTCCCATGCGGCCAGAATGAACATCAGCCAGCCAGCGATAAAGGATACGCCACCCAGTGGTGTAATCGGACCAAACCACTTCCATCCCGTAAGAGCAAGCAGGTACAAGCTTCCAGAGAACAGGATCGTACCGATCAGGAACAAAATATTCGCCCAGCGCCATTTGCTCGCACTGCCGCCAAAGGCAGCCGCTATGGACGCGAGTATCATTCCGATTCCATGAATCATCTGATAGTGAACCCCCGTCTCATAGGTACCGAGCGATTCCTCTCCGATGATCGATTTTAGCACATGAGCGCCGAACGCTCCCAGTGCCACAGACAACAGCATAATTATAGCGCCGATCCCGGCATATTTGCGTTGCATACTAACGCCTCCTATACAGCTCAATCTTCCTTAATTCATCTTAACCCAATGGCTTGATACATTCTAGTACTACAAACAATTGAAATAGTCATTGATTTTTTGGCAAAGATATGAAAAATTATACAGAGTAATCATTATGGCCTAAAGGAGACTTATTTAAAATGGAAAACTTTGACCAGAGGAATTATACTACATACCCTTCTTATCCTGGCCCCGCACAAGGCGGTCAACCTACCCAAATCATTAAGCATTCGGGTCCCGGTATCGCTTCCTTTATCATAAGCTTGGTAGCTTTCATGGGCTATCTTTTCGCTACAGTGCTTGTATCTGTCGCAGCTGCCAATGTTCTCGGAGGCCCTGAAGAACTGTTCGAGGAGTATTTCATACAGCAGGGTAGCGCAGTTGTCGGAGTATTGCTACTATTGATTACTATAGTCTTAAATCTAACCTCACTCATACTAGGCATTGTCGGAATCAGCATGAAGAATCGCAAGAAAGTGTTCGCGATATTAGGCACGATTTTCTCGGCAATACCTATACTACCGGTGATTTTCGTAGTATTGTTTGCTTATCTTTAAGAAACCTGGCCTCTATTTGATACGTATTCAAATATAGTATGTGCCCAAAATCCCACTTTTCAGCACCGAGAAGGTTGGATGAAGCTAGGGACTATCCACAAATAAAGGAGATGCATATGTCACAAATAAAAATATTCGCAGACAGCACCTCCGATCTGCCAACAGATTGGATTACAAAATATGAAATAGGAATTATACCTCTCTACGTTGTATTTGGTGATGCGATTTACCGGGACGGGATTGACATCACTCCGGAGGAGCTATATCGCAAGGTTGAAGAAGGCGGCTCTCTGCCGAAGACCACGGCGCCATCGCCAACCGATTTCGTTAATGCTTTCAGTCCGCATATCGAGCGTGGCGAGACAATCGTCTATCTCAGCTTGTCGTCCAAGCTGTCCGCAACCTATCAGAATGCACTGATTGCAGCGGACGAACTCCCGCCCGGGCGGGTACATGTCGTCGACTCTCTGAATCTGTGCAGCGGAATCGGTCTGCTCGTCATGAAGGCCGTCAGAGCGGCTGAACAAGGCAAGACCGCGACGGAGATTACAGCTATGTTAGAGCATACTCGGCAATTGGTAGACACTGAATTTGTTATCGATACGCTAGAGTATCTGTACAAAGGCGGGCGCTGCTCCGGCATGCAGAACTTCATCGGCAGCTTGCTGAAGATCCGGCCAATCCTTAAGGTTGTTGACGGTTCTATCATCCCCGCTTACAAAGTACGCGGCAAGAAAGACAAAGCCGTTCAGAAAATGCTGGATAACGCACTTGCAAATCTAGACGCAATGGATAATGATGTAATTATTGTTGTACACACGCTTGCTGAGGAAGAAGCCCTCTACTTGGCGTCCGTATTAAAAGAGAAGACCGGTGCGCGCGAAGTAGCGCTCTCCCAAGCAGGATGCGTTATTTCGAGTCATTGTGGCCCACATACGGTAGCTATCATGTATACTAAGAAGTCTGAGGCCTGACGGATCAGACAAGGCCTAACTTAAACCATATAAGGAGGACTACTCAATGGGAAACCTCAAAATATTCGCTGACAGCACATGTGACCTGCCATCCGATTGGATTGGGAAATATGACATTGGAATTATTCCCCTGTATGTCACCTTTGATCAGCAGACCTATAAAGACGGCATTGACCTGGATACCCCGATGTTATATCAGAAGGTAAGCGAGACCAAAAAGCTGCCGAAGACGGCTGCCCCTTCACCCGCTGACTTCATTCAGGCCTTCACTCCAGCCATCAACGAAGGCAAGGATATCCTCTATATCAGCTTGTCGTCCGAGCTCTCCTCTACGTATCAGAACGCACTGATCGCGGCAACTGAATTCCCTGAGGGCCGAGTTCGTGTATTTGATTCACTGAACCTGTCTACCGGCATCGGTCTGCAGGTGATGAAGGCATATAGAGCAGCCGAAGCAGGCAAGAGCATCGAAGAGATCATGGACCTTCTGCACAGAACCCGCCCGCAGGTGGAGACGGAATTCGTGATCGATTCCCTCGACTATCTCTACAAAGGCGGACGCTGCTCTGGGATGCAGAACCTGGTTGGCAGCCTGCTCAAGATCCGTCCAGTCATCAAAGTGATCGATGGAAAAATGACGCCCGCCTACAAAGTGCGCGGCAGCCGTGAGAAGGCTCTTCATCAAATGCTGGACAACGCGCTTGCTCGCATCGGTGAGATGGACAATGACCTGATCTTCGTCACTCATTCGCTAGCGGATGAAGATGCCGACCAATTGAAGAGCATTCTGCAGGAGAAGACCGGAGCTAGAGAAGTCGCCATCTCCAAGGCCGGCTGCGTCATTTCAAGCCACTGTGGTGCGAAGACAATCGGCATTCTGTACACGAAGAAAACAAGCTAACTTTCTAGCTTGACGCTTAAGAGTACAAGCATAGATAAAATAAAAACCCGTCTATCTAGGCGGGTTTTTATTTTCGCGGAACCTTCTCTAACGAAACAGGATATCGCTATTTAGGCCAAAAAGGGCAGAAAATCATTTTAACGAAACTGGGTATCGCTATTGAAGCAAATAAGCGGCTAAAAGTCTGGATTTCATTCAAATAACGATATGTAGTTTCGTTAGATATAATTTCCCGCTGTCTTTGAGCCAATAGCGATCTGTAGTTTCGTTAGCAATTGAAAAGGGCTCCGCACCGCATGAGCTTTTCAACAATCTTGCATCGTGCGCATTTCTCCCTGTGTGCCAAGCCTGCAAAGATGCAGGCTTGGAAGCGTATATAAGCTCTTTAGGTTATCATTCCCTGCAAAAATGCAGTTTTCTTCTCAATCTTTTCACTTACAAGCCTAAGGTGGACCTGTGATACCCCGAATCGGCATTGAGCAGCCCTGGCCTGAACATCCGCTAGACAATCCTCCTGCTCACTTTATTGCCGTCATAACTGAACAGGGCGAACTTATTCTCTACGACTGTCTCTAGATGAACCGGCCTGCCCCAAAGCGTGTAGACATAAGGGAGAGTGCGCTCCAAATACTTAAGGTCCAGCTCAAGCCCGTCATATTGATGCTTCAACAGCAGCTCACCAGATCGGTCATAATCTCCGTCCTTCACGACAACGTAAGGAAATCCTCCGTTCATGCGGGAGACGACTAGTTGATCACGTACATTCTCCCACCCCTTGTCGGTAATTTTCCACTCTGGCCCTTGCTTCTCGAAAATATACAGATCCAGATCGTTCACTAACTGCTTCGTTAGATAGCTGCGCAGGAACGAAATATCTGAATCGAGCTCCCGCACCTCGAAGATTTTCTCCCTGCCCTGCCCTGGAACCCGCCCGAATCTCGTTCGTTCCTCCTCTGTCGGCTCGTTCCAGCGCCGTTCGATATCCTCGAAGATTTTCAGGCCTAGGTAATAGGGATTCAGACTTTGCGAAGGCTGCACAACGGAAGCGTTAAGCTTGGCGAATTCAATCGTCTCCTCACTGCTCAAATCCATCTCGCGCAGAATTCGCTGATGCCAGTAAGAAGCCCAACCTTCATTCATGATCTTCGTCTCCATCTGCGGCCAGAAATAGAGCATTTCCTCGCGCAGCATGCTCATAATATCCCGCTGCCAGTCCTCCAGATGCTCCGAATACTCCTGGATGAACCAGAGAATATCCTTCTCCTGCTCCGGTGGAAAAGGAACCGCATCCTCACCGTCCGAGAGCGCCGCGCCCTGATTCTCCAGCTCCCACAGATCGTCATACTCTCCCTGCCGGACAGGCGCCTTCTTCTTCTCCTTGGCTTGGCGCTGCTTCTCTTCCATTTGCTGTCGCTTATCATAGCGATGTGGCTTAATTAGCTGCGGATCGACATGCTCCTGAATGGCTAGAACGGCATCGATGAACGCCTCCACCTTGCCCGCACCATGAATCAGCTCGTAACGATTAATCCGCTCTGCCGTCGCGGACATACTCTCAACCATATCGCGATTCGTAGCCGAGAAGCGGAGATTGTTCTTGAAGAAGTCGCAGTGAGCCAGCACATGGGCGATGATCAGCTTATTCTGTATCAGCGAATTACCTTCCAGCAGAAAGGCATAACATGGATTGGAATTAATGACGAGTTCATAAATTTTGCTTAATCCGAAGTCATACTGCATCTTCATTTTATTGAAGGTTTTACCGAAGCTCCAATGACTGAAGCGAGTCGGCATCCCATAAGCCCCGAAGGTGTAGATGATATCAGCCGGGCAGATCTCATAACGCATCGGATAATAATCCAGCCCGAATCCATCGGCGATCTCCATAATTTCCCGAATCGAATACTCCAACTGTTCCAGCTCAGCCACCACGTTATTTGCCTCCTTCCCGTTTGTGGAAAAAGCGTTTCAAGGCCTGGTACACCTCACCCTTCTCCTTAATCACATAGTACAGAAACCGTTCATGCTTCAAATTGCGATAAGCGGACATTAAGGTGCTGCCGCGGTTGTATTGATTAACCTCCCCATAGCCGAACATGTTCGAGCGCTTCAGGAGCTCGTTAATAAGCCTCGTGCAGCGTTCATTGTCTGAAGTCAGATTATCGCCATCGGAGAAATGGAAGGGATAAATATTATAGCTGGACGGAGGATACCGTTCATCTATAATCTCCAGCGCCTTCTGATAGACGGAAGAGCAAATCGTTCCGCCGCTCTCGCCGCGAGTGAAGAAATCCTGCTCGCTGACCTCCTTCGCTTCCGTATGATGAGCCAGGAACACGATTTCCACCTTCTCATACTGCCGACGTAGAAATCGGGTCATCCAGAAGAAGAAGCTGCGAGCACAGTACTTCTCAAAATTGCCCATAGATCCACTAGTATCCATCATGGCAATAATGACAGCATTGGAGCGGGGGACCTTGACATCCTCCCACGTCTTATAACGTAGATCGTCCGGTGAGATGCCATGGATGCCCGGAGAGCCGGAGGTCGCATTACGACGCAGGTTTTCTAGAATTGTCCGTTTCTTATCGATGTTGGACATCAGTCCCTTCTTGCGGACGTCGCTGAATCGGAACGAGACCGTCTCCATCTCCTCTTTATCCTTATCCTCAATAAAGGGGAGCTCCAATTCATTGAACAGCATATCCTCTAGGTCCTCGATGCTGATCTCGGCTTCTATTACATCATGTCCGGGCCGATTGCCTGCTTTCCCTCCTTTGCCAGCATCCTTCGGTTGATCCTGAGCCAGCACATCGCCAACTTCGCTGTCCCCATTCCCTTGCCCGACATGCTTCTGCTTCTGAAAGTTATGGATGAAGCGATATTCCTCCAAGTTACGCAGTGGAACCTTGATAATCTGCTTGCCGTCCGACATTATGATATTCTCTTCCGTAATCAGGTCCGGCAGATTCTGCCGAATGACTTCCCGCACCTTCTCCTGGTGTCGCTGCTGATCCTGATAGCCTTTGCGATGCAGCGACCAATCTTCCTTGGAGACGACGAAGTTGAACTTATTCTGTTCAAATGAAGATGACACAGTGGGCACCTCCCTATTGGAATGTCAGGGGATTAAAAAGTAGCTGTAACTAAGTATATTCAAGCAGCGTGACGATATGTGAGGGAGAAGTTGCGCAAGTATAGCCCATTGCCCGAAATAGAGTAGAGCAGCTATAACAAATAAAACCACCGGAGCCTCAGTCCAGTGGTTTATACATGATCTAGTCTATATGTTCCCAAATTGACTCGCTTACTGATCTTCGGAATCCGATAGGTCGCCAAGCACAACCGCATACATATACCATGAAGCATGCGGCAGCCACTGCTCGGCCCAGCGCCAATTGTCGTCAACGACACCGGGCTCGGATCTGACGAACAATTCAATGTCTTCTTCATCAGTTAATCCAGAGGTAATGCCATTGCAGATTCCCCCCGGACAGTTCATATAGTCGAACCCATTCACAAAATGGTACTGCGGATTGTTCCGCCCGGAGCCCTGCAGCATGCAGCTGTCAAATGGATTAAGTCCAAGAATCCAGCTCAACTGGGCGTCGGCATAAGCTAACAGCTTTTCCTTAAACTCAGCATCCTTCGCTTCGGTCAACTGCTTGGCCAGCAGTCTGGCTGCTACAGCTAAAGACGCAAGGCGTGCGTTCTCCCCTTGCCACCAAGGTGAGACCTCTGTCTGGTGAGGCAGGAAATAAGAAGTATATCGTCGTCCATCACTGCTCTGTACCCATTGTCTCGCCAGCCCGAATGGATTGACACCCTCTGCGGTAATCCTCAATTCAGATTCCATGACCCGAAGGGCCGCTTCCATTACCTTGCTACGGCGTGACGAATTCTTCTCAATCTGCAAATAATTCAGCAGCGATACTACCGGAAGGCCGGCATCTGAAGCATGGAAGAACGGGCGTCCCTCCTCATTGGCACTCCAATAGCAGCCCCATTCTGCACTTGGCTGTAAATAACCGATTAAGCGCTCGGCGCTCTCGCCTGCTTGTTTCAGATAATCTGGATCCAGGGAGGCCTGGTACAATTCAACTAATGCGGTTAATATACAATATTCATCCAACAGATTCGGTTTGCCATCATTCAAATACTTGGCATTATTCTCTGCAAGATATTCATACGACTCACGGGCTGCCTGTAAATATTGCTCGCGCGAATAGTCTCCAGGGTAGGCGTGCCGGCTCGCAGCAGCCAGCGCAGCGATGGCAAATCCAGCGCCTTGACGGAATCCTGTCTCATAAGACTCCTCGGTAATCACTTCAACATCCGCCGTTGCCGCAGCTCCGAACTGGGAAGAAGAGTTCTTGTACAGGAACGAGATCCTCCGGTCCTCCGCCTTCATGAACTCTCCGCTGCGTCTAACCGAGCGGAAGAAGCTGCCCGAGGGCGCCCTCATCCGGAACATATAATCCGCACCATAGATCGCTTCATCTAGAAGTCTGCGCTTGAATTGGTAATAATGCCGATTTCCCGATTCCTCGAGCAGCTCATGCGCCTTGAACAGAACCCAGGCCGTAAAGGAACCTTGCTGCGGATTGAAATAAGTCGCATGCGACAGATGTGATAGATGCTTGCCGTAATCCCCGGTCGCATCGTACCAACCCCCGTGCAAGTCATACTGTCCTTCCCGCTCCCCAGCGAACGGGATATTCCGGTCAGCCCGGTCAAAATCTCCGCTGCACCGCTGAGCTTTGAAGTAGAAGATGACATCCGATAGACTTTGCTTCCCAAGCAAATTATCTTCTACAGCAAAATCATAGGAACGAATGACGCCCTGTGTCGTATCACATTCGATTACATATCGCCCCGCGGCCTGCAACGCATCAAAATCAGCCGTCCAGAAGTGCCAATCCCTCCATCTATCCACCGTTCCACAGCGCTGAGCACTTCCTGAATAGACCGTCTGCCCGCTCGCCTGATCCACAACCCGGAAGCTGCTGACCTCATCGGTGCTGTCGCCCATGATGACAGCATGCTTAGTTCCCTTTCGCTCATATCCGATATGATTAATTAATATTTTCATCCAGCCATTGTCCTCTCTCCCTAAGCTACTCACATCATTTATTAGTTGGAATCATGTTTGTCCGAATGAGGCATTCGGGGAAAATATACGTAGTTACCCAATCTTCTCATAGTCCCATGCCAGACAGGCCGCTCCGAGCAATCCGGTCACCTGTGGACCGAGCTCGGTGAGTGATATCTCTTTCAGCCCTCTCCTCGACACCCCGATCGTATTCTGATATATAAAATCACTAAGCTCCTTCAACAGCCAGCTATCCCTCATCACTCCACCGCCAAGAATAATCGCTTCTGGGTTGAGGATATTCACCAGGTTAACCAGCCCGATCCCGATCGACCAGATGAACTCTTTATGTATCTTCATCGATAGTGGATCTCCCTTACGCGCCTCTCTAAAAATATCCACGGAAGTAATACCACCTGATTGAATGAGAGGGGCCAGTCTCGATTTCGGATAGTCGCTAATCCAGCGGATTGCCCGTTTGATCATTCCGTCTCCTGATGCGGCAGATTCCAGACACCAGCTACTTCCACACATACACTGCTCCATATCACGTCCGACGAAGGTATGACCAATCTCTCCGGCATAATTGGAGGCTCCCCTAATCAGCCTGCCGTCACTAATGATCCCCGCGGCAATTCCAGTGCCGATATTAACATATAGAAAATGGCGATACTCCCGGCCTTTGCCGAGATGAAGCTCAGCCAGAGCCGCCGTATGTACATCATTATCGATCGCTACATTCATTCCGTAACGTTGCTTCAGATCATCCCTGAAGCGAATCATTTCCATCCCGGGCACCCTCATTGTCCCAAGCCAATCCCCCTGTTCAAAATCAACGTGGCCAAACACTCCAATTCCGATATTTACAGACATATTCTCTTCACGGCGTCCATGGATATAATCCGCAATGGAACGATAGATACTACCCTTCAGCGAGGACTCTGTGCTAAGATCGATCCCGTATCTGGCATGATGAATAATATCACCCTGACGCGTTACCGACCCGATCAATATTTTCGTCGCACCAATATCAATTCCTACAGTTACTGGCTCATCAACACGCATTTGGCTAGATCTCCTTTCTATTTATCCCTGGATCTGAATCGTGACTACAGTAGCTCAGCTGCTGCCTTGTCCATAATAATCGTCAGGCTAGGATGCAGTTGCAGAACAGAAGCTGGGACATCCGTAGTTATCGGCCCCAGTAAGGCCCGCCTAATGATCTCGGACTTGCCCTTCCCTTTTGCCAGGAGCAGAATCTGCTTCGATCTCATAATCCGTCGGATTCCTACGGTAATCCCTTGTTCGGGTACGCTGCCGACTGCGCCGAAGAATCCGGCCTTATCCTGAGTCGTGCGACTGGCTAGATGAATTACATGTGTATCCAGATGGAAAGGGGTCCCCGGCTCATTAAATCCAATATGACCATTGCTCCCGATCCCGAGAATCTCAAGATCAACAGGATACTCATCAAGAAGTCTATCGTAGGTACTACAAGCCTGCTGCAGATCTTCGGCCATGCTGTCCGGCATATAAATATGGTCGCTCTGCACGCCGATAGGGTTCAGTACCTGATGACGAATCCGATAGCTGACACTTCGCGGATCATCTGGAGATAGACCGACATACTCATCCAGTGTAAACGCCTTCATTTTTGAGAAATCAATACGCCATTGACGACACAACTGGGCCAACTCCCGATGAACCCCAACCGTAGTCTCGCCTCCTGCAAATGTAATTACGCTCTCAGGCTTCGCTACAACTTGCTTTGTAACTTCAAGTGCAGCCGCAATATGAAACTGTTCTTCCGTATCTTCCACAATGATCCTCATGAAGCACCTCCCAAGATGTGTAATCACCTCTATATTAACCCCTCTCTACCTGGAAGTGAGGTAGAAAATCTTCTAATAAGGGGTTAATATTCTACAAAAAAAGAGCCGTCTATTTTGACAGCTCCATAAATCCTTCCCCGAACACATCGCGTACATCATGGATGGTAATAAATGCATTCGTGTCGATCGCCTTCACGATCTTCTTCAGTTGACTGATCTCTTGCTTATTAATGACAATATATAAAATTTCCTGCGGTAGCTTCGTATAGAAGCCATGTCCGTGAAGCACAGTCACGCCCCGCTCCATCAGAACATTCACCTGCTCCGCGATTCTGTTCTGCTCCTTGGATACGATCATCACCGCTTTTCTCGGATTCAAGCCTTCAATGATGAAATCCATCACCTTAGTACCGATAAACAGCATCACAATGGTGAACATCAGGCTCTGAACACCAATAATGAACAAGGATGCAAACACAACGATCAAATCGAAGAACAGCAAAGCATAGCTTACATTCCAATCCAGATACTTATTCATGAGCCGTGCGAGAATCGTCGATCCTGCTGTCGTTCCGCCAACCTTAATAATGAGCCCGATACCCACCCCGGCAAATACGCCGCCGAAGACAGCATTCAGCATCAAATCATGGGATGCGATGCTCCAGCCCTCTGTAAGATACAAGAAGAGAGAATTAAATACGACAGCGATAATTGTATATATAGTTGTCTGCTTATCCAGGAATTTGTACCCGACCACCAGTAGTATAGAATTAAATATGAAGTTAACAAGACCAGGAGACCATTGGAATAAGTAGTACAGAATGATGGTGACCCCGGTAACTCCCCCCTCGCCAAAATCATTAGGAATAACAAACAGATTCACATCCAATGCAAAAATTAAAGCGCCCAAGATGATAGTTGCAATATCGGTTATTCTCTTTTTCATGAAGTAAGCCCCTTCTTGTGAGTATGTATGGTGTTACCACTCGCGCTAAAATCATGTAGTTCCGGCCGGTCCGTAATAAATTGGAAAGAGCGCACCGCGGCAAGGGTACGCTCTTCTTCTCAATATGGATTGTACTGTGCTCCGAACCATTTAGCCGAACAAGCCTGCTATTTCATTGTAGTGGAAATATTATGATTTGTTAAGCCATTTTCAGAAAACGAATAAATATACAAATGATAACGTCTTTGGCTGATTTCACTGTGCATTGGCTCATAAAGCAGCAGCTATGTTGCTATAAAATCCCCCCTTCTTATCGCAAAAAAAGAAGCCCGCCACTATCCAGTGGCAGACTATAATCCATAAGATAAGCTTATCTTCCTATAGAAGCAGAAAGCCCATACCCCCAGTCATGTCTCCTGCTCCTGATAGCGGGATAATCTAACGGTTCAACAGGCTCCCCACATAGCGCAGCAGCTCATTCGCGCATACAGGGCAATAGCCATGCTCATCAATCAAGCGCTTGCTGACTTCATTGATGCGTTTTAACTGACTCTCATCCGGTGTCTTGGTCGAGGTCGTTATCTTGACGATATCCTTCAGATCAGCGAACAGCTTCTTCTCGATCGCTTCACGCAGCCGATCATGATGATTGTAATCGAATTTGCGGCCTTTACGGGAGTAAGCGGAGATGCGAATCAAGATCTCTTCACGGAACGCTTTTTTGGCATTTTCAGAAATACCGATTTGCTCTTCAATGGAACGCATCAGCCGCTCATCCGGATCAAGCTCCTCATCCGTAAGCGGATCGCGCCGCTTCGTCCAGTTGCAGAACGCTTCGATATTGTCGAGATAATTCTCGAACAGTGTCTTGGCCGACTCTTCGAAAGAATAGACGAACGCCTTCTGTACTTCCTTTTTCGCGATCTCGTCATACTCCTTGCGAGCAATGCTGATGAAGTTCAAGTATCTATCGCGTTCCTCCTTCGTAATCGAAGCATGCTGATCCAGTCCATCCTTAATCGCCCGAAGAATATCAAGCGCACCCATGCACCTAATATCCTGCTTGATCAAGGCGCTGGATATCCGGTTAATAACATAACGCGGATCGACCCCGGACATCCCTTCCTCCAAATACTCATTCTGCAGTTCTTTTAAATCCGCATCTTTATAGCCCTCTACCTCTTCCCCATCGTAGAGGCGCATTTTCTTAATGAGATCGACGCCTTGCTTCTTCGTCTCCTTCAGACGAGTCAGTATAGAGAAGACCGCCGCGGAGCGCAGAGCATGCGGAGCAATATGCACATGTCCCATATCGCTCTGGCCGATCAGCTTGGCGTAGATTTTCTCCTCTTGCGATACTTTCAGGTTATACGGGATTGGCATGATGATCATCCGCGATTGCAGCGCCTCATTCTTCTTGTTCGCGATGAAGGATTTATATTCCGATTCGTTAGTATGCGCTACGATGAGCTCATCGGCTGATATCAAGGCAAATCTTCCCGCTTTGAAATTACCTTCCTGTGTTAAGGACAACAGGTTCCAGAGGAACTTCTCATCGCATTTCAACATCTCCTGGAACTCCATCAGACCGCGGTTTGCTTTATTCAATTCACCGTCAAAACGGTAAGCTCGTGGATCGGATTCAGAGCCAAATTCCGTGATCGTCGAGAAATCGATGCTTCCTGTCAAGTCAGCGATATCCTGTGATTTCGGGTCCGAAGGACTGAATGTGCCAATCCCGATCCGCCCTTCCTCAGATAACAGCACCCTCTCTACCGGCACCTTCTCGATATCTCCATCAAACTCTGTACGAAGTCTCATCTGGCAGACCGGGCAGAGGTTCCCCTCGATTCTAACTTGAAGCGCCTTCTCCACCTCCGGGCGCAGTTCATGAGGAACGAGATGCAACGGCTCCTCATGCATCGGGCAGCCGGAGATTGCGTAGACTGCACCGCGTTGTGTACGAGAGAATTGCTCTAGACCGCGCTTGAGCATCGTAACAATCGTCGATTTGCCCCCGCTCACCGGACCCATTAACAGCAAGATGCGTTTGCGGACATCAAGCCTTCTGGCCGCGGAATGGAAGTACTCCTCTACCAGCTTCTCCACAGCCCGATCCAGTCCGAAGATTTCCTGTTCAAAGAACTTATACTTTTTCCGGCCATTCAGCTCTTCCACGCCGTAAGACTCAATCATTTCATACACCCGGGCATGGGCCGTCATGGCAGGTGAAGGATCCTCAGCGAGCAGAGCGACATAGTCCTTAAATGTTCCGTTCCATGTTAAAGCATCGCTTTCCGCCCGGTAAGCCGCTATACGTTCAAAAATGTCCATGTTCGGTACCTCCTGTACTCCGCTTGGGGTCTCCCCGTCCCTTTGATCCTGACCAGCAATGGAATAACCTGCAGCATCATCATTTATTTAGTGAATTCTCTACACCTGACTCAATTAGAAAAAGTGTATTACATACCTATGCGGAAACAAGCAAGAAGTTGACCTTTTTTATCCTTATTAATTATTCCAGTCGGAATAGTACACTTTAATGCTTACATCATGCATATCATCGAGGAGAATTTCAGGCTGTGCTATAATTTGGGTTATAAGCTGGACCTAACCATCGGTGGATCGCTGAAGTCATGGCGACAGCATTTGCGATAGATTGAGTAAATGGGGAGTGCACCAAACCTTTCGACGATCTTTGCCTAATGGACAGGGATTTCTGTTCACGCACCTCCGATAAAATGGAGTCGAATGGCCTAACGTAACGCAGCAGGCTGGCATAAAACGGATCGATAGATAATCCAACGAAACTAGGTACCGCTATTTGTGCTAAAACAGGTCATTCGAAATTCTAACGAAACTAGGTATCGCTATTTAGTAAAAATGACGGCACTTTGGCCATATTTTCTCCTAATAACGTGTCTGTGTTTCGTTAGAATTTAAATCAGAGCTTTCTAGCGACAATAACGTTTCCCAGTTTCGTTAGCGTATAAATCTTGGAAGTAGAGGGAGATAGGGCATGGCAGTCAAGCATGAGACGGAATTGTATGCTCCGCTGAAGGCCTTTTTTGAGGAGCGGGGATATGAAATAAAAAGCGAGGTACGGCATTGTGATCTGGTCGGATACCGCCCAGAGAGCGATGAGCCGTTAATCGTAGAAATGAAGAAGAGCTTCAATCTGCCCCTTCTCCTGCAAGGGTTGGAGCGTCAGAAGCTCAGCGGCGAGGTATATTTGGCTGTAGAGCGAGCGCGAGCCAAGAAGGGAGCGCATAATCAGCGCTGGAGCGAAATTACGAACCTGTGCCGCAGACTCGGTCTTGGCTTCATAACGATTACGCAGTACAAGACGAAGAAGCCCTTTGTTGAGATTCACTGTATGCCTGGGGATCATCTGCCCGCGCCTTCGCAAAGGATCGTTAAGGCCCGGGCCGCCCGCTTGCAGTATGAATTTAATGAAAGAAGCGGCGATTATAACGTAGGCGGCAGCCATGGCACGAAGCTGATGACCGCGTACCGCGAGAAAGCGCTGCGTATCGCGATGGTCCTGCAGGAAGGCGGAGAGATGGCCCCCAAAGACATTAAGCTGCTGAGCGGCATCGGTCAGACTGCAGGGATTCTGCAGAAGAACTACTATCTCTGGTTCCGCAGAGTCTCGCGCGGACGTTATGTCTTGACCTCTGAGGGCGAGCATGGTTTGAAGCAATACGGTCACATCATCGAGGCATGGCGTAATGCCGCTCCTTCTGTGGAGGAGTAGACGCGTAGTCACCCCCTCCCCTTCAGCAGGAATTTTGCCTCCCATTCCTGCCTCTCACCGCATGCAATCCAGCATGGGGTTGTTTCATTTTTGTCTCTAACTCCTGGCCGTGAACTCGGCTAGGGCGTCTTCAATACGCGCTATTCCCTCGGCAATTCCCATTGCCGGATAAGCTGCAGAATTCAACCGAATCCAGTCCCCTTCCATGATCGGGGACTGTTTCAATTTCTCTGAAGCGGCGGCATAGCACCGTATGCCCGGTGTAAATGCCACACCTTCTAGCATGGAGGCCTTCAACAGCGCCTCTGAGACGATTCCTTCGGGAAGCCGTACCCACAGAAATAATCCGCTGCCCGGATCATGAACCTCGGCCTTCCTCCACTCTCTTCCTGTAAGCAGCTCCTTCATATATATCCGTCGGGTATTTAATTCATCCAATACCGCCGCAGTATGCTCTGATAATGAGAAGCGATCATCTGTCAGTAGCTTGTAGAGCATAAGGCAGGTCTGATTAGAAGCAGGGGCAAGCCCAGCTTCTTCGGTACGGGCGGCGGCGAGCCTGGCGAGCATCGCCGTATTGCCGCGCAGCCAGGCCAGCGGCAGCGATGGGAACATGGCCCGCTCGAACGAATCCAGCAAGACGACGCTCGTTCTTCTCCATTTGGCTTGGCTAAGCCATAAGGAGAAGATGGAGTCGGACGCTGCCCGGATCGATGCGGTGCCCGGACCGGGCACGCCTGCGCCTTGCGGCCTGGCAGGCGCCGGCCCAGCCCCTCCGGTAACCTGGCCCCCCTCCGGGGCCGTTACCGGGCCATCCTCGCCGCCACGCCCGGCGGCGTGTGCGAACCCCGGCACCCCGCAGGCGGTGCCGTCCTCGACGATCGGCACACGGTGCCGATCGCACTGCTCCAGCAGCGCAAGCATGCGCTGCTGGCTCCACACCGCGCCGGACGGCGTGGTGCTGTGCAGCGGCGTTACGTACACCAGCGCTGGCTTCGCCGCGCGGAGTTGACGCCGCAGGTCGTCCGGCAGCATGCCGTCCCGGTCACACTGGACCGGGACAAGGACCGCACCGCGGCGGCGCAGCGCCCACAGCGCCTCCGGCGAGCTGGGCGACTCCACCAGCACCGCGTCGCCCGGCAGCAGTAGTGCGCGGATCGCAAGCTCCAGCGCGCCTGCTGCACTGTCCGCCAGCAGCAGGCGGTCCCCCGCCTCTGCTGCTCTCTCCCCACCCTCCGCTTGCCGATAAGCGGAGGCCAGCCACTCCCGCAGCCGCTCCGAAGCCTTAGCCTTTAACTTCGTTGCTTCATCGATCTGGTCAGTCTCATTCGTCCGCGCCTTTATCGTTTCATCGACCTCACTAGTCTTATCTGATCCCAACTTTACCGCTTCTTCGGTCTCACCCTCTCTGGCGGCTCCATGATCATTAGCAGCCCCGTTTCTCTGACGGCGCTCTGTCCCCGGTTCTCGTCCAGCATCCTTCTTTCTCCTTCCCGATAATCCTAACTCATCCGCAATCCTCGCCAGAGGACCGCTCAGTGAAGACAACTCCCCAACATAACTCCCAGCAAAGGATATAAAATCTCCGTCACGAATCAAACCTTCGACATCGCTGCGGAATATGTCCGGCAGACGCCCGATCGTCTCCTTAAGCCAACCCTCCATATCCATTCCTCCCCTTCCGAATCATCGCCTTACGGCGATTGTACCTGAGGACAAATTGTAGCAGCAAATCTATTGTTACCTTTTTTCTTCTACTAGAGATTATCAACAAGTCTCTCATTTGATCAGCAAACCTGATCAAGGCCATCGAGGATGAGCGACTGCACTCCGATCACCCCGTATTTGACCTCAAGAATCCGATGCTCGGACAGGCGAGTAGTATTCTTATTTATGCATTTTAGTGACATCGATTCGAAACGGGTAACGGTAGACACAATGATCATTTAACGACAACACGGTCGCTTAGGAGGATAATTTCGAAAATTCTCATATCTAAGGGACATAGCTGCAGGCTATTTAGTGAAAATGTCTCTTTTTGCTATGTTCGCAGCATTTAGGTGTCCGTTACAGAATACACATCGGAAGCATAAGCTTTGGTGCTGAAAATCATACTTTTCGAACATGCACTATTAGAAATATTACGTTTTGCGAGAAACGATACCACATGATAGAATGTAATCTTGGAAATAAAAACTAGAGGTGATATGATGCATTACTCCACGGAGCCTATGTCAGATAGCGTCCCAAGCAGAAAGAAGCGCCGGCCTTCCGTTAAGATGATTCTATTAATCTGGATTCTTCTTATCGCCCTCGGCGTAACTGCCGCTTACTTATACAGCAATCATTTGAAAGATTCGATGATCGTACAGATGAACCTGGAGATACAAACCCGCACGGAAGCGATGAAGACGGATTACACGACCCAGCTATCCGCTCTTTCCGCTGAGATTCAGGAGCTTAACAGCAAGGTAGAAGCCTTCAATGAGCTACTGACCTTCACGAAGGATAATTCCAGCAATAAGACGGATAACAGCAATAAGCTGTACTCCCAGCTGAATGAAGTCAAAGAGCAGCTTGCCGCGCTGCAGAAGAAGATGGATCTGTTAAAATGATGACGTCACATAAACAAATCAATCGCTTCTTTTTATTAGTGACGGGTCCTTTTCTTGGACTTCTTATCGCCATGCTGATCAGCGGAACTAGTCTGCATGTTCAACAGAAACCTGTGCCATTTACAGTCAGCACAGATATCCCTGCCACCGCTGCAGCCATTTCCGGCCAGTTGGATCAGGCAAAGGAAGCAGCCCAGACAACGATATCTTCCATTAAGAAGACAGCTGAGCTGTACAATAAGACGACATCGACCATGTCGAAAATTGTGCAATCGTCGCAGAAAGCTGCCAAACAGCCTGAAACGATCTACAACAACAAAATTACGAGCAAGCTGGGTTCTCCATACAAGACTGTGGAATCCGACCGTATCAGGCTTGAGCTGTTCACCGTCAACCCGGGTACTTATCATGGCTATGCCATGAAGATCAAGCTGAAATCGCCGGAAGCGATGCGAATGACCCTGGGCAAGGACAAACTAGGCAGTTCTGAGACGACACTCGCTGCAGCCAAACGTTATGGAGCGGTCGCAGGAATTAATGCCGGCGGGTTCGCTGACTCCAAGAAGGGACGTTTCCCGCTAAGTACAACCGTACTGGACGGCAAATATTTGGGCGGATTTGAGCCCAGCTACAAGGATCTCTTCTTCGTAGGATTGAACAAATCTGGCAAATTGATCGGTGGGCAGTTCTCGTCGCAAGAGGAGCTGGACCGGCTTCATCCGGAATTTGGCGCTTCCTTCGTACCGGTTCTGCTTAAGAATGGACAGAAGAAGCAGATTCCTGACAAATGGAAAACCTCGCCCTTGCGGGCTCCGCGCACCGTCATCGGTAATTATAAAGACGATCAGCTGCTTATTATCGTCGTGGACGGATATAACGAGAACGGCGGGTCTGGAGCGACCCTGGAGGAGATTCAGACCAGATTGTACAAGCTCGGCGTGCAGGACGCCTACAATCTGGATGGCGGCGGTTCTTCTTCACTCGTCGTTAACGGGAAAATTGTGAATCAGCCCTCTGATGGGCAGCTTCGTCCGGTCCCTACTCATTTTCTGTTTTTTAAATAGCAAAAAAGACCCCTTCACCAGTAATCTCATTCTGTCTGTGAAATATATCATATTTTGATTTATTTTTACCGCAGAGATGGATATAATAGGAACAAGAGATGTTAACCTGGAGGTGTCGTCCTTGTCTTTCTCATTAACATTCTGGATTATTGCCATTGTACTGGCTATGTTCCTGTGCGGAATTCTTACTGCATCCTATAACGATGATAAAACAAAAGGCCTGTAATAAATAAGCTTCCCTTCATAGGGAAGCTTATTTATTACATTTAGAGGTTGTTCAAAAAGTCCGCTTTGGATAAGAAAACCTCAAACGAGGCTATTCAAGGATAGGTGGCCGCGATTTAAAGGTTGGTTTTCTTCGATTGAAGCGTTTTGAAAAAACGCACATCGGTAGCCTAAGCTTCGGTGCTGAAAACCGAACTTTTTGAACAAACACAATTAGGTCAAATGGTTCATCTCGACCAAGCACTGATTGCAGATCGAGCGCTCCTTGAAGTCGCTAACATTGTCCATAGAGCCGCAAAATACACATTTTGGGCGATATCTTTCCAGAATAATATGATCACCCTGTACAAGGATTTCTACAGGATCTCCCTCATTCATTTGATATCTTTTGCGCAGCGACTTAGGCAATACGATTCTCCCCAGTTGATCCACTTTTCGGACCACTCCAGCTGGTTTCATGATACGATACACCTCTCCAACATAAAATTATTATGTAAAAAATAGAACGAAATACCTATCTAATAATATATATTTCGCTATTTTTTTGCAGATTCCTGCTAATCTCGACAGTAAAAATGCTTCGCCTGGTTACTCCGATCCCGAAACTGGTTAGCAGTAGGTTATGTATTTGACCACGCCGACTAATATCTAACATCAGTATCGACAATTTAGCGGGCGCGGCCCGGTGATCAAACAGCGCGTAAGCGAGCTTACTCCATTCCAGGGAAGCCAATCTGTCTTAATGCCTCGTAGACAATAATTGCCGCCGAATTCGATAAGTTAAGCGAGCGCACTTTATCGCTCATCGGCATCTTCATTAATGTATCCGGATGCGCCGCGAGAATCTCCGGCGAGAGCCCTTTGGTCTCTTTACCAAACACTAGAAAATCCCCATCACGGAATTCAAGATCGGTATAATACTGCTTCGCCTTCGTCGTAGCAAAAAAGAAGCGGCTGCCCGCGTATTTCTCTTCTACTTCTTGGAACGAGTCATGATATTCAATATTTACCGCATACCAATAATCAAGACCGGCCCGTTTCATCGTTTTATCATCTGTACGGAAGCCGAGCGGACGCACCAAATGCAGATGAGCCCCCGTTGCCGCACAAGTTCTGGCTATATTCCCGGTGTTCGCCGGAATTTCCGGCTCCACGAGTACGATATGCAATGCCATGCTGATTAACACCTCATCAAATAATAGAATCTGTACTTTCCATAGCTGTCTAAGGGTAGTCCTCACCTATTATAACAGTTTAGCTCCCAAAGTATAAGAATGGTTTTAAAATTATAATCATATTAAAAGAGGTAGTTCAAAAAGTCCGCTTTTGATAAGAAAACTTCTAACGAGGTAATTCAAAGGGGAGCGACCGCGATTTAGAGGTAAGTTTTCTTGCGATATAGAATTTCATCAGCTTCCGCTGATAACGTATAAATTCTCTATCTAACACGAAGTGAATCAAGAAGATAACTCGGCATCGAATCTTGAATTCAACCGGGTCTTCTCGGTGCTGAAAACCGGATTTTTTGAACTCTCATTAAAAGAAAAACCCTCCGTCGCCATTTGCAACGGAAGGTTGATAGATTTCATGCTGTATTAGCCATTTTGCTGTTGGAAATGGTTCATAAAATCAACAAGAGCCTTGATGCTGTCATATGGCACTGCATTGTAGATCGAAGCGCGAAGTCCGCCGACACTGCGGTGGCCCTTGAGTCCGACAAAGCCCTCTTGCTCCGATTGCTTAATGAACTGCTTCTCCAGCTCTTCATTAGCAAGGCGGAACGTCACGTTCATCAGAGAGCGGCTCTCTTTGTCCGCACAGCCACGGAAGAAACCGCCGCTATTGTCGATCGCATTGTACAGCAGGTCTGCCTTCGCGCGATTGTTCTTCTCGACCGCTTGCAGTCCACCTTGTTCTTCAATCCAGCGCAATACTTCATTCACCATGTAAATAGAGAAGGATGGAGGTGTATTATAGAGCGAATTGTTGTCCGCCTGAATATCATAACGAAGCATGCTTGGCAGATGCTTAGGAGAATTGCTTATCAGCTCCTCACGGGCAATGACAACCGTTACCCCGGAAGGACCCAGATTCTTCTGTGCCCCTGCATACACCATGCCGAACTGAGTCAGATCGAATGGACGGCACAGAATGTCACTCGACATATCCGCAATCAGCGGCACGCTGCCGGTATCCGGATATTGTGTGAACTGGGTGCCTTCAATCGTCTCATTGGAGGTCAGATGCAGATAAGCCGTATTGTCTGGCAATTGGAGGTTGCTAAGATCAGGAATGGACATGTACTTGTCTTCCTCAGAGGAAGCAGCCACATATGTCTCGCCGATCAGCTTCGCTTCCTTAATCGCCTTGTTAGCCCAGCTTCCCGTCTTCACGTAAGACCCGACCTTGCCTTCAGTCAGGAGATTCATCGGAATCATCGCGAACTGCGTCGATGCCCCTCCTTGCAGGAACAGTACTTTATAGCCTTGCGGATTGCCTAGCAATTGCAGCAGGCGGCTGGACGCTTCATTATGAACTCCTTCATACACAGCCCCGCGATGGGACATCTCCATGATCGACATTCCTGTACCATGAAAATCAACAAATTCAGCTTGCGCGCGTTCCAATACCTCAAGCGGCAGTGCAGCCGGTCCGGCATTGAAATTATAAGCTCTCTTACTCATTTCTCCCATCCTCTCCTATTTCCCCTTATACCTGCGTAGTTTTTTGATAAGCATAATCATAGCAACTATTCTTTTCTACAGCAAGCTGATATTTCATGATATATCACCAATTCGCAGAATTGACACATTAACGCTTCACCAAGATGTAGCGATAATCATTTTATTTTGTAAAAAACTCATAGATTCTGGACCAGCTATAACTCTCGCCGGGAGCGACATTCAACTTAATAAATATTTCTGGCGAAATAACATGTTTCTCTCCCCATACCGCGATAGAATCTACCGGATATGTGCTAATCTCTCTGACTCCTGCCTGACTCTCGTGGTTATACAGCTCCCAGATCCACCCCTGAGGATGATAAGCTTGGGCTTCCCCCTGCAAACGAAAGTAAAACCAGCTATCCTGAGCACCGCTCCAGTTAACTTCACTGCCTTGGAATAATAGACTATCCATCGATCCCTCTTCATCTACTTCAGGAACCAGCTCGAACGGGAATTTCAAAGTATAACCAGGCCCAATCCCGTGCTGATCAATCCCAAGAAAATTATGATTATATTCTTTCGTAGAGATTGGCTTGCTGCCTTCATTATGCAATTTGTAATCTACTATCAAACGGTTGTCTTCTAAGCGAATCTCCTTCTCCAGTCGCACTGCATAGCCGCGGCACTCCTCCGGCATTACCGTAAAGCATAACTTGGACGAACCTTCTTGTTTAACCTCCTGCTGAAAAGGAATCACCGGATATTCTTTATGAAATTGATATGCCTCATCATCCACCCGAGTCAACAGACCCACTCCCAGCTTGGGAAACAACTCACCGACCTCGGCATCCTCATATCCGATCGGATCGGCGATGCCAAACTCATTGCACAGCCCTGCGCCACCTGTTCCGAGTCCGGGAACAAGGCTCTCCGGCACACAGAAGCTATGATTCCCCTGCCTTAGGGTCACTCCCGTAATAAAACCGCTCCAATCAAAACGCTTACCTTGATAAAATCCTTGCTCAGCAAAATCTACGATTAGATGATCGTTCTTTAATTGACAGCTCATTTAAGTTCATTCCTCTCCAATTGGCGCGTACATCTCTCCTTATCCTATCAAATAAGTATACCTCCCTCTGTATCATTCGTTAATATACCAAACAGCTTTTCTTAAAAAAAAGCCATATCTGCTCGGGTTGCTGCAGATATGGCTAATATATAAGCTGAACTAATAGTTGCCTGTCCGACTCTATTTCAGCTTTATTTCTAGCAGCCGCGCCGTCTTCGTCTCCGGCAGCGTAACCTTCAAAAGGCCTTCTCCCTCACTCCATCTCCAGCTGCAATCAAAACTTTGCGGATATGCACAACGAATTTCTAACCTCTTACCTTGCAGTTGTGGAAGCGATAGGCTGATTTCAGCCGATTCTCCATGGATGCGCCAAACTCCCAGGTAGATAGCGTCTTCGTGGCGAAGCCCGAGACAGATCCACTCATCCTGCTGCTTCGGCAGACCGAGCGGCCAGAATGGCAGCGCCTGCGGGATATGGTGGCGAATCGACTTGTAGTAATCCAGCGCCTCCTTGACCAGTTCGCGCCGGCGTGGGCTAAGCTCAGCCAGATGGCCGCTCTGATGAACACGCAGCAGCAGGGCGTTCACCATATTGAATACAACCTCCTCATCATCTCCTTCGCGGAGCGGGTACGACCAGATTGCCGACTGTTCCGGAGTGAGTGCAGAAGGTGATGCTGCAGCGATTGCCGCATAGTTCACATAATTCTCCTGATCACTCGTAGATTGAATGCTGTGGCGGCTAAGCATAGCATAATCCATCCGCATTCCACCGCTGGAGCAATTCTCAATTACCAGCTCCGGATAGCGTGCAAAAATACGATCCAGCCAGGCCAAATAAGCACGGTTATGCTGAAGCAGTCCATCGCCAACACTGTCAGCATCCTTCTCCGTACCGATACCCGCATTAATGTTGTAATCCATCTTGATATATCCTACCCCGTAATCCTCCACAAGTCTCCGAATGACTTCATCAGCGTGGGCAATGACATGCGGGTTGCGATAATCGAGCTGGTAACGACTGCGATCCTTTACTCTCTTTCCATGACGCTGAAAGAACCAGCTGTCATCCGTATCTTTTAACTTCGGGCTGTTGATGCCCATAACTTCAAGCTCCAGCCACAGACCGGGGATCATTCCTTTGCTGCGGATATAATCCAGCACATATTTAATTCCTTCTGGAAACCGCTCTGCAGATGGCATCCACTCGCCAACACCGTCCCACCATTCACCAGGCGCATACCAACCGGCATCGATACAGAAATATTCACAGCCTACAGCGGCAGCCGCATCGATTAGCGGAAGCAGCTTCTCCGTCGTCGGGTCCCCCCACAAGCAGTTCATGTAATCATTAAAGATGATCTTCAGATTACGATTATCTTCATTCGGCCGCCGGATCAGGCGGCGGTAACGTGTTAACTGCTGGGCGGCCTCATCGATAGAGCCTTGAACCTCCCCCACCGCAGCTGGCACTGAGACGAACTCTTCTCCTGGTTGCAGCGATATCCACCAATGATTATCATGCTCGGTCGGTCCGCTGATCAAAAGTGTCAATAAATCAGACTGATCGATAATTTCCCAATGCCATGATCCATTATGTTCGATTTGCCAAAACAGGTTTGTTCCGGCTTCATTATTCTCCAGAATAGCCATAGGAACATGCTCCGCCGCGGACCAAGAGCCAGTATTACTGCATGAGATGCGCTTGGAGCTTTTGTCGATCAGATGCGACAAGCCGAGCTCAGGCAGATAATACGACCGCCATTGCAATTCGCTCTGCCAACCATGATGCGGGATCGATAACAGCATTTTGCTATCCCTGTCCTCCTTGCCTACCTTATCAATTCCTGTCAACGCAAAGGAGGAAACGTATTCTACATCGATTGGTTCTGATCCTTTATTACACAGCTTCACCCAACAGCGGACAATGGGTACATCTTTATAGAATTGAAAGTGTTGAACCGCCTGTAAAGAAGTAACAGGATCGTTCAGTACAATCTCTAGCTTTCGTCCGTGCTCATTGCGAGAATCACGATGCGTCTCATAATGAAGCCTTAAGCCCGGATACGTCGCCCGATGTGTTCTTCCGTGGTACTCATCGCGATCCTCTCCCGTGATTTGCAATTCCATTAGACGGAACCCTCTTTTATACGCAGCAGACAACCCATTTACTTGACTCTCAACGTCCCGCCAAGCCGTCGTACCGAAATGCAATAATAAAATATCAAGCTTATCTGTCACCTCTAGTACCAGATTCAGCCCGTTCTCTTCAATTTTAATCAGCTGACTCATCGCTTCAGCACTTCCTTTCCTTTCAGCCTCCATATATAACTTAACTCAGCACCGAGATGCTGAGTTAAGGATAGAAATATTAGGGTTCGCAAGTGTTATTCCGCAGATCCAAGCTGAATCCAAGCTTTTTGAATTTCGTCGATCGTTTGTTCTTTGGATTGATTTCCGCCAATATAAGCCTGCATAAGTTCACCGAACTTTTGATGGAACGTATCCAGTGAGTAGTTGATAGACAAATCGCCAGAAGGCTGAGTCTTCAGAATTTCAACCATTTGTTTAGGCATATCCAGAAGCGGCATCGGCGCATCCTTAATTGGAGGAATTACTTTGGCTACATTGGAGAACCAGCCTTTACCGTAATCCGAAGTATATAACCAATTGAAGAATTCGATCGTTTCCTTGGCAACCTTCGAGTCTTTATTAATGCGTAGCGCTTGGTCAGCACCCGTAATAATGAGAGCCTGATCCGCTTTATCACTTACAGGGTAACCAGCGATACCGATATTGAAATCCGGATTGATTTTCTTAATTGCTTCTTCATCCCATGCGCCCTTACCAGTCATAAATGCGGCTTTTCCGGAAGCGAAATCACTTACCTCAGCGTTGCTGTCACGTTCTAGCGGCTTGTCAGTACCATGCTTAACTGTCGTATCTATGAAATTGAAGAAGTTATCGGACAGAATCGGATGTTCTTTGAAGGTTGTCTTTCCTTCGATGAAGCTGTCAACAAGCTCTTTCGGGCTCATATTTGCATCCTGGGCTGCAGCATCCACGAAATGCTGGAATACGTGCTTCCATACCCACCATTCTTTATAGGCGTTGGCAAATGGAGTGATGCCTTGAGCCTCCAGCTTTGTAACCGCGTCTTCCAATTCAGCTGTTGTCTTAGGTGCTTCTTGGATACCTGCTTTTTCAAGGAGATCTTTGTTATAGATAAGTGCGAATAGATTACCTTTGACCGGTAGGCCAAGCACTTTGCCGTCCGATGAACTCATATTCGAACGAATGGCATCTGTCATAGCTGCCGCAAGCGGCTCATTGGTCAAATCTGCGCTGTATTCGGCAAAAGTATCGATATCTCCGCCCGCAGTTGTTTGAAATACGTCAGGAGTGCTACCGGCAGCAATTTTCGATTTTAATACCGTGTTATAGTCAGCTTGCATAATTTCCAGGTTAATCGTTACGTTCGGTTTTACTTTTTTGTATTCTTCAATGTAAGCGTTAAATGCGTCTGTGTATTCTGGAGAAGCTGTAAACATGTTAATGGTCACCGGTTTAGAGGAATCCGCGTTGCCGCCATCGCCTGCCGCACCATTTGCCCCGTTGTCAGCCGCCTTGTTGCCACCGCACGCCGACAGAAGCCCCATCAACAATACTAAACTGAATGAAATGGCAAGAAACTTCTTCTTCATAAGGTAATGCCCCCACTTTCTTTGATTAGTATGTCTATGTTGCTTATTCTAAAGAAAAGGCTTACTAAGAAAAATGGAGATAAGTGACAATCTAAGGGTAAAAAAGTGTTGTTATCTGGTTGTTCACTTTTTATCCCCTGCTCTTCCATTTCGATATTCCGTAGGTGATTCGCCATAATAATTGCGAAATGCCTTACTGAAATAATTTTTATCTTTATACCCCAGCATTTCAGATATTTCCTGAATTTTCAGAGCAGAATCATCCAACAGCATGCAGGCCTTATCCATCCTCACCTTCTGCATATACTCATGAATCCCGAATCCGAATTGCTGCTTGAACAGTTTCATCAGGTATTCTCGACTAAGATAATATTTATCCGTGAACATGGAGATTTTGATATCTTCAAAATAGTGCTGATCGATATATTCCTTAATGTCCTCGATGTTAAACGGACGATTGCTCGCCATCGCCTCACGGATCCGGTCGCCATAGAATTCAAGAATTCGTGCAAGCAGTTGTTCGTATTCTCCTAAAGTCGCAAAGTCTGTGAATAGACCGGCGGTAGCAAACGAACTACGTGAACCGATGGCGAGCAAATGATCCGAGGCCACGCCCAAATCTATCGCCATATCGTTAAATAGAACGATCATTTCGCGGATTGCCCGCTCCGCTTCGCCGATCGCGAAATAATCAGCCTCCCTAATTTTTTGCGTCAACTCACTCAGAATGATCTTCCCGTGATTTATGTTTGCGGACTCCAGAGCATTTCGTATAGCCGTCATCCGATTCGTAAAGGACAACACCTCGGAATGGCCTGTCTTCTCCTTAGAAGCAAAGGCGTTCACTCCCTTCAGCTTAAGCAGATTAAATCCATAAATCGCAGCTCTCGCTTCCTCATAGGAATCCGCCAGTTTGGAGACTTGTTCATACACTTGTCCGATTCCTGCCACCGATACAATCCCAAACAACTCGCTTAGCATCTGTCCTACTTTTCTCATCAGGAAATCAGCTCGGAAAGCCAAATCCTCCGGATACCCGCCTCGCATCGTAAATACAGCGATAATTTCCCCATCCTTCCTCGGATCGGAAAAGCTGAAGCAGATCGTATCATCCATGGCGACTTCGTTAATCACGTTCGCCACAGCGAAATATAGCAATTCGGAATCCCGATTGAATCGTTTGTCACGCACGACCTGCATGTTTAGTAATTTTAATACGAGCGCACCAAAGTGGTTATCTTCTCGATCCGCGCCGATTAGTGGGAGAAAAGCGAGATTGTTCTGTTGCTTAAAGGAGCGTTCGATAATCGACAAATAAATTTTCTCCTTCAGCTTGGGCAAAGACATGTTGAAGGCGATATTCCTAGTGATTAGTTCGCTATGGCTCTGCCGCTTCGCTTCCAGCACATTTATCGCCTTGCGGAGCGCTTGATTAAGATCCTGCCGATTAATCGGCTTGAGCAAATAATCGACGACCTTGGAATGGATCGCCTGTCTCGTAAATTCAAAATCGTTATACCCGCTGATCACGATCGTCAGCAACTCGGGGTAGTCGCGCTCTACGATCCGTAGAAACTCGACCCCATTCAGCTCCGGCATCTTCATATCCAGCATGACCAGATCTGGACGGTGCTTGCCAAGCAAATCCAGCCCAACTACTCCGTCGGTTGCCTCCCATACTTCATCGACCTGGAGTCCCTCCCAGTCTCCCAATATTTTGATAGCCTCGCGTAGCGGCTCCTCATCATCAATGATCAATACTTTATACATAGCCCGCGCCTCCCCGTGGTATTCTCATCGTCATTTCAGTCCCGGACTCGTCGCTATGAATCGTTAGCCCATATGGATCGCCATACAGTAGCTTCAGGCGAGTATTCAAATTTTTCAATCCGATATTCTCTCCTTCCTGCTCCTCCCACTCGACTTCCAGAGTACGTAAAATTTGCTCAAGCCTGTCCCGAGGAATACCCGGCCCGTCGTCATAGACCGAGATCAATGCAAAGCTCTCGCTAACCTTGGCCTTGATTTCAATCGTAATCGGCGCGGACACCTTCTCGACCGCGTGCTTAATCGAATTCTCCACCAGTGATTGTAGGGATAGCTTAGGAATTTGCAGCTCCATCAACGACTCATCCCAATCAATATTCACTTGAAGCCGGCTGCCGAATCTTGCGCTTTGCAGCGCCAAATATCTCTCAATATGTTTAAGCTCTTCTCTTGCATAGATTATATCTTTACCGCTGATGCTGTATCGCAGCGTTAAGGCCAAGGCGTCTACCATATCAGCAACATCATCATTTCCGCTCTTTAAGGCTTTGGTTGATATGGCCTGAAGTGCATTATAGAGGAAATGAGGATTAATTTCCGCTTCCAGCGCTTTTAGAATCGCATTCTTCTCCACCAACTTCATGCGGTAGCGTTCATTGATCAAATCATTGGTCCGCCGCACCATCTGATTGAAACGACGGGTTAAATAAGCGATCTCATCCTTCCCTTGCACCGGTGCTTCCACATCGAACGTCCCCTCACTGAACTGGCGCATATGCTTAGAAAGCCGATTTAGCGGTTTTGTAATCGCATTCGAAGTAAGGGTAACGAGAATAACCGAAATAAACAGAAATATTATGCCGATGATATAGCTCAAATTTCTCGCTTTGGTTGCGGCCTTATAAATGGTGCTGTAAGGAATCGGCTTGACCAACTTCCAGCCATCCTGTTTCCCGATATCGTATACAACGAGGTAGCGCTTATCACCATCCTTCCAGGTAACAGGACGCGCCGCCTTATCGCTGATCGTCCGAAACCATTCTGCCGAGCTGATCGCTTCATAAGTATCCAGATCATCCATATGAAAAGGAACATTATCCGGACCCAGGAACATCAGATGCTCCCCTTCCTCAAATGGAATATCGTTTATAATGACATCTTTCACCGTTGGCTTCAAATAGAATGATAGAACGGCTCTAGGCTCACGCGAAGCAATAGAGCGCAGCACGCGATGATAACCCATAAATTTCGGCTCAGTCTCCATCTTGTAACCGCTTTTAGCACCAGGCGCGACAAATGATTGGTAAGAACGATTTTGCGGGCTGTTCATCGCTTCTTGATACCATGGCTGCTTGTCGATTCCTTCTTGATAGCCGACCCGGACCGTAATATTGTAAGCCTCTCGGGTAATCGAATAATATTTATGTTGATCGATCAAATACAAATAGATGCTCTCCAGATCTTTACGACTGAAGAACATATCCCGTAAATAATCTTCAAGATACATTTTCGAAGCATAGTCATCGCTTTCACGTATGACCGCCCGAATAATATCGTCATATTTGTTGTAAGGAAGCGAGAATTCTTCAATTCCATCCAAATAATCCTCTAGCTTCTGGTTTACGAGCATTAGATTGTTCGTCGTACTATCAATGCTGTTATTGACCGCTTCCTTCTGGAGCATTTGATAGGATATGACCGTAAGCGAGCCCACAATAAGAATGATCATTGACGTAAAAAGCAGAATAAGCTTATTGACCAGTCTGCGGGATATCCTATCTGTAAACGCTTTTATAGCAGCTGATAACCTTTTTATCATTGCTGTTCCTCCTCTATACAGCGCTATAGTTTACCTTTTTACCCTTAACTGTTTTCTTATGTCCATTTAGACATATTCTTTGCTGAATTATAATCGATTGTAGCTAAAAACGACAGAGTGTATATAAATCCAAATACTCTCTTGTCTTAAAAAGGTTGTCTTAAAAAACGTTACGAAAAAGAGGTGCGATATGTTAAAAACGGGGAGAAAGTGGACTGAAAGGCTGGAATTCGGGGCTTTTACGCTGCCTGTTCTGATCAGTGTGATTGCTGTATTCTATTATCCTTTTATCATGACGATTCGATATTCGTTAACCAAGTGGAATGGGATTTCCAAACACCCGAAATTTGTAGGGCTGGACAATTTCAAGCAAATTTTCAGCGGTGACACCAACTTCATGAATGCAAGCTGGTTCACGATTAAATATGCGATTCTGTACATCGTGCTTGTGAACGTACTGGCGATATTGCTGGCTCTGGTTCTAGATATGAAATTGAAGAGCACCACCTGGCTAAGAGCTGCCTTCTTTATTCCTTACATTCTTAGTCTGGTTATCGTCGGATTTATCTGGAAATTCATTTTCATGCAAGGCTTCGAATCATTAGGGGCGAGTACAGGCTGGGGGATCTTCAAGCTCAGTTGGCTCGGTGAGCAGAATCTAGCTTTTATCTCGGTACTGCTTGTCTCAATTTGGCAATCTGTAGGTTTCTACCTCGTTATTTATATCGCCGGTCTGCAATCGGTACCGGAAGATCTGAAGGAAGCTGCAAGAGTAGATGGTGCAGGACCAGTTCGTCGTTTCTTCAGTATTACGCTTCCGCTGCTTGCACCGTCCATCACCATTTCCGTGTTCATGGCATTAACAAACTCCATCAAAGTGTTCGATGTGATCCTGTCCCTAACAGGCGGTGGACCAGGCGGTACTACATATAGTGTCGCATATGATATTTATCGTGATACGTTCCAGAACAACCTGTATGGCTATGGTTCTGCCAAGGCGTTGATTCTGTTCGTGGCCGTGCTGATCATCACGGTGATTCAATTAACGATCTTCAAGCGCAGGGAGGTTGAGGCATAATGAAGAACAAAAAAGCAGGGCTTATCATCTTTGAAGTAGTTATGGTCATTCTCTCACTATTGTTCTTGTATCCATTATTCTTGACCATTATCAACTCTTTGAAAAATTTCTCAGAAGTCATGACGGATGTTATTGCTTTGCCAAAAAAACTAACCTTCGAGAACTATAGCTATGTATGGAAATATATTAATTACCCACGATTGTTCTTGAATAATACGATCATTACTGTATTAGGTTTAGCTGGGATTATCTTAATTTCCTCTATCGCTGCTTATAAGCTAGCCAGAACAAAATCAAAGTTGAGTACTCTGATTTATTTCCTTTGTATTACACCGATGCTTATCCCGTTTCAATCAATCATGCTGTCTGTATTGCAAATGTCCAAGACTTTTCACCTCTCCGAAAGTACATGGGGACTTGGGATTCTATACTGGGGCTTTGGCGCACCGCTGGCTATGTTCATCTATCACGGCTTTGTGAAGGGAATTCCGAATGAGATCGATGAGAGTGCCAAGATTGACGGCGCCTCCGGCTTCCGGCTATTCTTCCAGGTTATATTCCCTCTCTTGAAGTCGGTAACGACGACGATCATTATTATTGATGTTATGTGGATCTGGAATGACTTCCTGCTTCCACTCCTGATGGTTAACGGATCGCCGACCACGAAGACATTGACACTGGCTGCCTACACCTTTGTCGGACAATACACGTCGGACTGGCAATATGCCATGACGGCGATGGTTATGGCCGTTCTGCCATCGATCATCGTGTTCATGTTCCTGCAGAAGCACATCGTCAAAGGCGTTGTAGCCGGAGCTGTAAAAGGCTAAGACACTCCAAAAATCAAACGATATGATTACGGCATAAAGAAGAGCCGGGTAGCGGTATATTAACCACTGCCCGGCTCTTCTTATGCCGCTAAATTTGGATATACTTTCATCCCCCCTCCTGGTTTGATACAATTTACTTAATAGAGGTTTAAACACGAATTTAATAATGATTAAATCGATGAAAAGGGGCTATTTTGATGAGAGACGAGCTTATCAACAGGTTTACTTCTTATGTTAAAGTCGATACCCAATCCAACGAGGACAATCTGGTCTGCCCATCTACACCAGGGCAGCTCACGTTGGCCAGACAGCTCGTGGAGGAGCTGGAAGCCATCGGCATGGAGGATATCAGTCTTGATGACAACGGTTATGTCATGGCAACCCTGCCGGGCAATACGGTAAAAGATGTTCCCGTCATCGGTTTCCTGGCTCATCTAGATACCGCTACCGACTTCAGTGGCGCTAACGTTCAGCCGCAGATCCTAGAATCCTATGATGGCGGAGATATCTTATTGAATGAACCCGGTGATATCGTATTGTCTCCGCGTGACTTCCCCGAGCTAAGTCATTACAAAGGCCATACGCTCATTACAACCGATGGTACGAGCCTGCTTGGCGCAGATGATAAGGCCGGCATCGCCGAGATTATGACCGCGATGAACTATTTGATCCAGCATCCGGAGATCAAGCATGGCACGATCCGCGTCGCCTTCACACCGGATGAGGAGATCGGCCGCGGTCCAGACCGCTTCGATGTCGATGCCTTCGGGGCTGAATTTGCCTACACGGTGGATGGCGGGCCATTAGGCGAGCTGGAGTACGAAAGTTTTAACGCTGCTGCAGCCAAAGTAACCTGCAAAGGGGTCAGTGTTCATCCCGGATCAGCGAAGGGCAAGATGGTCAATTCCGCCAAGATTGCGATGGAATTCCACGCCATGCTGCCTGCGGCGGAAGCCCCTGAATATACCGATGGCTATGATGGCTTCTACCATCTGTCCTCAATCCAGGGCGATGTCGAGCAGACACGGCTGCATTACATCATTCGCGATTTTGACCGCGAACAATTCGAGGCCCGCAAGGCCAAAATGCAGAGCATCGCCGAAGAGCTGAAGGCGAAATATGGTCCTGAGCGAATTAACCTTGACCTGCGCGATCAATATTACAATATGCGCGAGAAAATCGAGCCTGTTATCGATATCGTAAACGTAGCCGCCGAAGTTATGAAAGAATTGAAGATCGAACCGATCATCACCCCGATTCGCGGCGGTACTGATGGCTCTCAGCTCTCTTACATGGGACTGCCTACGCCGAATCTGTTCGCCGGCGGTGAGAACTTCCACGGCAAATTCGAATACATTTCCGTGAATAGTATGATCAAGGCAACCGA
The DNA here is from genome assembly GCF_039521865.1 of Paenibacillus motobuensis. Classification (NCBI taxonomy): domain Bacteria; kingdom Bacillati; phylum Bacillota; class Bacilli; order Caryophanales; family Paenibacillaceae; genus Paenibacillus; species Paenibacillus motobuensis. Next base: position 470,853 of record NZ_BAAACX010000007.1, on the reverse strand, counting down.
GGTTATCGTCGGAATCATCCGGAAATTTGAAGAGAGAGCGCAGTCCTAAGACTGCGCTCCCTGCGCTTCTATACTATGGAATTCGTTCTAGCAGCACTTCAATGACTTGATTGCCCTGCTCCGACAGCACGTCCAGCAGCTCCCGCGAAATGAGGCAACCCATTCCATTCATTTTGAGGTCTGCCTGCTGGCCATTTATTTTTACCGAACCTATACGATATTGACCGTAATCAATTTGCTGCGGATTGTGATAGACGACCTCCAGCGTCCGCCCGGCGAACAGTGTCTCGACAGAAGCTGCGCCCTCAGCATCGAATTGCGTTCTCATCAGCTTCGGTTCCAACAGTAAATCACCGTAGTACCCCTTCACCCCGTACACTTCCGTAAGCTGTGTCAACAACAGCCAGCTGGCTGAGCCCGTCAAGTACGTATACATCCCTCTGCCCCGTTCGTTAATATACTCCGGTACACCCGGGTACATTTTACTAACGGCAAAATCACTGGATAACCGATATATTGAGTCTAGAACCTGGTAGCCCTCCTGTACATATCCACGTTTATACAAGGCATTGGCATACATGACCGTCATATGGCTGAACATCGCCCCGTTCTCTTTATGACCAAAGGCAAAGCCAAAGGCGCGGCCGAGATTTTGCTGAACGCCTCCAAATCGTGAGTTCAGGCGATAGCCGATGCGCTCATCCTTCAGGTATCGCTCTACTGCGGCATGGATTTTATCGACCTGTTCATCGGTTGCTACTCCGCCCATGATAGTGAACACTTGCCCCGTCAAAGTCATTCTGACTCCCTCAGGATGGTCCCCCTCAACACGCTCGCCATCATTGTTATAGTAGCCGTTGAACCATGCATAACCTTCCTGGCTAGTCACCCATTCGTTGCGACGAAGATGCGTGATCATCCATTCCGCTTTAAGCTTAAGGTCTTGCGCCACATCCTCAATGCTTAGTTCGACGAACTTACCGCTTACGGTCGGTACGATTGATTGATAGTAGCTGTCCAACAGAGCGAGCTTCGATGTTGTGCTATCATAAGAGATCGGATGTGACAAGCTGTCCAGCAGTCTAGCGATCTCTTGGGCTAACTTGATCGTATTTATTCCCGATCTATGCTTCAACTGCAAGAGCAGATCGGACAATTCCAGCAAATTGCTGGCATAGAAGGCGGTAAAAGCGACGCTCTCCCCGCGGTTCGGGGCCAGATCAAGTCCGTCGTTCCAGTCCGCTCCCTCCAGCTTGATATTGTTGTGTTCCCCGACATTAAAGAACGGAACCAGATTCTGCAGCAAAATATGCTCCAAAATCGTCCCTTCATAGATATCCCCTTCGCCAGTCAACAGCTTGTTGCCCTGTTCCGGCAGCCAGCTTGTGTCCCGTCCCTTGGAGCGCTCAGTGAAGCTGTCCCGGAAATAGGTCTGTAACTGCAGCAGAAAATCGAGATCCCCGCTTTGATGAATATACAGCATTGTCGTGAGCAGAGGCCAGGCACCATGGTCCATCCACACGCGCGGGATATTGTTGCGATCGGCGATAAATTCCCCTGGCCTAGCCCCAATGATCGTCGCGTTGCTTCCATCGATGCGTACCCCGGCATAATTGTTCAGCAGCAAATAACGAACCTCCGCAGGCTCCATAACCATCAGCGCAAGACAGTCCTGCCATAAATCGCGCCAGCCCCGGCCACCGCGGCCATAATCATGGTAAGGGAGAAACGAATTACCATAGAGGCGCCGCAAAACCGGCTGCAATGTCACCCATCTCATCCATAGATCCTGTTCCTCATCCCCGGAATGGAAGATGATCGTATCCAGCTTCTCGCGCCAATAACGCTCGTTCTGTGCGAGTAAATTATCAAAGCGGGCCTCGGATAAATATTTTGTCGCGTACTCTTCGTCGCTAATTCGTTCCCCAGTAATCAACATCGCAATAATATAGGACTTCGACTCACCTGCGGCTAGTTCCACCTCTTCAAATCTCAAGCCGCCGACCGCTTCATAACCTTCGAAATGGACGTCGGGACCTGCCTGCGCTTTTCGGTTAAGAACGACAGCCTCTGGCCAATCTAGCGCCCCTCCTTCTCCAATGAAGTCCTCGTTCACCGGGAAGAAGCCCGAAGGACGCTTGCCATGATCCTCTGCCCCAAGCACGCTATAGGTGACTTTATTGACCCGATGTCCCCGTTCATCAAAGGACAACGAGGGCTGTACCTCAATGCCATATGTAGATGTATAGATGCGATGCAGCAGGGAGGTCACATGCCGGTGGTCGCGAAGGTCATCGGCTGAACGTCCGTACAACGGAATCGCCGCTGTGGCAGTGAAGCGGATAGGAGTATCCCCCGTATTCGTGAGCTTCACCTTCATTAATTCAACTTGATCTTCAGTAACCGGGACAAAGTTCATCGTCTCTGCAGTTAGCGGAAGCATGCCATGCTTGCGTGTGACGCAATGCCATAGAAATCCGGCCTCCACCTGGCTGTACTCGCGGCCCTCGGCAAATTGTTGAGCGTTCTGCTTCGCAGAATTGCCGCTGACGGACCAAGCCCCTTCCTTCTCTGTGTAAATCCAGAAATTCCGTGCTGCCTTTGAATTGTGTAATGCCTCGGCCGATACAGGCTCCGTCAGGAAGCTGTTATGGCCGGATGTGATCTGCCCATGCAAATTCGGAGTGATCGATGACATCATCCCTGCCTCATTGACTAACGGAAAATACAAATAGCTATAACTCTCCGGCTGTTCAAGTTTGAACACCCCTTGCTTCCCCGCATATTGCCATCCCCTTGCCTTCATCCCATCTTCCTCCTCATGAATAATTGCTCTTTGATTCGAAACCGGTTTCGTTTTGTCTATTATCTCATTCCAAGCTCTCTGATGTAAAGGGATGTTCACGAATCTGGAACACATAATCTGAGATTTATTATGATCAGAATAAAAAAGAAGAAGCTCCCCTAAACCTATTCCGGTCCATGGAGAGCTTCATCATCTTCTATCATTGGAAGCTAGATTCGATTCTACAAATCATAATATAGGCCGAATTCATAAGGATGAACACGTATCGCTACCGCTCTGGCCTCAGCCCGCTTGAATTCAATATAGTTAGCAATGAATTCGTTCGTGAACACCCCTCCTGCGGTCAGGAACTCGCTGTCCGCCTCAAGCGCATTCAGCGCTTCCTCAAGCGAACCCGGTACACTGCGGATACCTTCCTTCTCCGCTCTGGACAGTTCATAAATATTTTTATCGAAGGGACCGTAGCCTTCCTTGACCGGATCGATCTTGCGCTTGATCCCATCCAGCCCAGCCATCAGCATCGCTGAGAACGCCAAATACGGATTAGCGGTAGAGTCCGGGGTCCGGAATTCGATGCGGCAGCCTTTCGGCGTTACAGCGGCGACCGGTATCCGTACGGCTGCGGAACGGTTACCTTTGGAATATACGAGGTTGACCGGAGCCTCGTACCCTGGAACTAGACGCTTGAAGGAGTTGGTACTCGGATTGGTGAAGGCGATCAGTGCCGGAGCATGATACAGAATGCCGCCGATATAATGCAGTGCAGTCTCACTCAGGTTTGCATACGCCCCTTTTTCATAGAACAGAGGAGTATCGCCATTGAAGATCGATTGATGCACATGCATCCCGCTACCATTATCGCCGAAGAGCGGCTTCGGCATGAAGGTCGCTGTCTTGCCATAGTGAATCGCCGTATTGTGAACGATATATTTATAGACCATCAGATTATCCGCCGTTTTCAGCAGTGTGTCGAAGCGGAAATTGATCTCGGCCTGGCCAGCAGTCGCCACTTCATGATGGTGACGCTCCACCACAAGTCCAGCTTCTTCAAGCAGGCGGCACATTTCGCTGCGGATGTCCTGCTGCTTGTCAGCCGGGGCTACCGGTACATAACCGCCCTTCACAGGGATTTTGAAGCCCGTATTGCCGCCTTCCTCAGTACGGCCTGAATTCCAAGACGCTTCCTCGGAATCCACCGAATAATAGGTTCCGTTGATCTTATTCTCATAGCGAACATCATCAAAGATGAAAAATTCCGATTCAGGTGCGAAGTAAGCGGCCGTACCGATCCCGCTCGCTTGCAAATATTCCTCCGCTCTTACCGCGATACTTCGCGGGTCGCGCTCATATCTCTCACCCTCCGGCGTGAAAATATCACAAAATACGTTTAACGTCGGATGGGCGGTGAACGGATCTACGTATACTGCGCCATGATCCGGCATCATAACCATGTCAGATTCCTCAATCCCTCGGAACCCGGGAATAGATGAGCCGTCAAAAGCTACTCCATTAACAAATGTATCCTCATCAACCTGCTTCGCTGGAAGCGTAATATGGTGAGCCCGGCCAGACAGATCAACAAACCGGAAATCCACCCATTCGATCCCTTTTTCCTTGATAGTTCTCATTACAAGCTCTGCTGACATGTCGTTTCCTCCCCAGATCACGAACATTAAATATAATTATCACATTCAATGTTCATGCTTACGATTTATTCTGAGGTCATTATAAAACCGTGAAATTATGCCGTCAATAGTGATGTCAGGTATTTTTACATCATAAATAAGGTATTATTACACCAAGTACAAACTTATGGCTAAATAGTATAAAGGCCCTCCGTCATAAAGACAGAGAGCCCTGTTTATTGAATGCCAAGCATTTATCTTTTACGAACGATCAGCTCTGTAGTGCAACCTTCGGAGTGTCGAATCTCTTGCCTACAATCGGAGCTAACTTCTCCAGATCTTGCAGCAAGGCGGCAAATTGATCCGGGAATAAGGACTGCACGCCATCACCGGTCATCGAATTGTCAGGGTCGGTATGCATCTCAATAATGAGTCCATCCGCCCCGGCTGCTACTGAAGCCTTTGTCATTGGCTCAACCAACTCGCGCCGTCCAGTACCATGGCTCGGGTCTGAAATGACCGGCAAATGACTAAGCGATTGGAGCACCGGAATGGCCGACAAGTCCAGCGTGTTGCGGGTATAGGTTTCAAAAGTACGAATACCGCGTTCACAGAGCATCACATTCGGATTTCCCCCAGCAAGAATGTACTCGGCAGCATTCAGGAACTCATCGTATGTAGCGCTGAAGCCCCGCTTGAGCAATACCGGCTTGCCACAAGCCCCCAGCTTACGCAGCAGATCGAAGTTTTGCATATTTCTTGTGCCGACCTGGAGAATATCAGCGTATTCCGCACAAACATCAACATATTCCGGAGTCATGACTTCCGTAATCGTCAGCAGGCCATGCTTCTTGCCAGCCTCGGCCATCATCACAAGTCCTTCCACACCGATTCCTTGGAAGCTGTAAGGACCCGTACGCGGCTTAAATGCGCCCCCGCGCAGCACCTGGCCACCAGCCGCCTTGACCAGACCAGCGATCTCATCAATTTGTTCCGGAGATTCAACCGCACAAGGACCACCCATGATGACCAGATCTCCGCCACCGATCTTTACATCTCCGATCGAGATAACCGTATTCTCAGGATGAAAATCACGGCTCGCCAATTTATATGATTTGGATATTTTAATGACGTTCTCAACATCCTTCATTTGCCGCAGATGCTCAGCAAGCTTCGGTTCAATACTTCCGATGAGACCGATCACTGTACGATCCTCCCCGCGTGAAATATGAACCTGCAATCCCTCTTTCTCAATAACGGCTATAATCTCCTGAATCCGTTCCTCAGATGTTCGATTTGAAGTTACTATAATCATATAATTCCATCCTTTCCTTATCCTTTGACATTATCTAGGGGTATTATATATAGTCCCCTATAACAATATTTCACTGTCTCGCTTAAACGCTTGTTCGCTTTTAAGCTTTTAATCGTTAAAGAGAATATACTCTATTGGACCACTTCCGTCAAGATTCCCGAGTTTCATCAAGATAGAAATATGAATCTCGTATTTAAAAAACCGCATAACAAAGGAGCTCTTCGACCGAAGGTTGCAGGAATACGAGAACTCGATGACAATAAATTCGAACTACTGCTCGAATACAAAGTTCCCGATCCCAAAGCCTCAAGTAACGAAAGAGCTCCGTGATTCATTGTATGTGATTATGAAGCTTTATTTCTTGGCAACCTTAACCGGAGGAAGCAACTTCTGCATATTGACCGTCCTGACGATCTCCCAGGTGGACGGTTCATCCGGATTATACTGCTCCAAATAATTGATGACTTCCTTAGTGATCGGCGTTGGCGTTGAAGCTCCTGAAGTCACCGCTACCTTACTAATTCCCTGCAGCCATTCCTGCTTGATCTCGGACACATCAGAAATCCGGTATGCCGTTACCCCGGCGATCTCCTCTGATACTTGTGCAAGCCGATTGGAGTTATTGCTGCGCGGATCGCCTACGACGATAACTAAGTCAGCTTGGCTGGCCTGCTCAGCTACTGCTTGCTGGCGCATCTGGGTGGCCAGGCAGATCTCATTATGCACCTCAGCCCTTGGGTACTTCTCCAGCAGCTTCTTCATAATATGCTTAATGTCCCACTGGCTCATCGTTGTCTGATTCGTGATGACGATTCGGTCAGACATCAGATGAAGATCAGCAATCTCCTCTTCCTTCTCAATCAGATGAACCTTATCAGGAGCGACACCGACCGCACCTTCCGGTTCCGGATGGCCTTTCTTGCCGATGTAGACGACTTCATAGCCTTCAGCCACCTTCTCCTTGATCAATACATGGGTCTTGGTCACGTCTGGACAAGTCGCATCTACCGTGGTCAACCCTTTCTCACGAGCCAGCTTTCTGACCTCTGGAGATACCCCATGAGCCGTGAAGATCACAGTCCCACTCTCCACCTGACTCAGAATTTCCATCCGATTCGGGCCATCCAGCGTAATAATGCCCTCATCCTCAAAGGATTGGGTCACATGACTGTTGTGAACAATCATGCCCAGAATATATATAGGCCGCGGAAGATCGAGATTTTGGGCTGCCTGTCTGGCCAGCACCATCGCATCGACGACTCCGTAGCAATAACCGCGCGGCGTAATTTTGAGCACTTCCATGAATTATTCCCTTCTTTCCGTGCGCTTCTCCTAGAACCTCTACTAGGGAGAGAAGCGGATAATACGAATCCTCCCTATTATAGCCTATTCCGGCAAGGCATTAAAGAGAGCTGGAAGCCAGATGATAAAAGAAGTCCCTTCGCCCAGCTTGGTAACTACTTCAACCGATCCATCATGCTCATCGATAATCCATTTTGCAATTGATAATCCGAGCCCGACTCCCTGGATAACACCGCGGGAAGGATCAGCCCGATAGAATCTCTCGAAGATATGCGGGATCTCGCTCTTATCCATTCCTATGCCTGTATCCGTAATGCGGATACCAATCTGTTCTCCCTGTCTGGCCGCATCGATCGTTACGCTGCCCTCAGGCGTGTATTTGAAGGCATTCTCAATAAAGATGAACAACAGCTGCTGCAAATAATCCTTATTCCCCATCACAGTGACACCCTTAATCGCTTCAAGATTTCCTTGCAGCCAGGCTGCATTGCGGGGAAGGAATTGCGCTCTGCGTATGACCTCTTCTATTAACGGAGAGAGAGCAAGCGGTTCTTTGTTAATGGTCTTACCAGCATCGGCACGAGCAAGCGACAGCAAATCGTTGACTAGACTACTCATCCGCCGAGATTCATCGGCGATGTCCGTAATCGCCTCCAACGTATAGATCCGCTTCTGCTCTTCATCCAACTCTACCCGTTTTTCACCGCCCTGGCCCCACATCTTCTGCAACAGATCAACATTACCACGTATCGTCGTCAGCGGCGTCCTCAGTTCATGAGAGGCATCGGAGACAAAGCGGCGCTGAGCTAAATAAGCCTCATCCAGCTCGTTATAGAATCCCTCGGTGCGCTCTAACATTCGATTGACCGTCCCAATCAATTGGCCAATCTCATCGTCCGGACCCTCATAATCTATTCGTACACTCAGATCATTTCCAGTCTGGATTCCGTTAGCTGCCTCAATAACTTTACCGATCGGCGCCATAGACTGACGAGCCAGGAACATACCCAGTGTAGCGGCAAAAATAAGCGAAATCGATGACCCAAATAATAACACACTTCTGACCAACCCCAGCAAACGTTCCTCAGCCCCGGTATAGGCACCAAGTTGAAGAAGACCAATATTCGTATTTTTAAACTGTAAAACAGTCTGATACAGTAAAAATGAATTTTCACCGATCCGAATGCTCTGATATCCATTACCATTTTTAAGCGGCCCCTTAGGTAGCGGAAATTGAAGATTTAATTCCTGCATATTATTCGATCGGTTAATACTCTTCTTTACATCGTTATAGATTTGCGCAAAAATTTGCGCATCTTCCAAGCGATTATTTTGGCTAGGCTCTAAAGAGATGTCCAGATTCACTGGATCCAAAATTAAAGTTTGAATCCGATTAGCCTGCTCCTCCAGCCGATTCTTTACTTCCTGATACGTATAGAAGCGTACCAATCCATAGAACGAAGCACCGAACAATATCAATACGACTGCTAATATGCTAGTATACCAAGCCGTGAGCCGTAATCTTATCGACATGCTCTTAGTCTCCTCTCAGAATGTAACCGGCTCCGCGAATCGTCTGAATAATGCGTTTACCGCCGAACTCCTCCGTCTTCTGCCTCAGCATGGCAATATAGACCTCAAGTACATTGGACTCGCCGCTGTAATCATAGCCCCAAATTTTATCCATAATCAGATCTCTAGTCAGGAGGCGCTTCGGATTCTGCATGAACAGATGCAGCAGATCGAATTCCTTCGCAGTCAGCTCCAGTCTCTCCCCGCCACGAATGACTTCCCGTGAATCAAGATCCATAATAATATCCTCAAAGATCAAGCGATGCTCGCCGGTCTCGCCGCCCCCTTGATCTTTCCGTCTGAGCAGCGCACGGACCCGGGCCAACAACTCCTCAAGAGCAAACGGCTTCACTAAATAGTCGTCCGCCCCAGTGTCTAACCCCTTAACGCGACTCTCCACTTCATCCTTGGCCGTCAGCATTAGCACTGGCACCGTACTACCGCCTTCGCGCAATCTTCGGCACACCTCGAAGCCATCCACCTTCGGCATCATCACATCCAGGATGATCATATCCGGCTCTGCCGTCATCACCATAGATAAGCCCTCCGCACCATTTTGGGCCGTATATACATCATACCCTTCAAATGCCAGGCCACGCCGCAGCATTGAAGTGATTTTCTCATCATCATCGATAACTAGAATAACTGACCTCATAAGCAACCTCCTCTGATCAAGAGCCATATGTAATGATCGATAAATTACGGCTCAAGTCTCTGTATATATTCTATCAAAATTCAAGCCCAAACTTAAACTTGTCACAAAAAGGCGGCAGGCCCAAGGGCCCGCCGCCTCCTTACGCCTAGGATCAGACGCATCGACCTGCCGATAAGAGGTAGTTCAGGTGCTGAAAACCAAACTTTTTGAACACGCACTATTATTGAACATTCGAAAAGTCGTTCTTATTGCCAATCTTAATCTTCAAATCCATCTTGTTTCCGTCACGGACAATATTGAAGGTAACCTCATCGCCAACATTTTGCTTCTGAATGTATTCAATCAGCGATTCCTTGGTGGCAAATTTCTTGCCATCGGCTCCTGTAATAATATCGTACGGGCGCAAGTCTGCATTATAGGCTGGTGATTTGAACACAACGCTTGATACCACCGAACCCTCCTTCACATCTGAACCCATTTGGGCAGCCACTTCATCACTCATCGTCATCAGTGTAGCACCGATGAATGGAACTGGTTTTTCCGGAATCTTCTCGTTATTCTTCAGCTTTTCGATAACTTCTTTGACCGTACTGGTCGGAATCGCAAATCCGATACCTTGGGAATCCGCGCTAACTGCAACGTTAATCCCTACAACCTCACCATTCAAGTTCAAGAGCGGACCGCCGGAGTTGCCGGGGTTGATCGATGCATCCGTCTGTAGCAAGTGCTCATATTCACGGTCTTTCTCTCCGTTCTCGCCAGCGATGGTAATGCTGCGCTCCTTTGCGCTAAGTACACCCGTTGTAACGGTATGATCGAAGCCTTTCGGATTCCCGATAGCAACTAACCAATCGCCCACCTGCGAGTTGTCAGAGCTTCCAAGTGGGATGGACGGGAAGTCGTTATTGCCCTCGATCTTCAGCACGGCGAGATCAAGCTCATAGCTCTTGCCAAGTACCTTGGCTTCATATGGTTTCTCGGTATTCTGTACCGTTACTTGAACTACATCGGCATTGTGGACCACATGTTCATTGGTCAGAATATAGCCGCTCTTATCGAAGATGAACCCTGAACCGATGCCGGTTGGAACCAATTGATTCGAATTGGACGAGGAACCACCGCCATCACTATTACCATTACCGTAACCTCCGTTATTCGAATCATCACCGAAGAAGAAACGATAGAACGGGTCATCACTGTAAGAATTACTGCGGTTTGACTGTTTGCCAGCTTTAACCAGCGTCTCAATCTTAACAACCGCCGGTCCGGCTTCCTTAACAACACCAGCAACATCTGTAGAACCTGCCACCGGATAAGAAGTAGTCGAAGCCTTCGAAGCTGTAGTATCGTTACTGCCTTGATTCATATTCTGTTCAGCTACAGTTGGTTCGGATCGATTTCCTGTGAACAGGTGAGCATAGTCTGCAAATGCCATCCCACCGCCCATGATCAGCATGCCAGCCAGGAAAGCAGCGATAATGGATTTTGCAGAAGATTTCTTCTTCGGCTTATTGAACTGCCAGTTGCCAGAATTTTTTGGAGGTAGTGAACCCCCTCCTCCGCCATTCAATGCGCCAGCGTCCTCAGTTGAAGAACGGTAACCATATGTGTTAGGTAGCGGCTTCACCGGTTGCGGTCTTGTAATTTCAACATCCTGTGATGGGCCTTCGCTGCCCGAGTAACTACTGGTGCTAGTTCCTTCCGGCTCCCTGCTATAGGATTGGAATGGACCGTAAGAATAATAGTAGGAAGCTCCGGAATCCTGATTTCCTTGCGATCTATCACTTTCATTCTCTTTGAACGGTTGACCCGATTTGTTTTTATCCTCTTCCATGATTGATATACCTCCTTCCCCTTGGTACTACAGGGGTAATTGATTGTTTGAGTTGTTATCTCGTTTACATTTATTATTTTGTACCAAGAACCTTAAACATACCTTAAAAACAATTAAAAAGGAGATAAAAGCTGGAAGTTAGCTGACCCACCCTTGACGATGAGCATAAATGGCCAATTGAGTACGGTCTTCGAGATCGCATTTCATCAGCAAATTGCTGACATGGGTCTTGACTGTCTTGATGCTAATATGCAGTTCTTCTCCAATCTCTTTGTTACTCTTCCCTTCAGCAATAAGCAACAGTACTTCTTTCTCACGCTCTGTCAGATCTGTATCATCGCTCTGTACCGTTCGCTGACGAAGGCCGCGTGTTAGCGCTTGAGCGATCTCCCCCGTCATCACCGGCATACCGCGACTGGCCTGCTGCAGGGCATGAATAAGTTCATCTGCAGATACCGTCTTGAGACAGTAGCTAACCGCCCCGGCTTCCACGGCCTGCACGACCAGATCATCCTCTATGAAACTCGTCAGTATGACGATTTTGATTTGCGGATAACGCTCTAGTACCACCCTTGTTGCTTCTACTCCATTCATAACCGGCATCATAAGGTCCATTAATACAATATCAGGCAATGCATTCTCTGGGTTAGCGTTCATAAAGTCAACCGCTTCTTTTCCGTTCCCTGCTTCAGCGATAACCTCAAAGAGGGGATCCATCATTAAATAAGTTTTAAGCCCCATTCTAACCATATCATGATCATCAACAATCATCACTTTAATTTTATCACTCATTTACAGCCGCCTCTTTTCCCGTCTCAAATTTCGGAATATGCACACGGATGGTCGTCCCCGCTCCTGGCTTACTTATAATCTCAACATGACCACCAAGCTTCTCAGCCCGTTCACGCATGGTGGTAAGTCCATAAGACCCCGGTCTCTGGGTGGTACTACTGAAACCTTGGCCATCATCGCTAACACTAAGAATGACCTGCCTTGGTCCCTCCTTGAGCGACATGCTGACTACCTTAGCACCGGCATGCTTAACAATGTTGGCCATTGCTTCTTGAATAATCAGGAACAATTGATGTTCCTTGGCTTCCGATATGCCTCCTTGAACATCAAGGTCTTTCATCCCTTTAAGCCCGTTTTGCCGACAATAATCAGGGAACCACTGATCAAGCGCTTCTGCAAGCGACTTGCCTACGAGCTCCATCGGGCGGAGCTGGGCAATCAATGCACGCATCTGCTTCTGCGCCGTATTCGACATCAGGATCAACTGCTCCATCACCGTCTGTGCCTGGGCTTCATTATTCTCCAATACTTTGGGAAGCGAGGATGCAGCCATATGAATGGCAAATAGCTGCTGACTGACTGTATCATGCAGGTCACGGGCAAGCCGGCGGCGTTCCTCCAGCACCGCAAGCTCAGCCGCCTGCTCCTTCCCAACAACCTCCTGCTCACCAAGCTGCTGCAGGAGCTTCATCTTCTTCTCTACCGCATCCGTCATATTGTTGAACTCCTGATATACCCCGGCAAAGGATTGATCCAGTGTATCAGGCATCCGTACGGATAAATTGCCCTTTGCGGCCTGAAGCATATTTAGATGCAGCAGATCGATCCGTCCCTGAATACGACGGCCAGCGATATAACCGATAATTAGTGTTAACACGACGATCGCTATCATCTCATAGAACCAGATATAGGGATCACCAATGATGATGATCCCCGCCCTAACGCCGATATAGGAAGCAATGGCTGCCAAACTGCCTGTCAGCAGAAAGAATCCGAGCAGCTCCCATTTTGTATTTTTTAGAATCCGTTGAACGATCATATTATCAACCCACCATATTTACTTTAACATCCCCGATAAATACACTGATGATCAGCTTCACTTTCTTATTAGCTTCATTATAATATGGAGTCTGCGCCTTAATATTGCTCATGAAACCGCCCTGCTTCTGGGAGAAGACGGCCAGGTCGCCGATAAATGCACTCGACACAGCTACAACGGCGACATCCATATCGTCAGGCACAAAAATTTTCACGTCGCCAATAAATGCTGAAATGTTAATCTTCGTCTCACCGTAAGGAATCTGTGCCTTGGTTAAATCGATAATTGTATCTCCAATAAAATGGGATATGTTCATCGGCTGCAGCTGGAAATATTCTTGGCCCATATGAACATCGCCAACGAAGCCTGATTTGTTAAGCGTCTCCTTAGAACCAAAATCGTTGAACTTCTTCTGAAACTGCTCTTTCCAACCTGATTTGTTATTCATTCCCTCTGGATCGTAGGATCCATGCATTCCATTCCCCTGCTGCTTCATTTCAAATTGACTGTCGCCAAAATGATCGTAATCGAAGTTGCCCGGTCCCATTTTCTTCTCTTTCTTAGGCTTCTCCATCGCTTCAAAGATCGAGTCCAGCGATGATTCCATCTCCGAAATTGGCGGAACCGGCGGCTTCGGAGGTGCCGGAGGCGGGAACGGAGGCTGCTTGAACCTTGGAGAACGCGGCTTGAAGAGTAAATTAATACCGGCAATGATCAGTGCAAGCGGCACGAAGAACTTGAAGAACTGCCCGGGATCAACCTGTACCAAGTCTAAATTTCTGGCCAGGAAATAACCACCGATCACAATGAGAATTACACTGCCGATTAAGCTACCTCCACGTCTGTCTCCATTGGCGAAACTCGCGATACCGCCAAGAATAAGAAATACCGGCCAAAATGTTCCGAACAAATAGCCTATACTGATATTTGTATAGCCCAGCATATTCAATATAAAGATGCTGCCGATTGATATTAATACAAGCCCGCCGATCAAGCGACCTATGTAATTATGTTTCATTTTCGTTCCCTCCATCATACTCGTCATCTACTGTAACAACAGTGTACCGCATTTCAATGACAAGCAACAGCGGCGCGGGATGGAACATGCTATCGGTCTCGAGACCGAGTCGTTTTACTTTTTTTTACAGACTGAATCGAAACTTTACAAATGAATCCTTTAAGGCAGAACTTTATAGGAATTTTGAAGTAGCCAGCAGGGAATTACACAAAAAAGGGCAGCCCTAACGGGTGCCCTGTAAATCTCGTTGTATCGATCGGTTATTGTACGTGAGAGCCTTGTTTATGTTTGGCATTCTGAGAAACTTTTTTAGCAGTGGTTGTTGTCGTGTTCTCCTCAGCGAACTCGGCATTGAACTTTTCGTTAGGAGTCTTATAGCCAGGAGAAGCTGCTTTGTTTTTATTTTGATTTGGCACTGATTTCACCTCCCTTGCACTTTCGCGACAAGAAGTCTTTCTTATCGACTTAACAGTACGTCCTTTTAGAACGAACCATCCTTATTATGCAAGGTGCTCAGGGAAACTATGCACCTATAAATCAGGTTAAAACTACCTCATGAATCACTTCGTCATCAAAAGCGAATTTTTGAACTTCCTCTATACGGCTTTGTTCCAGAGGTCTTCGGGGATCTCCTTATTAACCTCCATCGCCTCGCCCAGTTCACGCAGCATAGCCTCCGTCAACTTGCCGTTTCCATTCCGGATGACCTGAACCTCAACTTCTTTCTTGCCCCATTCTTTATAGACCTGCTTGGTCGTCTTGAAATACAGATCAATCTTCTTGCCTTTGATCGCTGAGCCTTTATCTGCTACAACCCCATAGCCATAGCCAGGAATGTACAGAATCGTTCCAAGCGGGAACACCTTCAGATCCGCCGCAATCGTAGAGACTGTATTTTTATCGCGGCGTACCTTAACTCCTGAATACGTTATGCCATATTCCGGGTGGTTGGGTTTTTTACCTGTTGATTCATAACCTGCGGTATACCCCGTAGCCATCACCTTGACCGTCTTCACTTTCTTCTTAACCTGCTCCGTCTTCTCCGCCTTATCCACCTTTGGTTGTAGCGGCCTTTGCAAGGTATCCATTGACTTCGGAATCAGTACCGTTTGCTGCTGGACAACTGGATTTCCAGGCGATTCCTGCTTTGATTGAGTCTCCAGTCGACGCATCATCTCGATATATTTCTTTTGTTCATAGTATGGATCTGCATACGATATATTCGTCACATTTGCCGATTTGGCCGCCGCAGGAATATGATCCAGTGAAATCCCGTGCAGAAGCAAGCCCGTCAAAATACTTACCAATACCATTCTTTGCCATAAAATAATTTGGCGCATACGAAAAACCTCCCCCTTATTCCAAGAGGTTCTCCATATGCGCCGCAATTTATACATTTAATTTTATAAAAGATATTGCTGCCGCCTCTCTCATCACTAGAAGTGACAAAGCGTGCCGACTATGTGGTTTATTAAATAGTGTGGTTGGCAATATCATTTTTCAAGGAAGCAAGTACATCATCCAATGGCTGCGCGCCCAAGTCCCCTTCACCGCGCTTGCGCACCGAGACTGTACCGCTATTCTTCTCGTTCTCACCGACAACGAACATGTATGGAATCTTCTCGAGCTGAGCTTCACGGATCTTATAGCCAAGCTTCTCATTGCGCAGATCACTCTCGGCACGAATGCCTCCAGCACGCAATTTATCCTCTACCTGACGTGCATATTCCTCGAAATGAGCCGAGACCGGAATGACCTTCGCTTGTACTGGAGACAGCCAAAGTGGCAAATTGCCAGCAAAGTTCTCAAGCAGGAACGCTGTAAACCGCTCCATTGTACCAAGAATACCGCGGTGCAGCACCACCGGACGATGCTTCGCTCCGTCTTCTCCGACATATTCCAGCTCGAAGCGCTCCGGCAGAAGGAAGTCGATCTGAACTGTGGACAGTGTCTCTTCCTTGCCCAGTGCGGTCTTGATCTGTACGTCCAGCTTCGGACCGTAGAATGCCGCTTCGCCTTCTGCTTCATAGAATGGCAAGCCTGCTTCTTCTACAACTTCGCGAAGCATACGCTGTGCTGTGTTCCACATTTCGTCATTCTGATAATACTTCTCTGTATCCTGTGGATCGCGATAGGACAGACGGAAGCGGTATTCACCGATACCGAAGTCACTATATACTTGCTTGATCAAGTCAAGCACACGAGAGAACTCGCTCTTGATCTGATCTAGGCGGCAGAAGATATGAGCATCATTCAGCGTCATCGAACGAACGCGGTGTAGACCTGTCAATGCGCCTGACATTTCATAACGGTGCTGCATGCCGAGCTCAGCGATACGGATCGGAAGATCACGGTAGCTGCGCATATCGCTCTTAAATACCATCATATGATGCGGACAGTTCATCGGACGAAGTACGAATTCCTCGTTATCGACTTGCATTCTTGGGAACATATCCTCTTCGTAGTGAGCCAAATGACCGGAAGTCTTGTACAGCTCTGTGCTACCGAGTACTGGAGTATAGACGTGTTGATAGCCGAGGCGTTCCTCAATATCAACAATATAGCGCTCAAGAGTACGGCGCAGAGTTGCCCCTTTTGGAAGCCAGATCGGCAGACCTTGTCCAACCAAATTGTTAAAGGTAAAGATGCTGAGTTCCTTACCAAGCTTACGGTGATCGCGTTTCTTCGCTTCTTCCAACATATGTAAGTGCTCATCAAGTTGGGCTTTCTTCACAAATGCTGTACCATAAATGCGCTGCAGCATCTTATTGTCGCTGTTACCGCGCCAGTAAGCGCCAGCCACACTGAGCAGCTTGAAGATTTTGATCTTGCCTGTGGAAGGTACGTGCGGCCCCCGGCACAAATCAGAAAATTCGCCTTGATCATAGATTGAGATAGTCTCGCCTTCCGGTAAATCACGAATCAATTCAAGCTTGTAAGGGTCACCCATTTCAGTGAAGATCGCAATCGCTTCCTCACGGCTTACTTCGCGGCGTGTTATCGGCAGGTTCTCGCCAATAATCCTCTCCATTTCCTTCTCAATCTTCTGCAGATCTTCAGGATTAAGCGGATGTTCCAGGTCCATATCATAGTAGAACCCGTCCTCAATAACAGGACCTACACCAAGCTTAACCTCTTTACCGCCGAATAACCGTTTTACGGCTTGAGCCATCAAGTGAGCGCAGCTGTGGCGCATAATTTCCAGACCATCCTGCGAATCCAGCGTAATGATCTCTATCTTCGCCCCGTCCTCCAGCTTCGTGTTCAGGTCAACGGCAACCCCATTCAATTTCCCAGCTACTGCATTTTTGCGAAGGCCGCTGCTAATCGACGCCGCTACATCTTCAAAAGTACTTCCTTCTGCATATTCCCGGACCGATCCGTCCGGCAAAGTAATCGATACTGCCACTTTCATTTCCTCCCTCTCATTGTTTGGCCGCCGGAAGCGGACATACAAAAAACACCCGTCCCGTAAAAGGGACGAGCGTAATTTACCCGTGGTTCCACCCTCATTCGGCTGTCTCAATCAACAACAAGACAAGCCCTTAATTAAGCATTGTGTAACGGTTATGAACCGGCTATTCCTAATACCGGATAACCGAGCAACAGCTGAATCAACTATAAGCCCGTTCTCCTATGGTTCGGAACAGCAGCTACAAAGGGGTAAACCAGAAACGAATCCGAAGGGAATTCCAGCCAAAGTTCCCTCTCTCTGTGCAGTTCAAAATCCGGTTCATATCTTTGTCATCGCTTTTAGAGGTAATTCAAAAAGTCACTTTTGACCGACTTTTTGAATCCATACTTAAATTAAAACTAATGTGTAAATTATATAGCGATCCTGTCCTACAGTCAAGGAAATGGGCTAGTTATGGCGGCTTAGGTGCACTGATCCCTCGATCTCTCCGATTGATGGAACATGGTGCATTGTGGGCATTGCGAGCAGATCTCCACCCGCTCTCCAAAAATCCGGCAGATTGTCGAGATCATCTGCATCTCCGGCCATGGCGTATGGATTAAAATGCGAACTGGTGCCAGGGAAATCAAAGAGCTGACAACGGCATTTTCCATCTCAAGCTCCTGATCGTCTATTCGTGCGACCATACCTCCACCGGCAGGAATATGGATCGACGTAAATTTCTCATCCAAAACAACGAATTCTTGATCCTTCTTGTGCATCAAATGGACGAGGGGAGTCAACGGCTCCTGAAAATGAACAAAATACTGGAGCAGGCCGATGAATTCTTCATACTGCTTATCAAGCAGGAGCTCATCCACCGCATAATCGATAATCTCATCCAGTTTGTCCCTATATTCCCTTAGCCGAAAAGCGATCAGACCGTCCAAATGCACAAAAGCGCTTTGCTGCAAATATTTTCTCAGTTCTTTCTTAATTAAGGACATCCGCGTCCGTCTGGCAGATAAACCTGCTTCATCCGTTCCAAGTAGGCGTAAACTCAGCTTCCAAACTGCTTCATAATCTTCAGCTGAAGCGAAGGAATATTTCCTGGATAGCATCGTGGACAGAATGCCCGCCTCCTTCACCTCAACTACATAACGTGCGATTCCCTCTGTTAACCGTTCATGTCCATCGCCCCATACCGGGTCTGGATACTTGTGTCCGTGTGAAGTCTCACCAGATATCCCAACAAGAACATCCATGATTTTTCCGTCTGTGGAGTAGCTGATTGCTGACTGGCCTGAGTCAATATACAGATCTTGTCCTGAGAAGCACTCTGAAAAGCGGGCACCCGAGTCTGTACCGTCAATATTGATCCGAATTGTAAAAAAATCCATGGACTTTCCCCCTTCCGCTTCCTCTCCACAAGTATATGGTGAGGAGAAAACGGATATACGGATCAAGCCCATGGAATGAAAGGTAGACTTTCCAATGTTACCTAGACCGGGTCAGGAGCAGGTTGGATTAACCTAACTGTCGCCTGGCTCCAGCCTAATTTTGCATTACAAAATCCCGTTCAACATGAGATTCCTTATCGAACACACGCAGAATATCATACTTCGTATTACGCTGTGCCGGGATTTTCCCTGCTTCACGAATAATGGAAAGAATCGCTTCAATATTTACTTTATACGTTGCACCTGCCGATGAGACAACATTCTCCTCAATCATCGTACTGCCGAAGTCGTTGCACCCATACTGCAGGGATAATTTACCTATCTCAGGCCCCATCGTAACCCATGAGGACTGTAGATTCTTAATATTATCAAGGACAATCCGGCTGATTGCTACTGTCTTCAGGTAAGCTTCCGGTGTTTGTCGCTCCTTCTTCAAGTTCGTGTTATCCGGCTGGAACGTCCAAGGGATAAAGGCCAGGAAGCCTTCCGAAGGATACTGATTCTGGATGCATTCATCCTGAGCTTCACGTACACGCATTAAATGGAGCGCACGCTCTTCCATGGATTCCCCAAATCCGATAACCATCGTTGCCGTCGTGTTCATTCCAATCTTGTGAGCGGTCTGCATCACATCCATCCAGTCTCTCCAGGAGCCCTTCAGACGGCTAATCTTCCGCCGTGTGCGGTCATCCAGAATCTCAGCGCCACCGCCCGGCAAGGAATCCAGGCCCGCAGCATGAATTTGCCGCAATACTTCCTCAAGCGAGAGGCCATCCGAGACTTCTTTCATTTTCATAATTTCCGCCGGAGAGAAGGAATGCATCGTAATGTCAGGGAAATGAGTTTTGATTTCTTTTAGAAGATCCGTATAATAGCTGAATGGCAGATTAGGATTGGTTCCGCCTTGCATCAAAATCTCCGTTCCACCAACATCAATGGTTTCCTGGATTTTATGCAGAATCGTCTCTGTTGGCAGAACATAGCCTTCTTCCGATCCAGGTCGACGATAAAATGCACAGAAACGGCAATAGACATCACAAATATTGGTGTAGTTCACGTTGCGTCCGATGACAAATGTCGTCAAAGGCTCAGGATGTTTGCGCTCCATCAGAATGTTCGCCACATGTCCCATCTTCTCAACTTCATCAGATTCGAACAAGGCGATCGTCTCTTCCAGATTAACGCGCTCTCCCTTAAGTGCTTTATCAAGTATATGATCAATAGCTGTCATACAGTGCCCTCCCTTACTTCAATATAAAACTATCACAAATGTAATTAATTATCAGATAAATTTATCCTAACACACTCAAGCCCATAAAAACAGCACCTGATTTAGCATCAGGTGCTAACGGGTGAATACTAGATCGTACTGCTGCTAAGAGCTTGTTCTAAATCAGCGATTAGGTCATCAATATCTTCTAGTCCGACCGAGAATCGCAGCAAACCATCTCCGATTCCACGTACCAGTCTAACTTCGCGCGGCATCGAAGCATGCGACATCATCGCCGGATAGGACAGGATACTCTCGACCGCGCCGAGACTCACTGCGACTAGTGGTAGCTTAACCTCGCTGAGCAACTTTTTCGCACGTTCTCCCGAGCCAACATCGAAGGAGACAACCGCGCCATACCCTGTCGATTGCTTCTCCTGAATTGCCCGTCCAGGATGCTTCTCTAGTCCCGGATAGTAGACTGCTTCGATATCATTTCGGCTCTGCAGCCAACCCGCCAGTTTGCGAGCGCTTATCTCACTGTGCGCCATTCGTGCACCTAGCGTCTTCATTCCTCTCATAAGCAACCACGAATCCTGCGCACCGAGCACAGTGCCAAGCCCGTTCTGCACATATTTTAGACGCTGGGCCAACTCCACGTCACGTGCAACAGCGAGCCCGGCCAGCACATCGCTGTGTCCGCCAAGAAATTTAGTCGCGCTATGCAGCACGATATCTACGCCAAGTTCAATAGGACGTTGATAATAAGGGGTCATAAACGTATTATCAACAATGCTGAGCAAGCCGTGCTCTCTAGCCCAAGCAGCAATCTCGGCCATATCGGTAATTTTCAGCGTCGGATTAGATGGTGTCTCCATATATACAGCTTTCGTATTTGGTCTCAAGGCCGCCTTCACTTGCTCCGGGTCAGTCATATCGACGAAGGTCGTCTCGATATTCATTCGGCTCAGCACATTCGATAACAGTCGATAAGTTCCTCCGTAGACGTCCTCAGTCACAATCAGATGATCTCCCGCCGAGAACAGCATGAAGGTCGTTGATATCGCGGCCATGCCGCTAGCGAAGGCAAAGCCATTCACACCGCCTTCTAATACCGCAATATAATCCTCCAAAGCCTGGCGCGTAGGATTCCCCGAGCGGCTATAATCGTATTCCGGAGGATTATAGATATCATGATGATGGAAGGTGGAAGCTTGATAGATCGGTACGCTCGAAGCTCCCGTACTTCGATCCACTTCGCCACCGAAGTGAATCAATTTAGTCTCAAACTTACGATCTTGTTCATCGCCCGAATGGAAGTTACTCATGAGTCTCTCCTCCTTCAACCTCGACTCTAGCTGCCTCCAAAGCCTGGCCCAAATCCCCGATCAGATCGCTAACATGCTCAATCCCTACCGAGAATCTTAGCAATCGATCATCAACGCCTACGGCTTCACGAATCTCAATCGGAATATCAGCATGGGTCTGCACCGCTGGATAAGTCATTAGCGATTCAACACCGCCGAGACTCTCCGCGAAGGCAATCAATTTAAGATGTCGCAGCACTGGCTCAACATAACGAGCGTCCGTCACTTTGAAGGAGAAGATGCCCGTATTGCCGCTGCTCTGCTGATTTTGAATTTCATAGCCTGGGTGGTCTGGTAGAGCTGGATAGAATACCTCCGCCACCTGTGGATGCTTCTGCAAATATTTAGCGATCGTCAGCGCATTGCTCTGGTGACGATCCATCCGCAGTGCCAACGTCTTCATACCTCTCATGAGTTGATAGCTATCAGACGGACTAAGCACAGCTCCCAAGGAATTGTGCAGGAAGAACATCTCGGCAGACAATTCCTCCCCCTTGGTCACAATAATTCCGGCCAAAACATCATTATGTCCGCCCAAATATTTTGTCGCGCTATGAACTACAATGTCTGCACCAAGCTCAAGCGGCCGCTGGAAATACGGCGTAAGCAGCGTATTATCGACGATGGTCAGCAATTGATGCTGCTTTGCCCAACTGCATACCTTTCCGATATCTGTCACCATCATCAATGGATTCGTCGGCGTCTCGATGAATACAGCCTTTGTATTCGGCTGACGTACGCTCTCCAGCTTATCCAGATCATTCGTGTCAACATAGGAGGCCGTTACTCCGAATTTCGTCAATATCCGTTCAAGCAGCCGATATGTACCCCCGTACAAATCAAGCGATACGATCAAATGGTCGCCTTGAGCGAACATCATAAACACCGTCTGTAGTGCCGCCATACCGGAGCTACAGGCAAACCCGGCATCTCCGCATTCCAATTCAGCCGCCGCTTGTTCGAGTACTGCCCGAGTCGGGCTCTTCGTACGCGCATAATCGAATCCCGTGCTCTGTCCGAGCCGTGGATGACGAAACGCCGTTGCTTGGTATATAGGATAATTAACCGCTCCCGTCACCGGTTCCTCTACTGAGCCGATTTGTGCCAGCTTACTCTCAATATGCCACTTCTTATCCATGCCAATCTTTCCTCTCATCATTTTTTCATCTCAGAATTAAATCTCATATGTGAAATCTTTCGCCTCATCAATGTCATAAGGTGTCTCTTGATACACATAGTAATTGAGCCAATTGGAGAATAATAAGTTTGCATGCGATCTCCAGGTAGACACCGGCGTCTTGGATGGATCATCATTTGGATAGTAGTGAAGCGGCAGATCAATTTCGAGCCCTTTGGCAACATCGCGATCATATTCCCATTTCAAAGAGTCCGGGTCATATTCAGAATGACCAGTTACGAAGATCTGCTTGCCATCCTTGGTGGCTACGAGATAAATACCTGCCTCCTCGGATTCCGCAAGAACTTCCAATTCATCTCTAGCTTCAATATCTGCGCGTAATACATCGGTATGACGGGAATGTGGCACCTGGAACACTTCATCGAAGCCGCGCAGCAGCTTCACATGAGGCTTATTCACCGTATGAGGAAACACGCCGAAGCATTTCTGGTCCAGAGGTATTTTGCGCACGCCATAATGATGATACAAACCGGCTTGTGAAGCCCAACATATATGCAGGGTCGAAGTAACATGGGTCTTGCTCCAATCGAATATCTCCTGCAATTCCTTCCAGTAGTTCACTTCTTCGAATTCGAGCTGTTCGACCGGAGCACCTGTAATAATCAAACCGTCAAAGCGGCGATGCCTGATTTCATCAAAAGTTTTATAGAACATTTCCAAATGCTCCGCCGATGTATTCTTCGATGTATGGGAGCTTGGATGCAAGAGCACGATATCGACTTGTAACGGTGTATTTCCCAGCAAGCGTAGTATTTGTGTCTCCGTTGTTTCTTTTGTTGGCATAAGATTTAGTATCGCAATGCGGAGTGGCCGAATATCCTGACGATATGCCCGACTTTCATCCATCACAAAAATGTTCTCTTGATTCAGTACTTCCTTGGCCGGCAAATAATCCGGGATCTTGATTGGCATAATGTTCCCACTCCTCATTTCATGGATTTGAATACAAATCATCTGTCATCTCAAAGAGGAAATTCAAAAATCCCGCTTTTGATCACGAAGTGGATCAAGAAGTAAATCGGCATCGAATCTTGAATTCAGCCGGGCGCAGACCCTAGCTTCATCCAATCTTCTCGGTGCTGAAAATCGGTCTTTTTTGAACTCACTTAATAGCTGGAGATACAAACAAATGGCCTCACTCGTATAAATCGAGAAAGGCCATTGATATCTGACTGAATATACCTCTCTCATCTCTCAGAGATCATGCGCCGATATGGCATCTGATCCTGCAAGAATTAGCACCGTGCAAAATTCGCCGGTTGCCGGGTATCATCGGGCTAGTCCCTCCACCTACTCTTGATAAGAAAAAATGTATTTTGTATTCATTTGTTTTAAATTTGAATTTACTGATCTCATTATACATCATTTCTGCATTTTCACAAGACTTTCATTTCTTTCAGTTTATTAAGCCTCTAACCCGGCCCCGGAAATGAACTTTTGTCTTGAAACATTTAATGGCACAGCGTTATACTAGACAAGTGTTTTAAAATCAGGAGCAAAGAGGTGGAAAATCCGAGATGGAAGGCGACCCGAGTCCGCAGAGTTATAAGATACAACCGCATAGGAAAAACGGTCAGCAGGCGACCTGTGGAATTAGCGCGGGCACTTTCTTGTCACGGAGCTATATGTAGTGGCGCCTCTTTCGCATGTCTGCCTCGACTGACGCTGTCTTTTCCTGTGCTCGACCTTAAAGAGAGCATACCTGACGTAATAGCCAGGAAGAGGGAGTGAACTTAATATGAAAATTCGTCATGTCAAGGAAGGTGTATTCACACCAATAGAGGACGTGGAAATTACGACAACCCCTCCAGAGGAAGGGTTCTATTGGATTGATGCAGATGCCGAAGATCTCGCTCTGCTTCAGCCTCTATTCTCATTGCATGATCTGGCAGTGGAAGACTGCCTGTCTGAAGAAGAACAGCGGCCAAAGATTGAAACCTATGAGAATCACTATTTCATCGTTGTGAACAGTATCCGTTACGATGATGAGGAAATTTTCCTGCGTGCACTGAATGTTTTTCTTGGACGGCATTATATCATTACAGTTACCAAGCAGAAAATCAATGAACTTCGCGCGGTCAAGCCGCTTCTATGGGAGCAGGAGGTTAGTTCGCCAGACTGGTTCCTCTATCTGCTGATCGACCTTGTGGTTGACAACTACTTTACTGTCGGCGACCGGATTGAAGTGAAGATTGAGAATTTGGAAGAAGATATACTGATGCATACGAAGCGCTCGCACCTGAATGAAATTATCGGTCTGCGAAGCGAAATACTATGGCTGAAGAAAGTCCTTGGCCCACAAAAAGAAGTTATCAACATTTTAAATAAAAAGGATTTGCGCTTGATCGATGATCAATTGCAAAAATACTTTAGCGATATATATGAGAACGCGGTAAAAATCGCCGAAAACTTTGATACGTTCCGCGAATTGGTTGGAAACTTAAGAGAAGCCTATCAGGCTTCGATCGCCAACCGGGCGAACGAAATCATGCGCGTGTTTACGGCAATTACGACGATCTTTATCCCCTTAACCCTAATAACGGGTATTTACGGAATGAACTTCGACAATATGCCTGAGCTGCATTGGAGATACAGCTACTATGTTGTCCTTGGCATTATGGCCATACTTGGGGCTGGGATGTTCTATCTCTTCCGCAAGCGGGACTGGATTTGAACAGATAACGAGGAATATTCACCATCGGGTCTCCCCTTGATGAATATTCCTCGTTTTTTATACAAAAAGTTGTACAAAAAGTCCCCCTTTGATCACGAAGTAACACTGAAAGTTTATTCGACATCGAATCTTGAATTCAGCCGGGCCTTCCGGTGCTCACGTACACACTACAAGTAAATGCTTCCGAGGTCGTTTTCTACGAAAACGTGTAGCTCCGCTCCTCACGCCCTAGCTTCATCCAACCTTCTCGGCGCTGAAAGTCTGACTTTTTGTACTCTCGCTAATAGACACCTCTATACCGCTTTCCGAACCGAACCCGCATTGCGTCTGAAAGAGAGACGAATTAGTCTTAGACGCTCATATAGCAGATCCACTTGACTGTTCTCTGTTGCCTCTAATCCAAATACACGCAATAACACCGGCTTAAGGAGATTATCACCTAGCTCTTCGAACGCTTGCCATACTGCAGCTTGCTCTTGCTCAGGCATACTCTGAAGCTCTAGCTTGATCAGATCATCCAGCTGATAGCCGTCCTTCTCCAGACTCTCAAGCAGTTCTAACGCCTCCCTGCGTTCGAGTCCGCTATGAAGACAGATATCGCTGATATTCTGTCCTTCTGCCAAGCATTCCAGCACTTTGCGACGCAGGCTGAACTTCTCCATCTCAGCACGGTATTTAGCCTCCTTCTGCTTGTACACCCAGGATCGGAATACTTCATCATCAATCCTCTCCTCCACCCAATTGAGCGGGAATGCTCGAGGTTGTTCACGAACCATCGACAGCTCTACTAGTTCGGCTCCATATTCATTCGCTTTATTCTCGCCAACACCAGGTAGCTGTAATAATTCTTCCTTGCTATGCGGACAAAATACACTAATCAGCTTAAGCAGACGATTGCTGGCAATCAAATAAGGAGCTTTGCGTTCCAGGGACGCCTTCCTTCTACGCCAAGAGACAAGTTCAGCATAAAATTCCTCATTAGGGTGCAGCTCACTGTAACAGATCAGCCTCTGTGCGGCCATTCCCCGACCCTGCGCAAGTTCCCGCTCATCCCATATGCCATCGATAATGGGCCTGAAGCCTTCACTCAACTTGGCAGCCAGACGATGACGATAGACGAGCAGCATTTCCGACCACGATGCCCCTTCGAACCAGATCGTCTCCCGCTGACCTTCCTGCTCCAACTCATTCCAGCCCATATACCATATACCTTCATCTTCGCCAATCCAAATCTGTGCCTCAACAGTCCTGTCCTCCTGCGTCCTTCTCTCCAAGCTGTTCAAAAATACGATCCGCATCCTTCTATTTCGCCTCCTCTATGTTTTCAGCAACGCTGTAGGGCGCTACAACGACAAAAAGCACCTCCCCTGCGATAAGCAAGAGAGGTGCTTCCCCTAGACGTATACTGTTATTCCTAATTGTACCATTTTCTAAAGTGCTGTCAACGATAAATGCTGTTTTCCCACAAAAGCCGTTTTTTCAGATATAATGACAAAAGACATTGCATTTTAAGGAGGGCTATACTATGACTGGCTCAATTGATCTTGATTTCTTATCCGACAGCACTGAGAGCACTTCAACAAGATTTGTAACCTTCATCGGACATTCATTGAAGCGCTTTGATCTCGCTGTAACGACAACGAACCGTTTCTACGGCAAGAAGCTTGTCACCGATTTACAAAATGGACGTACGGCCATCCTTGGTACCGACGACCTCGAAGAGGAAGGCTACCTAGAGCACCTCTTCTCTCTCGAAGAGCAAGAAGGCGAGGAAATGCGCAGTTTCCTGTATCAAGTCGTAGGAGACCCTTATTTTACGGATTAAGCAACGAACAAATGTCACGCTTATAAATAATAGGCCCCCATTCATTCTGAACGGGGGCTGGTGACTGCAAGCAATGCGAAGGAAATTAATATCATCAAGCCTGCCCAGAGCCAGGCCGAGTTCATATCCCCGGATTCTACCGCCATATAAATCGCCGTTGGCAGCGTCTGTGTTCTACCTGGTATATTGCCGGCGATCATCAGCGTCGCCCCGAATTCCCCCAGCGCCCTGGCAAATCCTAAAATGAATGCTGTCATAAGTGAACGATAGGCAAGCGGAATCTCCACAAGCCATAGCAACCTCCATTCCGAGGCACCAAGTGAACGTCCGGCCTCAAGCAGATCGCGATCAATGGAGGCGAAGCCCGCCTTGGCCGCCTGATAAGCGAGTGGGAAAGCGACGACCGTTGCCGCCAACACAGCGGCTCCCCATGTGAACACAATCGGCATCCCACTGAGGAACTCAAACGCTCTCCCGATCCATCCACGGCGTCCAAATACAATGAGCAGCAAAAATCCCACAACTGTTGGAGGTAGCACCATAGGCAGCATGAAGACCGTTTCCAGCACCAGTCTGCCTCTAAACTTCCTGCCCCCTAAGCGCCATGCGGCGAAGCCGGCAAGTCCAAAAGCTAGTACGCCAGAGAGCAGCGCTACCTTTAAAGATAATAGTACCGGAGTAAGAATATCACTGGTCATGGGCCAGCCTACTCCGCAAGAACGAAGCCATATTTGACAAAAGTATCCCGAGCTGACGCGCCCTGAAGGAATTGCAGGAAGAACTCAGCTTCTTCCTTATGCTTCGTTGCAGCAACGATCCCAGCAGGATAGACGATCGGCTGGTGGTAAGAATCCTCGACAGCAAATGCAGTTTTTACTTTATTGGAAGACTTGGCATCGCTCAAATAGACAAGCCCGGCATCGGCATTTCCAGATTCGATATAAGTGAGTACCTGGGTTACATCCTTCGTAAACACCATTTTAGAAGAGAGTTTATCCCACAGTTGCCCATGCTCCAGCGATTCCTTGGCATACATTCCTGCAGGGACTACCTCGGGTTCACCAAGTGCGATCGTCTTGATCCCCTCATGCTCCAGACCACTTAAGTTCTCAGGTACAGCTTCGGCATCGTCAGGCACAATGACAACCAGACTATTCTTTAACAGATTAAAGCTCTGCTTCTCGGTTATATGTCCTGATTCAATCAAGGCGTTCATCTGCTTCTGTCCAGCTGACAGGAATATGTCTGCAGGTGCACCTTGCTCGATCTGCTTCTGCAGAGACCCGGAGGCACCGTAATTATAAACGACGGTTATCCCCTTATGTTCCTGCTCGAACTGAGGTGTCAACTCATCGAGACTATCCTTCAAGCTTGCTGCTGCAGATACGATCAGGGTAACAGGTTCCGTAGATCCCCTTTCCCCTGCCCCACTGCCCGAATTATTTGTGGTAGCTGAGCCAGGAGAACTGCAAGAAACCAACAATAAAGCGCTAAGCAGCAATAGTCCCAACCAACCCAATAATCGACCTTTTTTATGTAATATAGATACTTTATTTGCAGCCACTTTTAACATTTTCATCCCCCAATCAGGCATTCTCTATTTATTATAAAGGACCGCTACCCTCATGAGACTAACTTTTGAGAGAACGGCCCTTATTCGAACCTATAATTATGTCTATCTTGCTACCGCCAATCCCATCCATGAAGAGACGCTCGCCATTTCGAGCTCTTCAAATTTGGATACCACAAGCGCCGGGTTCAACTCGAAGCAGCAACCCTCAAGCGTACACTCCAATTCTACGTCACAGCGGATCTCGGCAAGCTGTCTTGAGAGATGGAGCATATCCAGATCATTCTCGATTTTCGTGCGAACCGACTTGGACAGCCCGTCCAGATTAGCCAAAATACCGTCCACAGAGCCATATTCCTGAACCAACTTCATCGCTGTCTTCTCGCCGATTCCGCGAACACCAGGATAATTGTCGCTCGGGTCGCCCATCAAGCCTTTCATATCGATAATCTGAGCCGGTCGTAACTGCTTCTCCTCCATCAGACTCTCCGGCGTATATACCATATAATTGCCATGGCCTTTTTTCATTATGATTACGCTGGTTCGGTCAGTCACAAGTTGAAGCATATCATGATCACCAGTCAGGACGAACACTTCCATGTCCTCGCTGAATTTGACGGAGAGCGATCCGATGCAGTCATCCGCCTCAAACCCAGGCGAACTGATATTAGGAATACCCAGGCTATCCATTACTTCACGAATCACACTGAACTGTGGTATTAGTTCGTCAGGGGCATCTGAACGGTTGCCTTTGTAGGCCGAGAACTGCTCGGTACGAAAAGTCTTGCTACCCAGATCCCAGCAACAAGCTATATGGGTCGGTCCGAACTTCTGCACGGCATCCCAGAAATAACGCATAAATCCATAGACGGCATTGGTCGGCAGCCCCTCCTTGGTACGCCGAATATATCCGGTTGCAGCCGAAGCATAGAAAGCCCGGAACATCAATGCCATTCCATCAACTAACAATAAACGCTGTTTTGTTTGTTCCATAATCGTAAATAAGCTCCCCTATTAAAATCTATTTGTCTCCCCACGACTGCTCATAGCTATCCTCTTTAAAGCCTACGGTAACTTTATGTCCGTTCGTCACAAGCGGCCGTTTAATCAGCATACCATTAGAGACGAGCAACTGGATCGCCTCTTCGCGTGACAAACCTGGCAACTTGTCCTTAAGCCCTAGTTCTTTATATACCTCACCGCTCGTATTGAAGAACTTCTTAAGCTCAAGCTCGCTGCGGTCGATCATCTCTGACATTTGTTCACTTGAAGGAGTTGTCTCCTTCAGATTGTGCAGCTCCAGCTGATGGCCATGCTCCTCCAGCCATTTAACCGCTTTGCGGCATGTACCGCATTTAGGATAGTGATAAACTGTAAGTGTACTCATAGTATCGTTCCTCTCTAAAAGGTTGTTCAAAAAGTCCACTCTAATTCAACCTTTTCTGTAAATGAGCCATATCTGCAGGCAACGAAGCAGAGAATACCATCTGTTCGCCCGTTAATGGATGAATGAATCCAAGCTCAGCGGCATGAAGCGCCTGGCGATCAATAAGAGTATCCAGTGCATTCATGCTTGTCTGCTCCTGCTCATCAAGCTCGTCGAAGCCTAAGTAACGATACATCTTGTCGCCAATCAGCGGGTGACCGATTGAGGTCATATGAACGCGGATTTGATGCGTTCTCCCAGTCTCCAGCCTAAGTTCCACAAGAGCCCCTTGTCCATAGCAAGCCTTTACCTCATAATGAGTCAGGGCAGGATAGCCATCCGCTGTCACGATACGGCGATGCAGCTCCTGTGGGTCACGATCAATAGGACTGTCAATCGAGGCGCTCACAGGCTGCGGACAACCGTGAACGAGAGCGATGTATTTCTTGGTTACTTGCCCCGCTATAAGCTGCTCCGAAATATGCTGATGGATATAGGCATTCTTGGCGATCGCAATAATCCCGCTCGTCTCCTGATCCAGACGGTGCACCGGACGAAACCGGTACTTCTCGCCTTTGGCCTGCCAGTAGTGTACAACCCCGTTGGCCAGCGTGTTCATATAATGACCATGAGTTGGATGAACGATGATCCCTGGTTCCTTGTTGACGATCAGCAGTGCGTTATCCTCATACACGATATCGAATGGAATCGGCTGTGGCAAAATATCCTCTGACATCTCCTGCTCCAATGAGATGGATACGATATCGCCCGCTCTTACTGGCACACTGATGTACACTCGCTCCCCGTTCAACATTACACCGCGCTCCGTCAACTTGATTCGTGACAGCAGCTTCCGCGATACGCCTAAGCGCCGCTGTAACACCGTCTTTACCAGCCAACCTTCCTCTAACTCTGTTACTTGATAAGTAATCGGTTCATAGTAGTCTGTCATGATTTATTGCCGAACACCTTCCGACTGCGCAAGTATTCTATATCGGGAACCGCCAGACGAGCGTTGGCTGTCCTGGCCACTGTGAAGAAGAAGTCAGATAACCTATTGATGTATTTCAGAGCGTCCTCGTTAATTTCCGTCTTATGACTCAGTGTCACTACGCGGCGTTCAGCGCGGCGGCAGACTGTACGACAGACGTGAAGAACAGCTGCCAGTTGGGAACCGCCAGGCAGAATGAAGCGCTCAAGCTTAGGATTTTCCTGTTCATAGCGGTCTACCCACTGCTCCAATCTCTCCCATAGCTCAGACGTTACCTTGTATTTGCTCTCTTTGATCTTGACGTAAGCCAGATCGGAGCCACAATCGAACAACTCCTGTTGAATCTGCAGAAGATCCTCTCGCAGGTCGGCAAATTTCTCTCCTTCCGCAAGGCTCGCAGCCTGCCCAACAAAGGAGTTCAATTCATCTATCGTGCCGTAAGCTTCTACTCTCTCATCATCTTTATATACTCTTCCGCCGATCACTGAGGTCTGCCCCTGATCACCAGTACGTGTGTAAATCGTCATTAGAGAAACTCCCCCTATCCTTAGAAATCGATATTTCCAATATACCATAAAACGATGCTGAGGGCTTTTCCATATGATTACTAGGCTTCTTCAACTTTATGTAGCCCTCTCGATAACTTGAATCACATAAAAAAAGAAGATCTGTAAAAGATCCTCTTCAATCGACTGAACTCCGTCAGGTCGCTAATTGATTATTGTTTCTTACTCCGCTTCTTCATAAATTCATTAATCTTCAGATCCAGCAAACGGCTGATTTCGATTACAATATCCGAGGTAAAAGACTTCTCTTGCAAGAACATCTTCTCCATTCTATTACGAAGTATATGAATTTCATCCTCCAAGGTCACTGCTTGTGGTGAAGTCTTACGGCTCGCTTCTACCATCCACTTGTTTGATTCATTGTCTTCAGCGATCAATAGCCCCGACATATCATATACTAGATTGTATTCACCACAACCCAAAAGTTATCCCTCCCTGAGAAACTATAACCTTCCTCCGAAAACATATTATACCATATTAATTGGACAATGATCAATTAATAAATGAAAGAAATGTTAAATAGAACCATTTTCCCGGGTGAATAGTTCATGGGCACAGCGCCAGCCTTAGCCTTGCTTCAGCTTATGGACGAATTGGCCCATTCGATGTAGTGCTTCGTTAAGTTGACTGACCGATGTCGCATAGGAACAACGTAGGAAACCTTCTCCGCCACCGCCAAAAGCGTTCCCAGGTACAGCTGCTACCTTAGCTTCCATAAGCAATCTCTGCGAGAACTCCTCGGAGCTAAGTCCGGTCGATTGGATACTTGGGAAGGCGTAGAATGCCCCTTGAGGATCATGGCAGGACAAGCCGATATCTCGTAGTCCCTGTACGATCAGGCGTCTTCTCTGGTTATACGATTCTACCATATGATCCTTCTCCCCAAGGCCGTTCTTCAGAGCCTCGAGCGCAGCCACTTGGCCCATAACAGGAGCACACATCACGGTATATTGATGGATCTTCAGCATTGCGTAGATCAGGTCAGGATGTCCGCATACATACCCCATGCGCCAGCCTGTCATGGCAAAGGCCTTGGAGAAACCGTTGACAAGTAAGGTACGGTCCTTCATACCAGGGATCGAAGCGAAGCTGACATGCTTGTAATCGTAAGTCAATTCCGAATAGATCTCGTCGGCGATGACGATCAGATCATTCTCTTCCACCACTTTGGCTATTGGAAGCCAATCCTCATAGGTCATAATACCGCCTGTAGGATTGCTTGGATAATTTAAAATTAATATTTTGGACTTCGGCGTAATCTTAGCTTGCAAATGCTCAGCCTTCAGCTTGAAGCTGTCCTTAGCAAAAGTCTCGACTTCGACCGGTACTCCTCCGCCAATTGAAGTAATTGGGGAATAGGAGATATAACAAGGAACCGGCACGAGAACCTCATCCCCTGGCTCGATCAGAGCTCTAAGTGCAAGATCGATCGCTTCGCTCCCGCCCACAGTAACGATCATTTCATCCTTGGGATCGTATTTCAGATCATAGCTATTATATAGGTACTCCGCAATGGCCTCGCGAAGCTCAGGCATACCTGCATTGGATGTGTAGCTCGTAAACCCACGCTCCAGCGAATATACACACGCTTCTCGTACATGCCAAGGAGTTATAAAATCCGGCTCACCGACACCTAGAGTAATAATATCCTTATTGCCACTCACCAAATCAAAAAAACGACGAATACCCGAAGGCTGTATCTCCCTTACGACGGGGGACAGATAAGATGTCATCGATTTGCTATTGTTCTCTACATCCTGTGAATTTACACTCATATTATTACTTCCTTTACGGAGATATCAAAAGTCTGCGATCCTCTTCAGGATCTTCAAAAATAATGCCATCCTGCTTATACTTCTTCAAAATAAAATGCGTCTTGGTAGATAGTACGGACTCAAGTGTAGACAGCTTGTCGGATACAAAGCTTGCCACTTCCTTCAGGTTGCGGCCCTCCACCTCAACCAACAGATCGTATGCACCGGACATCAGATAGACACTCATTACTTGCGGGAACAAATAAATGCGCTCGGCGATCGTCTCAAACCCTCTTCCGCGCTCAGGCGTAATTTGTACCTCGATTAACGCCGTCACCTTCTCATCGTCCAGCTTGCTGGAATTAACTACCGTGGCGTACTTCACGATCACGTTATCCTCTTCCAATTCCGCGATCGCCTCCGCAATCTCCTCAGGAGTCGCGCCGAGCAATGTCGCCAGCAAATTAGGGTCACGCCTCGCATCCTCTTTCAGAAGATCCAGCACTTTCAGCTTAAGCTCGCTTATTTGTCTCATCCTTCATCCTCCAGCGCTGTTCCGGCAAATGTCAGGGTGGTAGATCGTGTGCATTCTCCACGCGCCGCCTGCCGAAAACTAAATTTAATACTAATATTACATGAATTTCATGCGTCTGCAAAGAAAAACCGTCCGCCATAAGGATGAGTTCTCCCCTGGACGGACGGTCGCTGAACTATAGCCGGTAAGCCGAACTAGTCGCTTCTCCAGCCGTTTGAACGGTTAGGTTAAGTATGGATTCTGTACGTTCGAAGTGTGATTCGGCACATTGCTCTGATGGTAGAAAGCACCGGATTGCATACCGTGCTGCTGGGCCATCTGATGCGTCTGTTGATGATCCTGCTGCGCAGTCTGAATCTCCTTATCAATCATTTGGCGTGGTGCTGGAGAAGGCGTGGTATACATTTGATTCTGCTCCATCACCTGAAACAATTCACCCTGTAAACGCAGCGTGCTGTTAGTCAGATCCGTGAACATGCGTCTGACAACAGGACATGCCGATTCTGTCGTCGCCGTTGTGTATTCCCGCGCCGTTCTCTTCAGATCGGACAGCATAACATTCAGGTAATCGGACTCGGTCAACATTTGCTGACTTTGCGATTGATTCTGTTGTTGATTCATCTTTTCTATCCTCCTAGATGTTTAATAAATAAAAGTTGATTTAATGACTTTGCGTCGGAGCCATTTGTTGGTGCTGCTTCAGCATTTCAATCATCTGATGCGTATGCTGCTCATGAACCTGTAGATGCTGATCGATGACCTGGCTGATTTGCGTGTTGGCCGATACGCTTCTTGCTGCTGCGCACAGCTTGATAAGCATATTCTCATTGGACAGTGAATCGGAGATGTAGTCCAATTCCTTACCTGAGATAGGCTTCATTTGCATATTGTTCATGCCTATTCCTCCTGATTTTTGATTCAATTCTTGCCTATTATGCTCCCACAAGCGGTTTTTTATGATGTTTCTAATTGGACATACTAACGACATTCTCGTGAACAACAGCGACCTTATACCTCTAAAGGAGTGGCTTATTTTGAAGCTGCATTCCGGTCATTATTACTGGCCCACCGTATCTCCCAAGCCTAACAAGTATCCCATTTTAAACTCAGATATCTCCTGCAATGTATTAGTTGTCGGAGGCGGGGTGAGCGGAGCAATAACTGCATTTCTTTTAACCCAAAGGAACATCGATACTGTTCTGGTTGAAAGTCATCAAATCGCCTCCGGCAGTTCCCTGGTAAATACCGGCCTGCTCCAATTCTCCAATGACAAGACGTTAACTTCCCTGATCCATACGTTCGGCGAGCAGATGGCTGTTCATTTCTACCGGCTCTGCCGTGATGCTATCCAGCATTTAATCCATCTTAGTCAGGAATTTCCCGAAGATGCCCGGCTGATTCCCCGCAGTAGCTTATATTTCGCTAGCACTACTGAAGACGCCGACATGCTCAGAGAGGAGCATAGCACGCTGCAGCGCTACGGGTTTGATGGGTCGTGGTGGAATGAAGACCAGATCTCCACTAATTTTCCATTCAAAAAACCCGCTGCCATCTTAACCAAGGGGACGCCGAGGTCAACCCTTATGCCCTCGTTCATAGTCTGGTCGAACATTCAGTTCAGCAGGGAGCACGAGTCTATGAAGAATCCCCGATCAGCGGCTGTGAATTTACCCAAGACCAGGTGATCTGCCGATGCGGGCAGTCACAGATTACAGCCAAGCATGTTATTTTTGCGACCGGATACGAGACGCAGCAATACAAGCGTGAGAGAGGTGCTGAATTAACAAGTTCTTATGTCATCGTTACTGAACCGCTCAAGGACTTGCAGGATTGGTATGAGCAATGCCTGATCTGGGAGACAGCCCGTCCATATCACTATCTCCGAACAACCCGAGACGGAAGGATTATAGCCGGAGGCTTAGATGAACCCTTACCTGGAGGTCGGCTTGTAGAAGGGCGCTATCTAGCCAAGAGCAAGCAGTTGCTTGATTATGTACATCAAATGTTCCCGCGATCCACTGCACTCCAGGCGGAGTACAGCTGGGGCGCTGTATTCGGGCATACTCATGACGGGCTTCCTTATATCGGGACCCACCCTGATTATCCGCACTGTTATTTTCTCGAAGGGTATGGCGGCAATGGTACGGCATGCAGCACGATCGCCGCGGAGATGATTACGGATATTATCAGCGGAGTTGAACGACCTGACATACAGATGTTCTCTTTAACACGATCCCCCCATCCTCCCCCTAAACATCATTAGACCCCGGATTGGTAATCAGCATAACCGTAACCCAATAAATAAGAAGGAGCTATCCTAAAAGTACTACTAGGGATAGCTCCTTCTTATGCCAACTATTATTCTTCTTCAGTCACTGTACGGATGAGATGCATTCTCTCATCTTCTGTTAGGAAATGACTCACATGAAAACAAGCCGAGCAAATATATATATCTAGCTTGGCCGCCTTCTGCACTAACGGCCTCGTAAGTCCGGCCGGAACTGCGGGGACGAAGCTGTCCGGTAATGATTGGCTGCCAGCAAATAGCATGTACTCACGGCAATGAGGGCACTCAGGTACCTCTTCCTGTCCATCCAGTACTCTCTCCACTCCAGAGTCATAAGCCAGCAAATCCCCGCCTGCCTTGGCAAATGTCTCTACTCTGCGAATCGCATCGAGATGCCCGCTCTCTTCATGTTCCCAAAAAACCTTCTGATCCTCATCCTCGTCGTACTCGTTCTCTTCATCCTCAATTTCATCAATCCCAATATTCAGAGTACGGTAACCCTTCAACTCATTGTTACAATAAGGGCAGTACTCCTCGGGCCCTATTTCTTCATCCCATACAATTTCTGTCTGGCACCATGGACAAATCGTCGTCTCCATCGTCCCCATCCTTTCTTTAATCCAACTTTGATCACGAAGTAGTACTGGTAGCTTAATCGGCATCGAATCTTGAATTCAGCCGGGCCTAAAGCAGATGCTTACGAAGTCATGTTTCCTACGGAAACATCTTAGGTGCTCACGTACAAACTACAAGTAAATGCTTCCGAGGTCATTTTCTACGAAAACGTGTAGCTCCGCTCCTCAGGCCCTAGCTTCATCCAACTTAAGCGTTTTGAAAAAACGCACATCGGGAGCATAAGCTTCGGTGCTGAAACTGGAATTATTAAACTCGCACTTAAATGTATTAAGCCACCCAGAGATAGATAATCCCAGCGACAATAAAGCATACGGCAGCTGCGAATAAAACCCTGACCAGGTTCTTCAGCATGATCTTACTCCTCCTACATGGATCATATTCGTTCCATACGAATTATTTAAGTTCCGCCACCGTAACTCCTGTGCCGCCTTCTCCGTAATTTCCAAGACGGTAGCTCTTGATATGCTTATGTCTGCGCAGATAGTCGGATATTCCGCTGCGCAGAATCCCGGTTCCTTTACCGTGGATAATATAGATTTGACCCAGATTGCTCAGGTACGCCTCATCAATAAAGCGATCTACTTCAATCAATGCCTCTTCCAGATTGGCTCCACGCAGATCCAACTCTGTCCGCACATGCTCGTCCCGCGTACGCTTCACATTAGCTGCGGTTCGCTGAACCGGCTTCGTAACGGGTGCTGAACCAATCAGTTCAAGGTCATCAAGCTCAACCTTCATCTTCATAATTCCCAGCTGAACAAGTGCTTCCTTGTCGCCGGACAGCTCAACAACATGCCCCTTCTGATTCAGGCTGTGTACCTTCACCTCATCACCAGGCTGGATCGAGCGTTTTGGCTTGGCAGCCTTATGAGCAACAGACTTCTTGCGCATCGCTGGCTCAGCATCGTCAAGCTGCTTGCGGGCAGCGATCAGCTTATGTTCCTTCACCGAGGCTCCTTCTTCCATGGCAAGCAAGCGCAGCTCATCGATAATCTTCTCCGCTTCGCTGCGAGCCTTAGCGATAATCACCCTCGCTTCCTCATCCGCCTTCTCCAGATAGCGCTCCTTCTGTTGCTCCAGCTTCTCAAGCTCGGCCTCATGCTTACTGCGAAGGCTTTCCATTTCCTTGCGTAGCTTCTCAGCATTCTCGCGCTCTTGCTCTGCAATATTCCGATTCTCTTCGAGCTTGGCAATCATATTCTCCACCCGAAGGTCTTCTTCCTTAACTTCACCCCGGGCAAATTCAAGAATCGGAGCCGGAAGCCCGAGCCGCTCAGCAATTGCAAATGCATTACTTCGGCCAGGTACCCCTACCAGCAAGCGATAGGTTGGGCTCAATGTATTGATATCAAACTCCATGCTGGCATTGATGACACCCTTACGTTCATAGGCGTAAGCCTTAAGCTCGCTATAGTGCGTTGTCGCTACCATTCTGCAACCCAGTGAATGTATATGCTCCAATATCGCGATCGCCAATGCCGAGCCTTCGGCAGGATCCGTCCCCGCCCCAAGCTCATCGAGTAGAACAAGGCTCTTCGGCGTCATATTTTTCAGAATGGAGATAATGTTCGTCATATGGCTGGAGAAGGTACTCAGGCTCTGCTCAATACTCTGCTCATCGCCGATATCCGCATAGATTGCGTCAAATACACATAATTGACAGCCTTCTTCAACCGGGACGAACAATCCAGACATCGCCATCAAGCTGAGCAGGCCGATCGTCTTCAGCGTAACCGTCTTACCGCCTGTGTTAGGACCGGTGACGATAATCGTCGAGAAGTGATTGCCGAGCTCAACGTCAATCGGAACAACCTGGTCGATCGAGATAAGCGGATGGCGTCCTCTCCGTAGTTTAATGAAGCCGCGGTCATTCATTCGAGGCAGCGTGGCCTTCATCTCGCGCGCCAGACGTGCCTTGGCGAACATAAAATCAAGCTGGGCCAGGATATCGACATCATATAACAACAGTTCCGCCTGCTCACCTACAAGCGCAGTTAGCTTCTGCAGTATAACCTCAATCTCCCGCTCCTCGCGCAGCTTCGTCTCGCGCAGCTTATTGTTCATCGCAACAATCGACTCTGGTTCAATGAACAGGGTAGCCCCTGAGCCAGACTGGTCGTGTACGATTCCGCCGAAATGCGAACGGTATTCCGCCTTAACAGGAATAACAAAGCGATCGCCGCGAATTGTAACGATCTGATCCTGCAACATCTTCGACACCGTCGACGATCGGATCATCGAATCCAGCTTCTCACGGATCCGTACTTCTCCACCGCGTAGTTCACGGCGAATTTGCGACAACTCTGCACTTGCTGAGTCCATAATTTCCGCACTGTCATCCACGCAGCGTTTGATTGCATCCTCTAACGGCTTCTGCTCACTTAAGGAATCGCTCAGTGTAAATAATATTTCCACCGGATTGTCCTCATGAACTGCAGACAGGTAGCGGTTGATCCGTCTTGAACCTTCAAGCGTTGTCGCAATTCCTAGCAGTTCGTGGGGATTCAGCGTACCGCCAATGCGGGCTCGTCTAACAGCTGACGTTATATCTACAATTCCCCCAAAGGAAGGATAACCCTTGAGCCGGTCAACGGTAAACGATTCTTCCGTCCCCTGCAGCAACAATTTCACATCTTCCAAGCGTGTCACTGGCTGTAATTCCTCTGCCATTTGCTTGCCTAGTGAGGTCTGCGTATAACGTGCTAATTGATTTATTATTTTTGGATATTCCATCGTATGCAGTATTTTCTGATCCAAGAAACTTCACAACCTCTCTCGAGCTATGGTTACATTATATCGAAACCGCTCAAATTTCGCTATTTAGCCTTAATTTAAAAATAAAGGCACATAAGAACCGACTTTCATGAACATCATAATATGGAGTTGCCACATGTATTTCATTAAAGAAGGAGGCAAATACCGTGCATTTTCTTGGGCATGTTGTCCGTTTTATCGTCTCCGCCCTAGTACTGCTGGTTGTGGGCTGGCTCGTTCCACAATTCAGTGTAGGTGGGTTCTGGAGCGCTCTTGTGCTCGCTCTTGTAATTGCCTTATTGGGTTGGGCCATTGAGGGCATATTCGGCAAGAAGGTTACTCCATTTGGACGCGGCATCGTCGGTTTTCTGGCCAGTGCGCTCGTGATCTGGCTCGCTCAATTCGTCGTATCCGGTGTCTCAGTGTCTGTAATCGGCGCCTTACTAGCGGCACTAGTGATCGGGATTATCGACTTGTTCATCCCCGTATCTACGCCCTTTGAGGCAGGCCGAGATAATGGCTCTCGATAAGCTTACTAATTAAAAGCTACAAGATGCAGCAAGAACTACCCCGCGCCCCTACATCTGGAGGCTTCGGGGTAGTTTTCTTTATGGACTCATATTTCCCGATTACATGCTCATACGGAAATCTGAAAAATTTGGAAAATGTTCACTAATTATTCATACCGTCCCCCTCTTTCGATTGAAAACCTGCGCTATAATATTCTTAAATTTGTCACAATAATACTATATTGCAGGTGATGATTATGAAGAAAACTATTGCATTCATGGCTACATCTGTGTTACTGCTAGTCTTGGCTGCTTGTGGCAGCGGTTCCAATACCAGCTCCGA
This sequence comes from Paenibacillus motobuensis, assembly GCF_039521865.1. Taxonomy (NCBI): domain Bacteria; kingdom Bacillati; phylum Bacillota; class Bacilli; order Caryophanales; family Paenibacillaceae; genus Paenibacillus; species Paenibacillus motobuensis. The sequence continues at coordinate 430,396 of NZ_BAAACX010000007.1, read as the reverse complement.
AGATAACAACATTACACCAGAAGCCGAGCTTACGATCGAAGCGACCGATTATCAATTCGACCAGCCTGAGTACCACTTGAAGAAAGGCGTTCCGGTGAAGATTACTTTCAAGAGCAAGGAAGGCAATCATGGAATGCTCGTGCCTGGACTTAAGCTGCAGTTAAGCGGCAAGAGCCAGTCCAAGACGATCATCCCGGAGGAAGCCGGGGAATTTGAATTGGCCTGCTCCATTATGTGCGGAACCGGACATACAACCATGATCTCCAAAATTATTGTGGAAGAATAAATCATCAAGAGAGAGGTAGTTCAATAAGCACAATAAGGGTCCTTAGGGCGAATCACCTAAGGACCCTTCATTTAGTACCGTGACTATTCACAATGCTAGTTATTATCCTGCTCGATCAATTCAATCCACTCGTCATACTCCGTCTGCAGCTTCGCATAATCTTCCTTCAGCCGCTTATATTCCTGCTCAAGCTTCTGCGTATTCTCTTGGTCCAGCTCTTTGGCTGATTTTAACAGATGATACTCATGTGACACAATTTCGTAGCCTTCGGTAATTTGCCGAAGCTGCTCTGACATCTGCTCCTTCTCCTGCTGCAGCGCATCGTACTGCTCGTTCAGGTCCCTGGCCTTCTCCGAGCTGACCGCGCATTCCTGCTGCCATGTATTCAATTGTCGCTGCAAATCCGCCTCGATCTCCCGCCAAGAAGCCAGTTCCTTCTCTGCTGAGGCCAACTGGGTCCTCCAGGCCTGCTCCTGCTGCTCGGCATCCTTGCGTGCCTGTTCTTGCTCTTCCGCAAGCTGGGCGTAACCTTTGGCTTCTTCCTCTAAGGAACGAATACGATCACTTAGACTTTGAACCTTCTCGTCCAAGCGGCGCTTCTCCACTTCACTTGCTTCTACAAGCTGAGCATAGCCCCCGGACTCCTCTCTCATCTCCCGAATACGTTCGTCCAGACTCTGAACCTCCGCTTGGAGCTGCTCTTTCTCGGCTTCACTTGACTCTGCAAGCAGAGCATAGTCCTGTGACTCCTCCTGAAGAATCCGGATCCGATCTTCAAGATTATGAATCTTCTGCCGCAGCTGTTCATTCTCTGCTTCGCCAGATTCTACAAGCTGTTCATAGTTCTTAGCCTCTTCTTCCATACCTTGAATGCGATCGACAAGACTTTGAATCTCATCTTGCAGACGATTCTTCTCTATTTCACTCGCTTCCGCAAGCTGAGCGTAGCCCTTGGACTCTTCTGCCAGCTCACTTATGCGCTCACCCATACTTTGAATCTCTTCTTGCAAACGGTTCTTCTCTGCCTCGCTCGCTTCCGCTTTCATAATTGCGGTTCCCCGATCAGACAGCGCTTGCTTCAATTTAATACGCAACTCTTCCAACTCACCGGCAGTCCGCTTAAGCTTGTCCTGTTCAACCTGCAGAGCTTGGCGGGCGGCATTCGCTTCCTTCGTTGCGAATTGTAGCTGCTGCTCGTTCTTCTCTAGCTCTTCGGATACCCCGAGTAGCTTCGCCTCGAGACCGCTCAGCTCCTCATTACGTTTCTCAGCCAGCTTCTGCCACGATTTCTCATTTTGCAGGACGCCATCTAATTCGGAGCGGAGCTTGTTCTCCCTTTCATTCGCATCCTGCACATGCTGCTGCAGCTTCTTGGTCTCTGCTTCTGCACTCTGTAGCGATTCCTTCAGACCTTTCTTCTGCATCTCCAGCTTATCCACGCTTGCTTTCAACTGTTGTCCATCAGCCTTAGCTGCTTCTTCACGCTGCTGCACAGCCTTCAACTGAGCGTTAAGCTTGTCACGATCGCTCTTCTCCCGCTGTACATTTTGTTCCGTAGCACGTAGCTTATTCTGCAGTTGAGTGTTACTGTTCCGCTGTTCGCTCAGCTGACGTTCCAGTTCCTGTACTTTGTTCTTGTGCCTCAGGTTCTCGGCCTCTTGTTCCTTGGCCTGTTTAGCACTTTCAGCTTCATGCTGATTGAACGCTGCTTCGGTAGCCGTAAGCTTGTCAGACAACGCCTTCCTGTCGTCCTTCAAATTGCCATACTCCTCCTGAAGCTTGGCATATTGCTCTTCTTGCTTGGCATTTAACGTCTTGAGCACTTCAAGCTCCTGAATGATGGACGCCTTCTCCTGCTGCAAACTCTTCAATTCACCTTCAAGCTGATTGACTCTGGCAGCCTCTTCTGTCATCCGAACAGCAGTCAGCACCGCTAGACGAGGAGTATCCAAATGTGAATACGCCTTGGAAATGGAACGCATCTGTTCGTCCACTCGCTTAGCGATCTGCTTCATATACGTTTCATTACTGCCAACAATTTTATAAGAAGTACCGTAAATATCTACGTTTACACTAATTCGGTCAGGGGTATTCAAACTTTGTGCCTCCTTTATTGCGCTTTGTTCTAGGTGTCTGAAATATGCATTTTTTTGCACGAAAGTCACATCGAATCGTTACTTGTACTTGATTCGATGTGACTTTGTACAATTCCTGCTATTTTCTTAATTCAGCAGCAAAAGTTTGCTCAAGTGCACTGACCACCGATCCATGCACTGCAGTGATCTCCTCATCCGTCAATGTCCGCTCCTTGTGGCGGTATACGAGAGACAAGGCCACACTCTTCTTGTTATCTCCCAGCTTGCTGCCGGTGAATACATCGAATACTTCAACAGATTCCAGCAATTCGCCTGCGGTCTGACGGATCGAGCTGATCAAGTCACTAGCTTGAACTCCTTGGCTGACCACAACAGCAATATCACGCTGCATCGAAGGGAAACGCGGCAAATCACGGTATACCACCGTTGCCCCTGCATGACGGTAGATCGGTTCAAGCAGCAATTCTGCTGCATACGTATCATCAAGATCCAATTCATGCTGCAACTCTGGATGAAGCTGTCCCAAGGTACCAATCCACAGCTTTCCTTCCGGTGTATCGAGATACATGGAAGCAGAACGTCCCGGATGGAACCCGACTGGCTTGTTTGCTTCATAAGAGACTCTTTCACTTAATCCCAGCGCTTCAAATACACTTTCCAGAGCTCCTTTGATATCGAAGAAGTCCACCTTCTCCGCAGGCACATTCCAGCGTTTCTCACCACGATTTCCAGTCAGCAGCATACCGAGCACAGACATCTCCTGTGGTTGCTTCGTCAGCTTTTCTTCTGCGGAGAGGAATACGTTACCGATCTCGAACAATGCCAGATTATCCTGCTTGCGATTACGGTTATATTCCGCGATCTCAGTCAGCCCCGGCAGCAGGCTGCTGCGCAGCACCCCACGTTCCTCACTCATCGGCATTGCCAATCTCACTTCATATTCTCCTTCGCCCAGACGAGGGAACAGCTTAATACTGCCTTCCTTCACGAAGGAATACCCCATTGCTTCCTGCCAACCGCCATGCACCAGCAGTTTGCGCAAGGAACGGCGCAACGCTTGCGACTTCGTATATCCGCCTGCAGTTGTCGGCCCTTCTATTACTGTAGTCGGGATATTGTCATATCCATACAAACGTGCAACCTCTTCGATTAGATCAACATCACGGGTAATATCCCCGCGGCGTGTTGGAACACGAACTTCGATGGTATTACCGGCCACATCGCCGCAATCAAAATGCAATCGGCTCAAAATCGTCTTCGTCTCCAGCGACGAAATATCTGTTCCAAGGAAAGCATTCAACTTGCTAAGGGACAAGGAAATGATCTGCTCCTTCGGCTGATTGACGACGGTCTCCACTACGCCTTGATGAACGCTGCCAGAAGCATGCTTCATCATAAGTGCAGCCGCCCGGTTCAAGGCCGGAATTACCGCGTTCGGATCAACCTCTTTCTCAAAACGGAGGGACGCCTCTGAACGAAGTCCTAAATGACGGGACGTAACCCGTACAGAGCTGCCGCTGAATTTAGCCGATTCCAGTACAATATTCGTCGTCTGTTCTGTTACTTCCGAGTTAAGACCACCCATAACACCGGCTAGAGCGATCGGACGATCTTCTCCATCCACGATCAAGAGCGTTCCCGCTTCCAGCTTGCGCTCCTGTCCATCCAACGTGACCAGGCTCTCACCTGCTCTTGCTTCACGAACGCCGATTACACCGCCAGCAATCTTATCAGCATCAAAAGCATGCAGAGGTTGACCATATTCCAGCATAACGTAGTTCGTTATATCAACAATATTATTGATCGGACGAACTCCCGCAGCCATCAGTCGATTCTGCATCCAGAGCGGTGAAGGAGCAATCTTAACGCCTGTAATATATCGAACCGCGTAGTGGTCGCACAATGCCGGAGCATCGATCTTCACAGCGACATATTCACTGGCTGGCTTCTGCACTTCCACCAGATCCTTCTCTGGTGTCGGTAGTTTGACTTCTCTTCCGAGAATCGCACCCACCTCGTAAGCTGCACCCAGCATGCTCAGGCAATCGGAACGGTTCGGCGTTAGATCGAAGTCGAGGATTTGATCATCAAGCCCTAGCAGCTTCGTAATCGGCGTGCCGATCTCCACTTGCTCCGGCAGCACGAGAATTCCTTCCTGCTGTTCCTTCGGCAGCAGCTTGTCGTTCAGCCCCAGCTCTTTCGCGGAGCAGATCATGCCATGGGAAGGAACACCACGAAGCTTCGCCTTCTTGATCTTCAAGCCGCCTGGCAGTTCGGCACCCACAAGCGCAACCGGAACCTTCTGGCCAGCGTCTACATTCTTGGCTCCGCAGACGATTTGCAGATCCTCACTCTCGCCCGCATCTACTGTACACACGTTCAGCTTGTCTGCATCTGGATGCTTCTCCTTATGCTTGACATAACCAACAACAACCTTAGTCACACCTTTGTTGCGGTCCTCGATCGAATCAATTTCAATGCCCGAGCGCGTAATTTGCTCTGCGAGCTCTGTAATATCTACATTTTCAAGCGATACATATTTAGATAACCATTCGGCTGAAACTTTCATCTGACTTTCCCCTTTCCGCTATTAAATTCTGGCATACTGCTGCAAGAAACGAAGATCATTGCTGAAGAAGTGACGAATATCGTCCACTCCATATTTCAGCATCGCGATCCGCTCCACACCCATACCGAATGCAAAGCCGCTATAATTCTCAGGATCATAGCCGCTCATCTCCAGTACGCGAGGGTGTACCATGCCGCTGCCCAGAATTTCAAGCCATCCGGTGTGCTTGCACACCCGGCAGCCGTTGCCACCGCATTTCACGCAGGTTACATCGACCTCAACACTAGGCTCTGTGAACGGGAAGAAGCTCGGACGCAGACGGATTTGCGTATTCGGACCGAACATTTTCTTCGTAAACTCCAGCAAGGTTCCCTTCAAATCACTCATCCGTATTCCTTTACCGACAACCAGACCTTCGATCTGATGGAACTGGAAGGAGTGAGTCGCATCATCATCATCGCGGCGATATACTCTTCCCGGGCAAATGACCTTAATCGGCACCTCGCCCTTCATCTTCTCCATCGTGTGTACTTGAACCGGAGAAGTCTGTGTACGCATCAGCAACTCTTCCGTTAAATAGAAAGAATCCTGCATATCGCGAGCCGGATGATCCTTAGGCAAATTCAACGCTTCGAAATTATAATAATCGGTCTCCACCTCAGGACCCTCAGCAATCCGATAGCCCATACCAATAAAGATATCTTCAATGTCCTGGACCACTTGATTCAATGGATGAACCGCACCTTGCTTCATCGGACGGCCTGGCAAAGTCACATCTACCTGCTCGGCAGCCAGACGCAGCTCAGTTGCTTGACGTTGAAAGAGGTCACTCTTCTCCTCCACAAGCGCTTCAATAGCCCCGCGAACTTCGTTGGCCACTTGACCGATAACCGGGCGTTCCTCAGCGCTTAAAGATCCCATGCCGCGCAAAATTTCTGTAAGCGCACCCTTCTTGCCCAAATATTTAACACGCAGCTCATTCAGATGATTTCCATCTGCAACCTTGTGAAGCTGTTCCAATGCATCCTGCTTGAGTGCTTCCAAACGATCTTTCATGAACTTATCCTCCCTAAACGTTAAAAATCATGTTGTTGCAAACAAAAAAAGCCCTTTCTCCCGAAAAGGGACGAAAAGACCGTGGTACCACCCTTGTTAGAGCCTACAGCGTTCAGGACACGCTCCAGGCGTATCGCTGTTACAGCAATGCTCTCACTTTAACGAATAACGGCTCGTAACCGGTATCCCCTACTTCCTAATTCCCTTTCTGGTGGAACAGGCGGTTCAAGGAACTGCTCCGGAGCGAACTTCAGCAGTCTGAATTTCGTAGAGACGCTCTCAATCTGCGGCGTCCCCTCCCTGTAAGAAGGCTTCTGCTTACTCTTCTCCATCATTGCATTTACATGTTTGGCTTGACTGATTACACTTACCCCATATTATATGCAAACTCCCCTCAAATGGCAAGCTTCCCGGACCCTCAATGACAGTCCAGCTTCCCCCCCAATCGTAGTTAGATACAAGTAACCTGAAATTTATAGAAGAGAATCAATAGATATTTAATTCAAAAAAGGTCTTGCCTTCCATCTCAAAAAATGATATATTATTTCTTGTCTTCAAAAGCAGTCAGCTTCTCAGATTAAGACAACGGGATGTAGCTCAGCTTGGTAGAGCACCTGGTTTGGGACCAGGGGGTCGCATGTTCGAATCGTGTCATCCCGACCATATTTTTTATATTTGCGGGTGTAGTTCAATGGTAGAACTCCAGCCTTCCAAGCTGGTAGCGTGGGTTCGATTCCCATCACCCGCTTACTCATGTAAATCCCTTGCGATGCAAGGGATTTACTTTTTTTATCTCACAATTATGATTGCTCCTGATGAACTGCTCCTCTGCTCTCTATCAGACGGGTGTCTCACCTCATATAAAAAAGCTCCCTAGCCGGCAAGCCGACTAAGGAACTCATTCTCAAATACGCCTGCAGGAACAGGCTTGCTGAACAGGAAGCCCTGCCCCTCATGGCAATTCTGCTGCTTCAGAAACTCAAGCTGCTCCTCGTTCTCTACCCCTTCGGCCGTCACTTTGAGCTGCAGATGGTGTGCCATCGTCGTAATTGTAGATACGATGGCGGCATCATTTCCATCCAACATTAGCTCCTGTACGAAGGCTCGGTCAATCTTCAAGCGGTCAATTGGTAGGCTCTTCAAATAGTAGAGCGAGCTATAGCCTGTTCCGAAATCATCGATACTAATATGTATTCCGAGTTGCTTCAAGCTGTATAACTGGCTTAACGCTGTCTCAATATCATAGGTCATACTCTCCGTAACCTCAAGCTCCAGATACTTCGCTTCCATTCCAACTTCCTTCAGGATCGCTCCGACCCTCTCAGCCAGGTTATATTGGCGGAATTGGCGCATCGAGAGATTGACAGAGATACATATTGGCGGATAACCAGCTAGTTGCCAGTTCTTATTGTACTGACAGGCTGTCCTTAATACCCACTCTCCAAGTTGAACGATCAAGCCGCTATCCTCAGCGATCGGAATGAATTCCCCTGGTGAAATGATCCCTCGCTTCGGATGTCTCCACCGCACTAACGCTTCCATTCCTACCATCTGATTGGTCTGTAGACTGAATTGCGGCTGAAACTCCAGGAAGAATTGCTCCTGATCCAACGCCTTGCGCATATCGTTCTCCAATTCGATTCGAGCCTGGGTTACCAGCTTTAACTTATCAACGTAACGTGAGAATTCCTGCCCTTGATCCTTGGCATGATGAACAGCCATATCAGCGTATTGGATGACCTGCTCGACGGATGCTCCATCTACAGGATAGACGGCTAACCCCATCGAAAGTGAGATGTGGTACTCTGTCTCATCAATAATGACTGACGGATTCACTGTATGAAGCAGGCATACTGCACGGCGTTCAGCCGCTTCTGCATCGCCCACTTCGCCTAAAATGAGAGCAAATTCATCTTCTCCCATTCGGTAGACCTTCTCTGCAGCTTGGCACACCTCTGACAGCCGTTCGCCTACCTCCGTAAGCACTTTGTCGCCAGCGCTATAACCAAGGGAATCATTAATCGCCTTGAAGCGATCGATATTGACCACGGCTATACCGATACATGAAGCGCCAGAACGAGCTGCTTGCCCAAGCTCCTCCTTCATCCGCCGTAAATTAGGTAATCCGGTCAGTTCATCATGATCGACCATATGCTTTATCATAGCTTCAACAGCCTGTTGGCTGCGGAATGGCTCTTCAATAGTAAGGCGGTATACTCCCTTCATCACAAAATAATAAGAGAGAACCATATACCATTCGCCGACAGCATGAAGCAAGCTAGCCTGCATGTCCACTAACATAAGCAGAATATGCCCCAGCAGCATGAACATCAACGCCCGAACCATCGTTATCGCTGCAGACGAGCTTACCTTGCGCGATCGGCGAAACATGGATATTATCGCCAATAAGATGATCGGCAGAGTAGCTATCCAAATTACCGAATTGCCGAGGCTGCGTCCATTGTACTCCAGCCATTCAGGGTGCTTCCATTGATATGTATATAACAGCCCGATCCCGATCGCACTGACCCATGCACCACCGATAAAGGCCATAAATTTATGTTTGTCCGACACTTGCCTATCTTCCGTACTGAAAATAAGCAGAATCCCCAAAGCCCCGAGCAAATGCGAAATCGCAAGCAGCGTATCCGATAAATGAAGCCCGGTCTCTATTCCGAACAGCTTAAGCCCGCTATATGCCGATATATGTAATACATCCAATAATCCGATTATGAAAAAGAGGACCGCGGTATACAAACGCTGTCTAGACAACTTGTCCGCAAACAAGATCCAGCCTTGAGCAAAAATCGCAAATGATACTGTTCCAATAACCAATCCAGCCAGAATCAACAATGCTCGCATGCTATCCGCGGAAATCCCCAAGCTGTCTAACCTAACGGATGCTATAATGAAGGCGAGCATACCTGCCAACCCGATTCCTCCCTGGATCAAAGCTGTTCCTCTCTCTGTCCTTGTACCCATCTTTGAGCTCTCAACCCCCGGAGGTATATTCTTTAGTTGTACAATTCAACATCATCTGCTATTTTCCTGCCTTCTCCCTAACCCGAGGACAAAAATCGCTAAAAAACGCGTCGCTTTTCTGAACATTCAAAAAAGCCCGGCTATTCGAACATAACCGGACTTTTCCTATATATAATCTCTATTACTTTTTCTTAAAGTTTACTTCAGGCGTCGTGAGCTTATCATAGAAATCAACAACTTTATCCTTATCGTCTGATACACGAAGCGCCATAGCTGAACGCGGATGCTCGTCCAACGTTCCAGTGATCATGTAGGGGATCAGGTAACCCCACTCCTCCTTCTCGCGAAGCGGCACCATTAGCTCTTCAAGCACAACAAGCAGTGGACGAAGATTATATTTTGTATTTTTCAAATGAGTGACGAGTAGTTCTGTAGGACAGTTGCCCGCTGCGCGACCCATCCCGTATACAGAAGCGTCAAGAAATTCTACCCCATTGTCTGCTGCAACCAGCGTATTTGAGAAAGCCAACTGCATATTGTTATGGGTATGAACGCCCAAGCGTTTATTAGGCAAATGGGTCTTGAATTTGTCCACCAAGTACTCCATATCTTTGTAATCCAGACTACCGTAAGAATCGACGACATACACAACGTCAACTACGCTCTCCTTAATCATCTCGAACGCTTCTAGCAATTCATTCTCCATCACGTTCGACAAAGCCATAATATTCAGCGTCGTCTCATACCCGCGGTCATGGAACAATTGTACAAGCTCCAGAGCTTTATCGACATCCTTGATATAGCAAGCTACTCGAATCAGATCAAGCATACTCTCGCTGCGAGGCAAAACATCATTCTCATCTACCCGACCGATATCGACTAGAGCAGACAGTTTGGTGGTTCCTTTCTGCGGGATCACCTTACGAAGGAAATCGTCGTCCAGGAAGCGCCATGGCCCTGCCTCATCTGCTCCCTTAAGCAGCTTTGGAGAGTTTTTATATCCAATTTCCATATAATCCACGCCTGCTTCATTCAGACCGGTATACAATTTTTGTACAAAATCTACACTAAAATCCCAATTATTGACTAACCCGCCATCTCGGATAGTACAATCGACAATCTTACATTGGTTCGCTTTCATCTTCCTATCCCTTTCACTCGTTTGTTTTATTATTCATCTTACTTGAAGGTAAATGAAAATGTAAAGTGAAAGATACAAAACGCTGTGATCCATATCACAGTTGGTTACTTTCCGGTTTGTTATATTTATTGAGAACTAATGAGAGTGATTATCAATATCAGATTATTAGCTAAGAAATACTACCATTTGATATTAATTATTATTAGATGGATTTCATAAAGAAGTTTATGAATAGTACCTAATTAATGAAGCAAATACAATTACCAATTCTAATCCTTTCATTATAATAAGGGGCGATCTACCATGTCTGACTGCCAAAACTGTCTGCTCGGTCTGAGACCGGGAATCTCTGCTGAAATACGTCACTTCGGATCCATTGATCCTGCGCTGAAGCGCCGACTTGCTGATCTAGGCATCTCTGTTGGCTCAAACATTACGATCAAGCGATATTGTCCATGTGGAGGACCATTAATGCTGGAATGCAGCGGTCAGCTATTCGGAATCCGCCAGAAAGAAGCGGCTGAAATCAAGGTGGCTGTCTCATGAACAATGCGGCCCTTATCGGCAATCCGAATACAGGTAAAACCTCGCTATTCAATACGCTCACCAGTTCATACGAATATGTAGGTAACTGGTCAGGAGTTACTGTTGAGAAGAAGGTTGGACATCTTAAGAATAAAAGTGGAGAACTAACCGACCTCCCCGGCATTTATACCTTGCATCCTTTATCGAGGGATGAAGGTGTTGCCGCTGAATATTTGGTGTCGGATTCCCCCAGCCTATTAGTTAATATCGTTGATGCTTCTCAACTTGAACGAAATCTTTATTTAACTTTTCAGCTTTTGGAATATGGGAAGCCAATTGTAATTGGTCTCAATATGATCGATGTTGCTAAATCGAACGGTCTCAGCATTAATCTAGAGGCCTTGGCAGATAAGATCGGCGTTCCTGTAATGCCCCTTGTAGCCCGTACGGGAAAAGGCGCTGAAGAACTGCTTGATCTAATCAGCAGCTCTTCGGTAAAAGCACCTGATTTTCGCATCGATTACGGAAATGCCGTCGAAGCAGCAATCAGTAACATTTCCCGGGAATTAAATTCTGTCATCCCTGATCACATCTCGTCCGAACGCTTCATCGCCCTTCAGTTGATGGAGTGCAATGAAGCTGTTATTCGTTCACTTAAGCTCAGCGATGAGCAAATGTCCAAGGTCCAATCTATTTGCGATTTGGCCGAACAGCGGCTGCGCACGGCAGGAACCCCATCCACTTTACAAGAGTATATCCGCTCAGTAAGAACGAAGCATATTCAAGCGATCTGTGCAATGGCTGTCGATACAACCCATCGCAAGCCTAACACGCTCACAGAGAAAATAGATGCCGTAGTGACCCACCCGATATGGGGGATACCCATATTTCTCGTCTTCATGATGTTTACCTTCAAGTTGACCTTTGATTGGCTTGGTAATCCGTTATCCGACCTGCTAGAATCCTTCTTCTCTGGTCCACTCAGTACATGGATACAGAACGGACTAGTTGCTGTGGGTGCCTCAGAATTTACGCGCGCACTCTTGATCGACGGAATTATCGGCGGTGTAGGCGGTGTGCTTGTGTTCATCCCGCAGATTTTCATTATGTTCCTGATTATTTCCTTCATTGAGGATTCAGGCTATATGGCACGGATTACCGTTATGATGGATAAAATCATGGAACTAGCAGGGCTTAATGGCAAGGCACTCATCCCTTTCATTATTGGCTTCGGCTGCAACGTCCCTGGCATTATGGCCTCGCGCAGTATTGAGCAACCGAAGGAGCGGATGCTGACCATGCTGCTCGTTCCGCTGATGTCCTGCTCAGCCCGTCTGCCGGTCTACGCCTTGTTCGCAGGTATATTCTTTGCCCGGGGCCAGGCACTCGTTGTTTTCTCTTTGTATCTGCTTGGGATCGTGTTGGCCTTAGTATTAGCCAAGTTGTTCTCGCTGTTCATGTTCAAAGATTCGAAGTCTTTCTTCATGGTTGAATTGCCGCCATACCGTATGCCGCAGTCTACCACCCTGTTCCGTAGCACTTGGGAGAAGGGCAAAGGCTTCTTACGCAAAGCAGGGACGTTCATTCTGGGCGGATCTGTATTGATCTGGCTGCTATCCTATGTTGGACCAGGAGGAGTAGCGGATACGATGGACGATAGCTTTCTGGCTTATATCGGCGGGCTGTTCGCTAGCCTTCTTCATCCGCTTGGCTTTGGAACCTGGCAATCCGGAGCAGCCCTCATGACTGGCTTCATGGCCAAAGAGGTCGTCGTATCCACAATGAATATCATCTATCATGTACCTGATATGGCCGGACTACAAGGCCAAATTGCGCTGGCCTTCACGCCACTTCAAGCAATCAGCTTCATGGTATTTGTACTATTATATACACCTTGTCTCGCTACGGTAGGGGTTCTTCGAAAGGAGACAGCTTCCTGGAGATGGACAGCGTTCGCTGTCTTCTATTCCTTAACGCTTGCCTATATCATGTCGTTCATTATTTATCAGGGTGGAAAACTGCTAGGTTTTGTATAAGAACCATATGAGTTCAATGAAAGGAAAGTGATAATGATGGCCGATATCCTGATCATTGGAGTGGTCTTCGGATTTGCATTATTTGCTCTCTATCGCGGCTTTAAAAAGAGCAAAAAAGGCGAATGCGCTGGCTGCTCACAGCGTAATTCCTGCGCGGCCTGCGGGGATGTCAATCAAACGTCGTCTTCTCCCCGCTGTGAATCCTAATCTTCATAAGTCACTGCATGTACTGTAAAAAAAAGGCATCTCATCGTTGTAACGATGAGATGCCTTTTTCTTCTTTGTGCAAAATCTATACCATGGGGAGCCAGATCTCAAAGATCGTTCCTGCTCCTTTGATACTATCAACGGAGATCGTCCCCTTATGGTTCCTTACGATTCGGTAGCTAACCGATAAGCCAAGCCCAGTCCCCTTCTCCTTCGTCGTAAAGAAAGGATCGAAGAGGTGGGCTAACAGCGTCTTGTCGATGCCATTCCCGTTATCCTGAATAGATATATTCACATATTTTCCTTCGGGCTTTGCTGTGATGTTAATAACTCCAGAGTGATCGCATTTTACCTCTTCAATCGCATCTAGCGCATTTTTAATAATATTTAATAGAACCTGCTTAATCTGCTTCACGTCAATGGACACATTCATGTTTGCATCCTCGGACAGGAGCAAGTTGATTTCGCAGCCTTTCATATGCCCCTCGCTTTCCGTCAGGAGCACAACTTCTTTTAACAAGGAGTAGACACTAACAACAACCATTTGTGGGGCGGTGGGCTTGGAAGAGTTAAGAAATTCAAAAATAATATCATTGGCGCGATCAATTTCGGCCAGAATAATTCTTGCATATTCATCCTTGCCCAATTGGACAAGATGAGGGCGAAGCAGTTGAATGAAGCCGCGGATGGTCGTCAGCGGATTGCGGATCTCATGGGCAATGGCTGCTGATATTTTTCCAAGCATGGCCAGCTTATCATTTTGATATGCAGTTTGCTCAATTTGCCTAAATTCAGATACATCCTTCACACTGAGCAAGAAATCTCCATCCATCTGGTCCCCATACTTCACCGTGATTAACCAATGACGGCCATATTCATCAATGACCTCATGATTCTTCTTGCGATAGAAGATTGTCTCGCGATAAATACGTAGAATCTTCCTCTTTTTAAATTGGTTCAGGTGTGGGTGAAGCAGTATTTGCAACAAATTACATCCGATCAATGCGTGTCGCGGGGTTTCAAGGAGCTTAGCCATCTGCACATTAATAAAAGTCAGCACTCCTTCGCTATCGAACAGCATAATTCCGCTATCCATATGTTGGAGCACATTTTCATACTTGTTCATTACAAGCTGGGTTGATTGAAATGCTTTGACGGACTCAAGTAATGTATCCTGGAATTCACTCAACAAGTTGATCCCCCTTTTTCAAATGATCTACCTGCCTATATACGTCAACCTACGGTCTAAGGTCATTTTGCAATAGTCCCATTCCACGTTCTTACGGCATTGATCTTTACTCAAAGGTTCTTGCTCTTAAATTCTTAAGGAAACCCCTCAATACGGATCATAACCAACTCCTCATATGCTTGTACAATAGCCCTAATTAAATCATAGTAAACTTTTCCAGAAAACGTCAATCAGAGATACTGTCGAAAAAAGAGGTATCGCTTAAATTTACCCATTTTCCTCAAAAAAATATCCAAAAAAGTTAAAAAGCACTCCCAAATGGAAGTGCTCTTGTTATTTTATCTATTTGTTTGTGTCTTAAAAATTAACCTCTATTAAAATCAACTTTTTCTGTTCCGTTCAGCAAGTTAATTGTTGTCTCACTGGGCTTCGTCTCAGAGATAAGTTTACCGTTACGGAAGGAATAGCGAACGGTGGCTTGCTTCCGGATCGCCTCATATTCATTCTCCGCTGATAGGACGATGAAATTGGCAGGCTTGCCTGGCTCAATGCCATACGTCTCCTCAATTTGCAGCGTCTTGGCACTGTTCGTCGTTATCATATCAATGGAATTTACAATCTGCTCGTAACCCATGAGCTGTGCCGCGTGAATTCCCATATGAAGGACCTGAAGCATCTTCCCTGTACCCAGTGGATACCATGGATCGAAGATATCATCATGCCCAAAGCATACGTTAAGTCCTGCTTCCAGCAGTTCTTTTACACGGGTAAGGCCTCTACGCTTCGGATATGAATCGAATCGGCCCTGAAGATGAATATTGACAAGCGGGTTAGATACAAAATGAATGTCTGACATCTTCAGTAGACGGAACAGCTTGTATGCATAAGCATCATTATAGGAGCCCATTGCTGTTGTATGGCTTGCTGTCGTACGTGCCCCAAGGCCACGCTCAAAGGCTTCTTTGGCGACAACCTCGACGAATCGGGATTGTTCATCGTCGATCTCATCACAATGGATATCCACCAGGCGGTCGTATTTCTCAGCCAGGTCGAAGACTACCTTCATGGAATCGACGCCATATTCACGTGTAAATTCAAAATGCGGAATCCCGCCAACCACATCCGCTCCAAGCTTCATCGCTTCCTCCAGCAATTCTACACCGTTCGGGAACGATAGGATGCCCTCTTGTGGAAAGGCGACGAGTTGGATATCTACATAAGGAGCCATCTCTTCCTTCACTTCAAGCAGCGCCTTCAGAGCGGTCAGATTGGGATCTGTCACATCGACATGGGTCCGCACATACTGAATGCCTTGAGCAATCTGCCATTTAAGTGCCGTCTTGGAACGAAGCACTACATCATCATGAGTCAAGGTCTCTTTACGCTGCGACCAACGCTGAATTCCTTCAAATAATGTGCCGCTTTGATTCCATTCCGGTTCACCAGCCGTAAGCGTCGTATCCAGGTGAATATGCGGTTCAATAAACGGTGGAAGCACGAGCGAACCGGCAACATCGATCACTTCATGGCCCTCAGCATTCACCGGAGACTCCGTAATGCTCACAAATTTCCTATCCTGTACAACGATATTCCATAGTCCCTCTTGTGCTCTTAACTTTGCATTTTGAATAATCATTGATGAACCCCCTCATTAATCAGTTTCTTTGTTGTTTGCTCCTCTCGCAGAGGGAAGCATTTCATGGCGATCACATAAATCACTGCTGTGCCCAAAATTCCATTGACCGGCGGAATCCCCGGTACAAACTTGGCAATAAGTACGCCCCCTACCCACGCGATCAGAGCGTTCCAGTTCACTTGTCTGAATTTCATATCTTCGAACTTCTGATACTTACCGCGTTTCAACAAGAAGAAATCGGTCAGTAGAATCGCCCCAATCGAAGGCAGAACAGAGCCCAATACTGTAAGGAATCCAACAAAATTGTTATAGAGCCACATCGCTGCAACCGTACCTAGAAGCCCATTTCCAATTACAAATTTATTGCGCGATAACTTCGTAATGTTAGAGAATCCTAAACTTGAAGCGTACAAGGCATTTTCATTGGTAGTCCAAATATTCAGACCAAGTACGATGATAGCCGGAATGATTAAGCCTTGCAGATACATCACGTCAGAGATATCCGATTCCCCGTATACAATCGCTCCAACGGCGCCAAATAGGAACATTAATGAATTACCAAGGAAGAACGCAACCACCGTGGATACTACTGCGGAACGAGCCGTTTTTGCGAATCTTGCAAAATCGGGCGTCAACGTTCCTCCGCTAATAAAGGAGCCGATACAAACCGAGAGGGCCGTAGCAATCCCGATTGCTTGGGCTGGCTCATAGGACAGTAAGCCCTGAAGGCCTCCTGCCTTGTTAGTTGCCTCGAGCACCGAGTAACTTCCCAAGATCGCGATCGAAGGCACGGAGACAATACCAATAATCGCCAGTGCCTTAATCCCGTAAATAGCAGTGACCGTCATCAGCACTCCGAAAATAAGAATCAGCACATATACGTTCATGCCAGTCATCTTCTGTACTGGAACGGCGAACATCGCAACACCTACACCAAACCAGCCTACCTGCGTTAAGCCGAGCAGCAATGATGATAGATAAGACCCTTTCTCCCCAAATGCATATCTCGTCAGCAAATGTGTCGACAGCCCTGTTTTTGCAGCGATATAAGCCAGTGACCCGGTATATACACCAAGAATCAAATTCCCGGCCAGAACAATCCAGATAAACTCAGAAAACTTAAGTCCGTTTCCAAGGGTTCCGCCTGCCCACATGCTGGCAGAGAAGAAGGTGAAGCCCAGCATGACGGCGAGAATTTTCCAAAATCCGTTGCGATGTGCCTGGGGCACAGGTTCTAATGAGAATTCCAAATCTACTTTTTCCATAGCAGCCTCCAAATAACATGATAATTGATACCGTATGATGCTTGTACATGCTTGGAGAGCACCGAACCGTGCAAAGAATATAATGTTTGCAATAAAAAAGACGCATTGCCGTTTCTGACAATACGCCTCTTCTACTTATGATCAAACCAAATAGACATAGAAATGCCTTGTTGGATCATAAGGTCCGCTGTCCTTGCCAGTCTCACGGGACTGATTTAAAGGTATCAATATAAAGTTGTTAACATTATTACAGAAAAAAATCTCTTTGTCACTGGCAATACGTGGAAATCTATTTCTGCAGCAATTTAGTTCTGCGTCGACTCATTACTGCTAACCGCTTCTTAAGCTCTCTTTCCCACTTGTCATCGCCGATATGCTTCGAGAAAGCCAAAAGGTCAAGCGCCATATCGATTTGGCTCTGAACAATATCAAGCGGGTCCTCTTCCTCACAGTTCACACAATTGCAGAAGATCGATTCTTCATCCTCCATTACGAAATCCTGAAAATCAATTTCCGAGGCACCATCACCATGTGCGTACTCAGCCAAAATCTCATATTCATTCTCCACTTTGTAATGGACTTCCACCCGATGGCATACCGGGCAGAACAGCAAGGGAACATTATGGACCTGGGTACGATAATGCTTCAAAGTCCCCTTAGTTCCAAGCATACTAGCACCGCAGCAAAAACTCATCCCCTGTCACCCTTTCCAGATCCTTGTTCATACACTCAAGTATTATATCCACCTTCAATATGTGATTTCAAATAATTTATTCGAGAATGGTGCGAGTAATTCCTCTGTAGAATACGAAATTATTACCAAATATCTATGACGAACGACATACCGTAGGCAAAAAGCCCCCTGCATGGAACACCACCATGCAGAGGGCTTGCAAATGTCACTTCGACTGGAGATTCTTGTCTCCAGGTTTCCAATCTGCGGGGCAGAGGCCACCGGATTGAAGAGCCTGAAGAACTCGGAATGTCTCGTCAACACTACGTCCGACATTGTTATGATGAACAACCTGGTATCTCACTTCGCCCTCCGGGTCAATGATGAACAGGCCGCGAAGCGCGACGCCCTCTTCCTCGATGAGTACGCCGTAATCACGGGCAGCACTCTTCGTCATATCGGACGCAAGCGGGAAGTTCAACTGCCCCAGGCCATTACGATCCTTCGGAGTATTAATCCACGCTTTATGGCTATGCTCAGAGTCTACGCTGCAGCCAAGAACTTCAGCATCAAGCTTCTTGAACCGTGGGTAAGCCTCACTCAGCGCCATAATCTCAGTCGGGCATATATCAGTGAAGTCCAACGGATAGAAGAAGAACACCAGCCATTCGCCACGATAATCGGACAGCTTCTTGCGTCCAAATTCCCGGCCGTCTCCGTTTACAATCGCGAGATCGAATTCCGGAGCTGGTCTGCCTACCAAACGTTCTGCCATCTGAAAAATTTCCTCCTCAACAAATGGTAAGAAACAAAAGGCGCTTCTATTTTTAGGTTGGACTACTTATTTTCATGCTATGCATACAAAATTACGCTATTTCATCGCAGCGACGATGAGATCGCCCATCTCCTTCGTGCCGATCGCCTTGCTCTTATCAACAGCGATATCACCAGTACGATGTCCTGCATTAAGTACATCAGATACAGCCTTCTCGATCGAATCTGCAGCATCCGCATAGCCAAATGTCATTCTAAACATCAGAGCCAGCGACAAGATCGTCGCGATCGGGTTAGCCAGATTCTGGCCAGCAATATCCGGGGCAGAACCATGGACAGGCTCGTACAGACCGAAGCTGCCTTCACCCAGCGATGCGGAGGACAACATGCCTATTGATCCAGTCAACATCGCAGCTTCATCACTAAGTATATCTCCGAACATATTCTCAGTTACGATAACATCGAAGCTCGCCGGACGACGCAGCAGCTGCATTGCACAGTTATCCACCAATACATGCTCCAGCTCAACATCCGGATATTCCGGAGCAATCCGGTTCACTACTTCACGCCATAGGCGGGAAGTCTCAAGCACGTTCGCCTTGTCAACGGAAGCAAGCTTCTTGCGACGCTTCTGAGCGATCTCGAACGCTTGACGCACGATCCGCTCCACTTCGCTCACATTATAAGCACAAGTATCAACCGCTTCCTGTCCTTGCTCTGTATCACGGCGGAACTTCTCACCGAAATAGATACCGCCTGTTAACTCACGTACTACGATCAGATCCGTACCTTCTAATACTTCCGGCTTCAAAGTGGAAGCGTCCTTCAGACAGTCGAAGACAACGGCTGGACGTAGGTTGGAGAATAAACCGAGCGCTTTACGAATACCGAGCAGCCCTGTCTCTGGACGAAGCTCCTTCGGGTTGTTATCCCATTTCGGTCCGCCAACCGCTCCAAGCAATACCGCATCTGCACTGCGGCAAATATCGAGCGTCTCTTGCGGCAACGGTGTTCCCTTCTCATCGATTGCAATCCCGCCGAACAAGGCATGCTCTGTCTCAAAGCGGTATCCGAACAGTTCCTCCGCACGTTTCATTACTTTTTCTGTTTCAGCAACAACTTCAGGTCCGATCCCATCGCCGGCAATAACGGCTATTTTTTTTACGTCAGCCATGATTCATCTTCCTCTCCTCAAGCATTTCACGAATAACATCCTTACTCTGTTGTAACACAATCGGAGAGGCTAGACCAAGATATAGATTCTATTAGACTAATAGGTTTTAACTATAAGCTATTTTAAGGACTATCTCGCATTTGATATAATTTTGGCGATTGTGATTCTTTCGGGCGTATCGTATCCACTGGCCATCGAATCAAAAATATCGGTATTTCCCATGGTTGTTACCCCCAGTCCATTTCTTTCTAAAAACTCTTCCAGTGCGTCTCAATGACTGACTTGTAATAGCTACAGTATCACATCTTGAGCATTGATATCAAAAAAAGGCAGGGTATCTCCCTTAAAGTTTCGAGAGCCCCTGCCTTGCTATTGTCAGCTATGTCCCTTAATCATGATATGCTTCAGCAATGGCGTTCGCTGTCACGATCGCTTGGTATACATCATCCGGGCTGACTGGGAACGGCATATTCCCCATGGTGTCGCCCTCTGCACATGCATCAATTGCAACCTGGCGCCATTCCTTCTCCTCAAACTTTTCCATCCCGAGATCCTTCAATGTTAGCGGCAAGTTAACGGCTTTGATGAGATGAATCACAGTTTCCAATTCTTCACGGGGAGCATTCTCCAGTACTAACTGAGCCAACAGACCAAAGGTCACTTTCTCCCCATGCTGCGCTTTGTGCAATGATTCTACAGCTGTCATCCCGTTGTGAATCGCATGTGCTGCGGCCAATCCCCCCGATTCCGCACCTACACCGCTCAAGTAAATCGTAGCTTCGATCGTCTCCTCCACAGCACGTGTCACAACATGGTGATCCACAGCGATTTTAGCCTCGACCGCATTTCTCAATAACGATTCATAGCAGAGCCGTGCAATTCCAAGCCCGGTTGCGGAAGGCTTCATGAGCACCAGATTGTCGCCAAATGACCGATAGCAGGCTCTCGCTTCAAAATAGGTTGCCAGCGCATCACCGATCCCTGCAGCAAAGAAGCGAGAAGGCGCAGCAGCCAGTATTCCTGTATCTGCCAGTACAATATCCGGGTTGCTCGGCAGGAATAAGTACTCATCGAAAGAGCCATCTTCTTTGTATATTACAGCCAGGGCTGTACATGGTGCATCAGTAGATGCAATCGTCGGGAAGATCACGATCGGCAGCTTCTCATAGTAAGCCGTAGCCTTGGCCGTATCCAGTGTCTTGCCTCCGCCGATACCGACAATGATATTAGCCCCTGCCTTACGGGATAAATCGCGGTGCCGTTCAATTTCCTGCTTCGTAATCTGATAATTGAACTTCTCAAATATGGCTTTATTGCTCCCGTTCTGGATGGACCTTCCAGCTTCCTCCTTCGCCCGTTCCAGGATGAATTCATCGCAGATTACATAAGCTGAATCACCAAATGTTTTCATGTAATCGTTAATTGAAGCAAGCAGGCCCTGTCCGATAATAAACTTCTTAGGCGAGGTTACCGACTTCACATATTTGGCATTGGTCATTTATAATTCTCCTTTTATCGCTCGTTTTCGCCGCTTTTAGGCATTCTTAGAATGCACAGGTACGCCCAACATTATAATTTCCGGATATGTATGGAAAAAGAAAGAGCCCCAACTCTTAGTTGGGACTCTTCACATGAGATTGCTATAGCTTTTGTATCGCTTTCTTCTCAATCAATCGATTCAATGCATCAACATAAGCTCGGGCACTCGCTTCCAGGATATCTGTACTTACGCCCCGACCCTGTACAATGTGTTCGTCTTGCGTCATGACGACGTGAACCTCACCTTGAGCATCCTTACCATAGCTGATCGATTTGATAGAGTAATCGGACAGTGTTACCGTCTCTCCGGTAGCCAGATCGATCGCATTGTATATCGCATCTACCGAGCCATTGCCTTCTGCTTCCCGCTCCAGTGTCTTGCCGTCGGCTGTCAAGATGCGCACCTTGGCCGATGGCGTCGATTCATTACCGTAGGACACATAGATTGCTTGCAATTGATAAGCTTCCGGTGTGTCCACCAGCTTCTCTTGCAGCAGAGCATGCAAGTCCTGATCGGTAACATCCTTCTTCTTATCGGCCAACACCTTGAATTTAGCAAAGGCTTCGTTCAACCTCTCATCATTCAGTTTGTAGCCGAGCTCGATTAATCTTTCACGGAAAGCGTGGCGTCCGGAATGCTTGCCAAGCACCAGCTTGCTCTCCTTCAGGCCGATCGTCTCCGGAGACATGATCTCATAGGTCGTCTTCTCCTTCAGCATACCATCCTGATGAATCCCCGACTCATGAGCAAAAGCATTCGCGCCAACAATTGCTTTGTTCCCCGGCACGACCATACCTGTCAACCGGCTAATCAGACTGCTCGTACGAGCGATCTCCGACAGTTCAAGCGATGTCTTGGCTCCGAAGAACTCACTCCGGGTCTCCAGCGCCATCGCTACTTCCTCCAGAGCGGTATTGCCGGCTCGCTCGCCAATCCCATTGATCGTTCCCTCGATCTGATCGGCCCCGCCGAGAATTGCGGCCAATGAATTCGCTGTTGCCATTCCCAGATCGTCATGGCAATGCGCACTTAATTGGATCTTCTCAATGCCCGGAACTCTCTCCTTCAAGGTTTTGAAGATATTTCCGTATTCATAGGGATACAGATACCCTACCGTATCCGGGATATTTACAACCGATGCTCCTTCACGGATCGCCATCGCCGTCATTTCGCACAGGAAGTCAATCTCCGTACGACCAGCATCCTCGCAAGAGAACTCGATCTTGGAGAAGTACTGACGCGCATATCTGAGCGCAGCCTGAGCCGTCTCCAACACCTGATCCTTCTCCATCTTCAGCTTGTATTTACGATGAATCGGACTAGTAGCAAGGAAGATATGAATGCAAGGATCTTCCGCTCCCTGCAGCGCCTCTCTAACCGCATCGATATCCTGGGTCCGCGAACGGGACAAACCAATAATCGTAGAGTTTTTGATGGCCCTGGCGACCGCATTAACCGCTGCCAAGTCTCCCGGCGAAGCAGCCGGAAAGCCCGCCTCGATCCGATCAATGTTAAGCTTCTCCAATTGATAGGCGATTTCCAATTTCTCACGGGTATTCAGATTCACTCCCGGGGATTGTTCTCCATCCCGCAGTGTTGTATCAAACATATAAATTTTGCGCACTTATGTAACACCTCCTGTACAAACTACCTATAAAACCCAATGCGGCACACGCGAAGGGCACGGCCGCATTGGGGGGATGGATAGAAGTTTGAATTCATTTTTGGAAGACAACGTCGCTACGCTACATACATATGACGCTCGATGAAATGTATAACGGGAAAGATATTATTTTTTGATCCAATGCATAAGTCCGCGAAGCTCGTTACCTACTACTTCGATCGGATGATTTGCCTCGTTGCGGCGAGTTGCCGTCAAGAAAGCACGGTTCGATTGGTTCTCAAGGATGAAGTCGCGAGCAAATTTACCTTGTTGGATATCTGCCAATACTTCCTTCATCGCCTTCTTCGTCTCATCAGTCACGATGCGAGGTCCTGTTACATAGTCGCCATATTCAGCCGTGTTGGAGATCGAATCGCGCATTGTAGCCATTCCGCCTTCATAGATCAGGTCAACGATCAGCTTCATTTCGTGCAAGCATTCGAAATAGGCCATTTCTGGAGCATAACCTGCTTCAACCAAGGTTTCAAAGCCGGCTTTGATCAGGGCTGTTACGCCACCGCACAATACCGCTTGTTCACCGAACAGATCCGTCTCTGTTTCTTCGCGGAAGGAAGTCTCGATAACCCCGGCGCGAGTACAGCCGATCCCTTTGGCATAAGCAAGACCAATTTCCTTCGCTTTGCCTGTAGCGTCTTGATGAACAGCGATCAAGCCTGGAACCCCGAAGCCTTCTACGTAAGTACGACGAACCATATGGCCCGGAGATTTAGGAGCTACGAGCAATACGTCATTGTCTTGGGAAGGAACGATTTGACCGAAGTGAACGTTGAAGCCGTGAGCGAAGAGCAGCGCTGCGCCTTTCTTCAAGTTCGGAGCAATTTCGCTGTTGTACACGGAAGCTTGAGTCTCGTCCGGCATCAGGATTTGTACTACATCAGCGCGCTTGGTAGCTTCAGCTACAGACAGCACTTCGAATCCATCCTCTTGGGCCTTGTTGAATGATTTGCCTTCACGAAGGCCGATGATTACGTTCAAGCCGCTTTCACGCAAGTTCTGTGCATGAGCATGGCCTTGGCTGCCATAACCGATAATTGCGATTGTTTTTCCTTTCAAAACACTAAGTTCTGCGTCCTGTTCATAATACAAAGTAACTGCCATGATAATAACCCTCCTAGATAATGTCGGACTGCTTGCAGCATGTCCCATAAATTTGATCCTCCGCCTGTTAAGCGGGTGCTTCAGAGGGCCGTCGCGTTAGCGAAGTGCAGACGATGGTGGAACGGCTCCTCTCAAACCCCCGCTTACAGGAACGGAAGGTATTACGTGTCATGAATCTAAATGATTAACCGCGCGTCATTGCTGTTACGCCGGTTCGCGACAACTCGCGAATACCGTAAGGATGGAGCAGCTCGATCATCGCGTCGATCTTCTCGGTATCGCCAATGACCTGAACCATCATGCTTCCTGAACCGATATCTACCACTGCGGCGCGGAATGTCTCCACGACGCCCATGATTTCCGGGCGTTCCGCCGGCTCTGCCTTCACTTTAATCAGCGCCAATTCTCTTGATACCATCGGGTTGGCACTCAAATTAACAACCTTGATGACATCGATGAGCTTGTAGAGCTGCTTCTCAATTTGCTCCAGCGTCGTGTCATCCCCTTCAGTAACAATGACCATCCGGGACAATCCCGGCTCCTCCGACTGCCCCACCGTAATACTCTCGATGTTATAGCCGCGGCGTCCGAACAAACCGGACACACGCTGCAGAACACCTGGCTGGTCATTCACTAATACGGCAATAACATGGTTCTTCATCATCATTCACAGTCCCCCATCAGCATTTGATCAATGGTGGAACCTTGAGGAACCATCGGATATACGTTCTCTCCCTTGTGAACCACGAATTCCACCAGCACCGGTCCATCGGTATCAAGCGCTTCTTGCCAAGCACGCTCCGCTTCTTCCTTGCTGGTAGCTCTAAGTCCCTTAACTCCATAAGCTTCAGCCAGCTTCACGAAATCCGGACTGCCGGCGAGGTCGATATGGCTGTAGCGGTTGTCGTAGATCAGTTCCTGCCACTGCCTTACCATTCCGAGTACCTGGTTGTTAATGACCACGATCTTCACTGGAATTTTGTTGATTGCACAGATCGCAAGCTCCTGCGCACACATCTGCATTCCACCGTCGCCGTTGATGGAGATAACCAGTCGATCGGGATGAGCCATCTGCGCGCCAATCGCTGCCGGGAAGCCAAAGCCCATCGTGCCAAGTCCGCCGGAAGTGATGAAGGAGCGAGGCTGGTTAAATTTATAATACTGAGCGGTCCACATCTGATGCTGACCTACATCCGTCGTTACAATCGCTTCGCCATGGGTCGTGTCATTTAACAATTCAATTACCCATTGCGGCTTCAGCATCTCCTCGGAATCTTTGTACTTGAACGGCTTCTCTTGCTTCCATCTGCTAATCTGTGCTCTCCAGGCATCAGCCTTGCTGCAGTATCCTACCATCGGATTCAGCATTTCAAGCACGGTCTTCACATCACCGACAATCGGGATATCCGTCTTGACGTTCTTGCCGATCTCCGCCGGATCAATATCGATGTGAACGATCTTGGCATGCGGTGCGAACCCGTTGAGACGCCCCGTGACACGGTCATCGAATCTTGCCCCGATGCTGATCAGAAGGTCCGATTGCTGGATCGCCTGATTTGCGGTATAAGTACCATGCATTCCCGGCATTCCCATCCACAGATCATGTCCGCTTGGGAAGGCGCCTAGTCCGAGCAATGTCGTCGTGATCGGAATGCCTGAACGGTTGGCGAATTCGAGCAATCCTTCGTGTCCTCCGGAATAGATGACACCTCCGCCAGCCAGAATCACCGGCCGCTCCGCTTCGGAGATCGCTGCCACAAGCTTATCAAGCTGCAAGCGATTCGGCACAACCGTCGGATGGTAGCCGCGCAGGTCAACCGATTGTTCGGGCTCAAATCTTACTTTCTGTGCTGAGACATCCTTCGGAATATCGATCAGTACAGGGCCTTTCCGCCCGGTGTTAGCGATATGAAATGCTTCGTGGATAATCCGTGGTAAATCCTCTGCATCTCTCACCAAGTAACTGTGCTTCGTAATCGGCATCGTGATGCCCGTAATATCCGCTTCCTGGAAAGCATCGGTACCAATCAAGCTCGTTGCCACGTTACCGGTAATCACCACTAGTGGAACCGAATCCATATAGGCGGTTGCAATTCCTGTTACTGTGTTGGTTGCTCCTGGTCCGGAGGTCGCGATGCAAACTCCTACTTTGCCGCTGGCGCGTGCGTAACCATCTGCCGCATGAATCGCTCCTTGTTCATGTCTTGTTAACAGGTGGTGAAAATCATCGAATCCGTACATCGCGTCGTAAATATACAGGACCGCGCCACCCGGATAACCGAAGACACATTCGACACCTTCCAAAAGCAAACTGCGAAGCAAGATTTCCGAACCTGAAATGACTTCCGGTTTCATCCATTTCTCACGTAATTGTTCTGTAGACCGCACTGCTGGAATTTGCGCGCTCATCAGTCATCCTCCTTCCAAGATTTAAATCATCTCTTGATTAATGAATTTGATATACAACAAAAAAACCTTCCATCCGCCGAAATAGTCTCCTATTCCGAGGGACGAAAGGTTGTTGCTTCCGTGGTACCACCCATGTTTACCTGACACTTCACAGTATCAAGCCTTGACAAGTATTCGCGATCTGTTGCCTTCTCGCGCTTACCTGTGGTCTCTAACGCAGACCTGACGATTTTCCCTAATAAGCTTCGACTGGACTTTACCTAGGATAAGTCCGCTAGCCTTTCAGGAAAACAGCTCCGAGGTGAGCTCGCATTTAAGGGATATTGGTGGTGGTCTCAGCAAATCCATCCACTCTCTGAGCAAAGAGCCCCTAAACCTTCGTCCTCTTCATCGCCGATTCAATATTTTGTCATGAAAATGTTTAGAAACATTATATGATCACTTTACATCCAGAGTCAATACCCATTTTTCTAACAGAAATCCAGGCATATGGTCTATAGCCCGTTAGGAACCCTTCTCCCCCCTAGTGTCATATGATAAAAAATAACGCCTAATTTTTAACATATTCCTGCTGAAAGTCAGGCTATTATGATCTCCACCCAACACAAAAAGGAGGTTGACTGAATGATCCGCTATCGAAGACCCAGGCAGGATGATCCTGTCATTATCGAGTTGATTGAAAAGGAGCTTGTCCCCTATTCCCACCTTCCGCCTGAGGAAATAGCTGCGATTTTCAAAGACCTTCCCAAGCGATTAGCACGCGGTATTACACTGGTGGCTTCGCCATATTATGAAGCCGATTCGGTCGCCTTTATTCACTTTATGATTCATGGGGAATTGTTATATATTGACATGATGGCAGTCGCACCCGCGCATCGGCGGCAACGACTAGGGAAAACACTGATGTCCCATGCTGAGCAGTATGCCGGTTCACGCGGTTGCAGACGGGCCAAGGTGATGGTCGATCAAGGAAATTCCCGAGCCCACTCCTTCTATCGCAAGCTCGGGTACAAGACCATTCGTTATATCGATCAATCGGAATGTTATGAACTAGAGAAGATGCTTCCCGTTCGGGTATAAGCTGAGGGCTTAGAAGAATGGCCCATAGCCGTACCCGTACGGACCAACACCGCCATAAGGGCCATACCCACCGCCAGGGTATCCATACCCGTAAGGCGCTGTGCCGATCGCGAGCAAATCAAATAATACGAGCGGGATCAGTGCCTTCGTCTTCACTTTTTTGCCCGAATCCTGCTTCAGTACCAAGCGGTTGCCGCTAATCTTTACGAGTTTGCCGGTTACGAAGCCGCCATCCTTCTTGTAAGCAACGATAGATTTGCCAATCCACTTCTCTGCTTCCTTCTTGGTCACCGTTCTACCCATCACAATAACCTCCTTCCAGATTCGTCCGTGAATCCCCTGACAAAGCGCCCAGCTTCTTGTTTTGGAGCGCGCCCTATCCTCCATCAGCTTATTCAACGGCGATTCCTTCCGCATATGCCATCGCCTTGATAACAAAAAACAGGCATCCCAAAAAGGATGCCTGTCCTGCTTTATTTATAAAATTAAGCGTTGATTTTTTGTTTAGCTACGTTAGCCAAAGAGTTGAACGCTTCAAGATCGTTCACAGCAAGATCCGCAAGCATTTTACGGTTGATGTTCACTTCAGCCAGTTTAAGACCGTGCATCAATTTGCTGTAAGTCAAGCCGTTAATGCGTGCAGCCGCGTTAATACGCACGATCCACAATTTGCGGAAATCGCGTTTTTTCGTACGACGATCACGGTATGCATATTGCATGGATTTCATAACTTGCTCATTAGCTGTTTTGTAGATGCGGTGTTTCGAACCAAAATAACCTCTAGCTAATTTCAATACTTTTTTATGACGACGACGAACCACGAATCCGCCTTTAACTCTTGCCATATTAATAAACCTCCCAGAAAAGTTGTGTTAGATTATTTCAAATTTGCAAGCTGCTGTTTCATGCGGCTAACGTCACCCGAATAAGTTACTGGGCTGTTAGCCAATACGCGTTTGCCGCGTTTGGACTTGTGAGACAGCAAGTGGTTGCGGTTCGCTTTGTAGCGTCTTACTTTACCAGTTCCAGTAATTTTGAAGCGTCCTTTCAGACTGCTGTGGGTTTTCATTTTAGGCATGGTATATCCCCCTCAAATTGTGTGATTCGGCGCGCATCAGCAGAGATCACTCGGAGCAATCCCCTGATGCTGCGCTCGATTAATTGCTTTTAGGTGCTAAAATCATAATCATGCTGCGGCCTTCCAATTTTGGAATGCGTTCAACTGTAGAGATTTCTGCAACCTCTTCCTTAACTCGGTCAAGGATCTTCTTCCCGATGTCAGCATGGGTAATTTCCCGGCCGCGGAAGCGTACCGAACATTTTACCTTGTCGCCATCCTTCAGGAATTTGATGACATTGCGAAGCTTGGTTTGGAAATCATGCTCCTCAATGTTGGCACGGAACCAAACTTCCTTGACGTCGACAACCTTCTGGTTCTTGCGAGCCTCTTTCTCTTTCTTCTGCTGTTCGTAGCGGAATTTGCCATAGTCCATAATCCGGCATACCGGCGGCTTAGCTGTAGGGGCTACGTTTACGAGATCAAGGTTCAAGTCTATGGCCATCTGCAACGCTTCACGGAGCGGCTTAATGCCGATTTGCTCACCTTCAGCACCTACTAAGCGGACTTCCTTCGCACGTATCTCATCATTGATCATATGTTCCTTACTAATAGTTCTCCACCTCCGAAAAATATTCTGGTCTTACAACCGATATCTTCAAAAGAAAAGGGATGCAGGTCAACGCCCGCATCCCACTTGATCGTCAATTCGCCATGAATGTACATTCATCAATTAACGGATCAATACCAGCCAACAATACGTCGGACAGGTGAGAAGCCACGGCCTCTGCTTGCAATCCTAAATAATAACCGCAGATTAATGTATCATACTCTTATATCCTATGTCAAGAGTTGAATCTGAAATATTAGCCTTGCTTGCTCTGAACCTCTTCCAAGCGCACCACTCGGGTATGCTGTGTATGGCTCCAATGTTTGTTGTTCTGTGTGAAGAAAGCATAGAACGTAATCGGCCACCAGGAGATCAGGTAAATCGGGAACAAGATCAAATAAGCGTAGACCTTCTTGGATTTAACCTTCTCCAAAATCATCGCTGCCAAGAAAATAAATACGTTGGCTGCGATTGCCAGGAACGAAATCCACATCGGCATGTAACCATACAAGGTATCAAGATGCGGCCCGCTAAGCAGCGACTGGTCAACCCAAATGACCGCAGTCAGCAAAAACGTAAGCAGAACGATATATACGTTCACACCATAGAGCGCCATGTCCAGCTTGACCAGATTACGCTCTTTGATGCTCTTCCACAGCAGTGGGAAGAAATAGCGGCGGGCAACCGTAAAGTGCCCTTGCATCCAGCGCAAACGCTGGCGTGCCGAAGCCTTGAACGTGAGCGGCTTCTCGTCGAACAGCTTAGCATCGTAGTTGAACACCGGATATACACCGCGATCAACACAACGCATCGTGAACTCGAGGTCCTCTACAAGACTGGTTGCGCCCCAGCCCATTTCCTTGAGCAGGTTAGTCTCAAAGCACATGCCCGTACCACCAAGGAAATTCGCCATTCCCAGATTGTGGCGAGACAACTGCCACAAGCGATTACAGTACCAATACGAGATTCCATACGCAGCAGTAATCCAGGAGTCCTCTGGATTCTTTGTATCGATATAGCCTTGAATGACACGTGCGCCACTGCAGAGATC
The DNA here is from genome assembly GCF_039521865.1 of Paenibacillus motobuensis. NCBI lineage: Bacteria > Bacillati > Bacillota > Bacilli > Caryophanales > Paenibacillaceae > Paenibacillus > Paenibacillus motobuensis. Next base: position 400,258 of record NZ_BAAACX010000007.1, on the reverse strand, counting down.
ATTGTTCATCTCACTCAGGAAATCCGGATGAGCCAGATTATCGGCGTCGAACATTACTATCGCGTCATATTGACGGGGCATTTTCCACAATTCCTTAAGCATCCATTCGATCGCGTAGCCTTTACCTCTTAAATTAGGGTTGCTGCGAACGCAGGCATTCATACCGTGGCTGCGAACGATCCCAGCCGTACGGTCCGTACAGTTATCGCAAATTACGAACACATCATACAACTCTTTTGGGTAGTTCAGGTGCTTGAGGTTCTCCATCAAGGCCCCTACCACTTTCTCTTCGTTATGCGCTGCTACGAGTACGGCAAATGATTTTTGCGGTTCGTAATGTACTTTGCTCTTTTTCTTGTACAAGCCGAACAATGATAAGCCGAACTGATAGATCCCTACAACAGCGAGCACAACCTGCAGTACAATCAAAATAGCCTGAAACATGTTGTTTTTGTACCCCCTTAAACTCCATCTTTTATTTTTGTTTTACGGAGTTTTTTTTGACCCTTCTTCTTCATTATTTCTGAAAAACATTTTCTTACATTGCATTACGATTTTCCACGACTTCGGCACATTTGTCAAAAACGATGTAACGCCTCCCTAGCGGAAATATCGGCCGGAGCCAGCTTTTATTCATGCATGATCCACCGCAACTCTTTTTCAGTGCAGTATGGTCTTATTTTCAGCATTTTTGACGGTTTTTATTTCTTCGGACCCCCTTTTTTTAACGTAGTGTAAAATTTTTTGCTTTCTCAGCTCATTCTTAATAACGAAAACATCACAAAAAAGTTACTTAATTCTCCAATATTGTTTACAGAAGTCTGCTATTATTTAAACATTGTAATGCGCCTTGAACCAGAAATCAAAAAATAGCGCCCTACCCTTGAAAAGGCTGCGAAATAAAAATATGATAAGTCTAACTCGGAAATGCCATGCTACAAACTGATGAAGCATCGATCATCAAATGAACAGCTCATGAATTTTGCTTGGCCCGTTACAGAGCCCTACAAATCGGAGGTATCCTATGAATTCCTTGCTTCAAAAGCTTACATCTCTAGATCAGAAAATATTCAAAGGAATTAACGGACGTTTACATCGTAAATCCTTGAGTATCGGATTTTATTATATCACTCATCTAGGTGGAGCCTGGTTTACTATTATTGCCACTTTATTGATCTGGTATTTCAGTGCGAATCCTTGGAGCCGTCTTGGTATTCAGGCCTTGGTTGCCTTGGCCTTAAGTCATATTCCTGTAGCTATCGCCAAGAAAATATATCCGCGCATTCGCCCATATCTGGCACTTCCTGGCACAAATACTTTTCCCAATCCGCTGACGGACCATTCTTTTCCTTCCGGGCATACAACAGCGATCTTCTCGGTTACGATGCCGTTTATGGTCGTCATGCCATCTCTCATTATTGTCCTTGGTCCGCTCGCTCTGCTCGTAGGAATATCCAGAATTTATCTGGGGCTTCATTACCCGTCCGACGTGCTTGCAGGGGCCGTAATTGGTTCCTCTGTAGCGTTCGGAACTGTTGCATTATGGGCGTAAACGGGATATTGTAGTTGGTAGAAAACCTTGCAGGAAAAGGTGAAACCAAAGTGCAAAAACAAAGAGTATTGCTTTTATCTGAGGGGTTTGGAGCAGGTCATACGCAAGCGGCATATGCACTTTCCAGCAGTTTACGCAAAATTGCTCCGCATGTTCAGACGAGAGTGCTGGAATTGGGTAGTTTTCTCAACCCTAGAGTAGCGCCGGTCATTATAACTGCCTATAAGAAGACGGTCTCCTCCCAGCCTCGGCTCGTTCGCATGATGTATCGCAGCAATTATAATAAATCTTTAAACCGATTGACGACGCTGGCGCTTCATCGGATATTTTATACGCGAACTTTACAGATCATCCGTCAGCTGCGTCCCGATGTCATCGTCTGCACTCACCCGATCCCAAGCGTCGTGATCTCTCGGATCAAGCGGCTTGGCTTTGATGTACCACTGTGCACCGTTATCACTGACTATGACGTGCACGGTGCATGGGTAAGCCGTGAGGTGAATCGCTATCTCGTATCAACCGAGCAAGTGAAGGAGAAGCTTCTTGAGCGCGGTGTCGGTGCATCAAAAATTCAAATTACCGGCATTCCTGTACACCCTAACTTCTGGGAGAGACATCAAAAGGATGATATCCGGGCACAGTTTGCTCTTAACAATTTGCCTACAGTGCTTGTCATGGGCGGCGGTTGGGGCTTTATGAAGGATGAAGCCGTCAATTCATTGCTAGCTTCCTATAGCAATGATATTCAAATTATATTTTGCTTCGGCAATAACACGAAACAGCTTGAGAAAATGAAAAAGGATCCGCGGTACATTCACCCTAATATCCATCTACTCGGCTTCACTAAAGAGGTTGATAAACTGATGGAAGTAGCTGATCTGTTAATTACGAAACCCGGAGGCATGACCTGTACCGAGGGCTTGGCGAAGGGAATTCCCATGCTGTTCCATAAGCCCCTTCCTGGCCAGGAAGAAGAGAATTCGCAATATTTCGCATCACAGGGTTGGGGAACCGAGATCCACTCACTCGGCGATATCGAAGGTTGGATCCATCGTCTGTTATACAATTATCCTGAAGTGCTCCGCACCCGTGAAGAAGTTCTAGAACATATCGCTAGCTATCACCCTATGCAGAGTGCCCAGGCGATCCTGGATCTCCTGGCAGATAGCCACAAATGGAAAATCGACAATCATGAAATTAAATAGCTGCCTGTTTACTTAAACGTTTTCGGCAACATGCGACAATAATCGCCCTCGGTACTAATTATGCTGAGGGCGTTTTTGGCGTTGTAATAAATAAAAAGGCTGCTCTTGCGCGGTGCATAACCACATAAGAGCAGCTTTTTTTTAGAGGTAGTTCAAAATTAGAATTCATCCATCTTATGTTCATGATAGCGTCTTAAAGCTGCTTCTCCAATAATGACTTCACAGCGGTGAATCGGCATCCCTTTGCCGACGAACTTGCCCTCATACTCGGTCATCACATGCTTCTCGTTAATGCCGCCCTCATGTAGGCTAAGCGATATATCGTTCATCTGCAGACCAGTTGCAGCGAAGGAATTAAGCGAAAATTGGAATAAAGATCGTGAATCCGTCTTTAAATGGATCTCTCCATTCTCGTTCAGAATAGAACGGTATTTATTTAAAAATCGCGGATGCGTAAGGCGTCTTCTGGCATGCTTCTTCTTCGGCCACGGGTCGCTGAAGTTCAAGTAGATCCGCTCAATCTCTCCTGGTGCGAATATCTCCTCGATCTGTTCCACATTGCCAAGCGCAAGCCGAACATTGAATAAGCTTCCTTCACCAGCTGGAGTGGCTTCAACGGCCCGATCCGCTTCACTAGACGCATCAGCCTCTTCATGATCAACTTGGCCATGAATCGCACGTACTTTCTCACTGCCGCGACGGATCAGTTCATCGTACATGTCCATCCCGATGAAATTCACATCCGGATATTTGACACTCATACCGCTAATGAACTGACCTTTGCCCATGCCCAGCTCTACATGGATCGGACGATCATTGCCAAATAGCTCGGACCAACGCCCTTTATATTGCTTGGGATCAAGCACAACCAATTCCGGCTGCTGCTCCAGATTTTCCCTAATACCTTTTCTACCGCGTAAACGCATGATATTCCTCCACTTTCCTGTGATTATACTACTAAGAGGTTGTTCAAAAAGTCCGTCTTTTTGAACACGACTATTACAGCGATCATTCAAAAGATGTTCCACTATGGATCACTATTTGAATTCAAGCTTTTTGCAAAATAAACCGATTACTGAAATATTGTGCCGAAGTTCGTCGGAAAAGTAAAGAGTTACAGAGAAAAAGGAACCCTCCACACCGCCGGGGAGACAGTGGGAAAGATTCCTTTTTCATATATTTTGGAATTGGGGTCCAACGAATGTTATTACAACCAAAATAACATAATCAGTTAACCATCGCAAGAAAAGTACGTAGGCCTTCATTCCCTTTTTTAATTGAACTTTGATACAATAACTCGTAAGAGCCTGTCAGATGGCTGACTTGGCAGGTCATGATACCAATTCGCATATTTCTGTGACAAATAAAGGAGTTTTTCAATGAATACCTCATTATCTGCTTCTCCACTGCTTTGGTCTGACAAAAGATTCCATACATGGAACTACGAGATGCGGCATGAATTTGGTGATAAAGTGTTCAAAGTAATGCTGGATGCCGGATTTACCTGCCCGAATCGGGACGGCTCCATTGCCAAGGGCGGCTGCACCTTCTGCAGCTCGAGAGGGTCTGGTGATTTCGCAGGCAGCAGGCGAGATGATCTGGTGACGCAATTCAACAAAATTCGCGACAAACAGCATCAGAAATGGCCGCATGCCAAATATATCGGTTATTTTCAGGCTTATACGAATACTTACGCTCCGGTCGAGGTACTTCGTGAATATTACGAAGCAATCCTTGAACAGCCCGGGGTCGTTGGTCTGTCTATAGCTACTCGCCCGGACTGTCTGCCTGATGATGTACTGGATTATCTGGCCGAACTCAATGAACGGACCTATTTATGGGTGGAAATGGGACTGCAGACGATCCATGATACAACCTCTGAACTCATTAATCGGGCCCATGATACACAATGCTATGTGGACGCTGTTGAGAAGCTGCGCAATCGGAACATCCGCGTATGCACTCATATCATCTACGGATTGCCTCAGGAATCACACGAGATGATGCTCGATACCGGCCATGCAGTTGCAGCAATGGATGTTCAGGGCATTAAGATTCATCTGCTTCATCTGATGCGTAAGACACCAATGGTCAAGCAATATGAATCAGGACTGCTCCGTTTCCTGGAGATGGATGAATATGTGAAGCTGATTGTGGACACATTGGAATTCCTTCCGCCGGAAATGATTGTTCATCGTCTAACCGGAGATGCGCCGCGTGATCTACTGATCGGGCCGACGTGGAGCCTGAAGAAATGGGAAGTACTGAACGCGATCGACGCCGAACTGAAGAACAGAGACTCCTGGCAAGGCAAGTATTGGAGGGGTTAAGATGGGCTTTCTATCCGTACTAAGCTATGCTCATAAGCTGGTCGCAGACAGACTCCAGCCTGGAGACGTGGCTATCGACGCTACCGCAGGCACCGGAACCGACACCTTGTTTCTGGCCAAAGCCTGTGGACGAAGAGGTCGTGTGTGGGCATTCGATATTCAGGCTGAAGCGCTCCGTCTAACCCAGGAGAGATTGGATCGCGAATCCGGTGATGAACTGGCCCAGGTCACCTTGCTGCAGCAGAGCCATGCCGAGATGAAGGAGCAGCTTCCAATCTCGATCCACGGCCAGATTGGAGCCGTTATGTTCAATCTGGGTTACCTGCCGGTCGAAGAGGCTGATCAATCGCTGATCACACTGCCAGAGAGCACGATTGCCGCGCTGGAAACAGCTGTCTCACTTCTGCGCCCACGCGGGATCGCAACGATCGTTCTCTATCCGGGACACCCTGGCGGGGACCAAGAAGCCGAGGCTGTACACGTCTGGGCCGCGAACCTGCCTTCATCGATCGGCCAGACGATTCTGTACCGACAAATTCAACGCCCCCATGCACCTTATCTCATAGCGATTGAGAAGAAATAACTGTAAACTATAATTAGACATAACAGGCTAATTGGGAGAGGAAGTGTCCTTATAGATGCAAGAGAACACCTTTACTTTCGAAAATGACGCTGGTCAATCCGTGTTCGTCTATCATTGGTATCCGGACGATACAATGCTGCCGTTACGCGGCGTTGTGCAGATTGCCCACGGTATGGCGGAGACCGCCAAGCGATATGCCCGTTTCGCTGAGGCGCTCACCGCCTCCGGCTTCCTCGTGTACGCGAATGATCACCGCGGTCACGGCTTGACGGCAGCGAATCAATCCCAGCTGGGATGGCCTGGCAAGGACGGTTTGAACGGTATGGTCCGGGACATGACAAAATTAAGAGATATAATCCATAATAAGCACCCGAATTTGCCTCTCTTCTTGTTGGGCCACAGTATGGGGTCTTTCCTGACGCAAAAGGTGATGTACGCTGCACCTGAGCATTATACCGGCTTTATTCTGTCCGGAACCAACGGACCAAGGGCTTTTCTTGGCTTCGGTGAAGGGCTTGCCAAGCTACAGATGAACCTGCGGGGACCAAGCCATCCGAGTGTACTTATGAATGCAATCTCCTTCGGCAGCTTCAACCGCCAATTCCGTCCTGTACGAACGGCCTTTGATTGGCTGTCCCGTGACGAGGCGGAAGTCGACAAATTTATTGCCGATCCTTATTGCGGATTCCTATGTAGCGCGGAATTCTTCCAAGGCTTATTCGGGATTTTAAGAGATATTCATCGTCCGGACCATGTAAGCCAAATTCCGAAGGATAAGCCGGTCTACATATTTTGCGGTGATCAAGACCCGGTCGGATTAAACGGTGTTGGCGTCAAACGACTGGTGCAACTGTACGAACAATTGGGCATAAAGGACCTGGAACTGAAATTATATCCTGGCGGAAGACATGAAATGCTTAATGAGATCAACCGCGATGAGGTCACAAGCAATGTTATTAACTGGCTGGAGCGACATGTATCTTAATGTCGTAGTGCAATAGCGTTTTGTAATTTCGTTATAAAAATGAACAGGGGAAACTCTTTGGAGGCTGATTACTTCGCCCACTCAAAGGATTTCCCCTCGATTTGTTGTCGCATCGTATTGAATAACCAGGTTACGCCCGTCCACCATTCCGGGTCCTCCGCATAGGTCCGATTCAACCATTGAATCGGATGATCATCTCCCAGACGACGACTGCTTATATTCTTAACCGTCTTGGCAGCAATATCAGCCGACACCTCGATGGTCGTGTTATAACTCTCCCAGCTGCCAAATACGTTGAACGGATTATTCGCTATTTGCTTCGCTTGCTTTTGATCCTTCGGCACAAAACCCTGCTCCTGTCCCGTAATCGCGAACAACAGTAATGGATGAACATCATATCGCTTCGCCGATGTAATGATCGCTGATAGATACGGTTCTTCAGCCAGCAAAGAATTTCTATCCTGTAAAAATAGTGATAACTGCTTCTTATCCACATCCACATAGCGAAGTTCGGCAGGAATACCACCGGCTCTCCGCAAGCTCTCCCGCTCACGAATATCGCGCAGCATAATCTCCATCACGCTTGGATATGTCTGTGTTCCGGCCGCAGGTTGTTCGTTCGGGAAGCTGTTCATTGTGAACACAAGGATGATCGCAGCAGCCACACAACTTGAGACGATCGCCACCATTGTCCAAGGGCGGACAATCCATCTTCTATCGGCTGTTGGAGTATATAGCTCTGCCCTATTCGCCGTGTTGGCTGTCTCAACAGATACAGCTATCTCTTTAGCGACGCAGCTAGCGTCATTCATGTGCTGAGGGGCGTCTGAAGCTTCGGACCCTGCCTCTATCAACGCGTTCAAAGAGATTTGGTCGGGTGAATGCTGGGACCATTGGAATAGGGTATCCCTAAGTCTCTCACCTTCTAAAGGCATGGGGGATCTGCTGCTTACCCATACTGTCAGCGCACCCAACAGCTCCTCCTGATTCATATCTAGAGTCAGGCACTCACGCAGTGCATCATCCTGATGGATGATCAGCGTATCTCTCTGTTTGTTCAGCAGCTCAAATCGTACCTTCTCTTTCACTTCATCCGGAAAAGAGGGCAGACGGCTGTCAATGACTCGATGAGCTGCATCTGACCAAATGGCCCGTCTCTGATCTGAGTCAAGATCCACATACTTTTTCTCTATGTACTTCTTTAGCCGAACCGCTTCTCTATCCGATAAAATAAATGGCTGCATTTATGTATCCCATCCCTACTAATAGCATTTATCCTGCGTATAGAAATTGGGAGTGATGTACGAATTATCGTACTGTTTATGCCATATATGCGTGGTTGCCGGCGACATCGGCGGGATTAACCAGGTCCAGTTCCCAGTGACGGCGCGTTCCTGATTCGCCTCCCTTTGCTCGAACAGCGTGAACTGCTCTGCCGCTGTATGATGATCGACAATGCTCACACCTGCTTCGCGATAGGACTGCAGTACAGCGGCATTCAATTCGACCAAGGCTTTATCCTTCCACAAGGAGCGGTTGGATGTCATGTCTAATCCCATTGCCTCAGCCATCGCGGGCAGCAAATTGTACCTGTCTTCATCGGCAAGATTGCGGGCCCCGATCTCGGTTCCCATATACCAGCCGTTAAAAGGCGCAGCCGTGAAATGCAAGCCTCCGATCTCCAACCCCATATCTGAGATGATCGGCACACCATACCACTTGATATTCAATTCATTAAAGCGAACATATTCAGGATGCCTGATTGGAACCTCCAGAATCGAGCCGTCTTGTAGGGCAAATACCTGCGGTTGCTGCTCATTCACCTGCACCACAATAGGCAGAAGATCGAAAGGAGTCCTTTTTCCCACCCAGCCTAATTGCTTGCATTGATTTGTAAAAGCCACAGAGACTGGGTCGCCGATGACTCCCTCCTCTTCGGCATAACCTGCATATCGAATCAACTGATGATTCCAGATACGAATATGGAGATCGGACGTACGTTGATGGAATATCGTGATGGCCGGGCGAATCTTCCCGCCGTTCGTCGCATAATCGATATGCTGCAGCAAAGCCTCCGCGATCTCCTCCCCTGTGGACAAGCGACGTGCATCGATTACGTTCAGAGAATCCCAGAACAACCGGCCTATACAGCGATTGCTGTTCCTCCAGGCCATTTTTGCCCCGTGCTCCAGTTCTTCATAGGTTAATTCATAAGTTCCCAAGCGTTTTATCTCCGCTTCAATCCTAGCCAATCGACACTTGGCTTCTTCCTCCGATTTATTCAACTCGCCATAACATTGACGGATGAACTCCTCGGCTTTGACATAGAGGATACGATCACTTTCTTTATCCCGCTTCTTGGCCCCTGTGTCCGTGATGCTCAATGACGACACCTCCACTTAAACTCCAAGCTATCAACAGTTAGTCGAGTCTTTCAATAGTTCCCTCTTTCAAGATGAAGAAGCCTTTTTGAGCGAAGGCAATAATCTTACTCACGCTAATTCCTGTCTGCCGAGATATATCGATTACCATCATATCAGGTTTAAACTCGGCGATGCTGCGAATTTTGAGGTAGGCATCCTCACAACTCGGGCACATTTTCCGGCTTCTTCTCTCTGATAAATTACCGCAGAAATCACATATTTGATAGTTTCCCATGAAGTCTCCTTATATACGTAATCTTGATATAACTGCCGCATCTAAAGAAAGCGAATAGTAGACCGGATGCTCGTCAGCTTCTTGCTGATACAGAACAACAAGCAATGTTCCCTGGCTATCCTTGACCTCGTCTGCAGCAACAGAGTGGCCTGCTAGAACATCGGTAAGCGAGAATGGCAGCTCCTCAATGACCGCATATTTCATAAGCTCACGCTCGTCCATATTCCGGGCGGCGAGTTCCTCAGGCAGCTCTATCTCTCTTGAGGCCAGAGCCTTGAAGTAGCTGTTCCGTTCATGCTTGTGCATGCGGTCCTCCCACCATATTTTGCGCGGCTTATACTTATGTCCCAAATAGTAATCGAGCTTCATCAAGCCCAGCACGATCTCTGGCTCTTTAAGCCCGTGCCGGGTCAGAAATTCATACAGTCGTGAGAACAAATCCTCCAGCTGATGGCCGATCCGCTGCCAGCCCCGTTCTTCCCAATAGTCGCCGAACTCCTGGAAGAAATCGAATGGTGACGTGAATTCCTGTGTGATCAGGTATTCGATCGTATGATCCATGCGGTGATCGTTCCAATACTTCTCCAGTACATCCTCCAGCCGCTTCAGCCTGATTACATCACAGAAAGGAAGCACATCATTGCTCAATATTTCATATGGCGCATGATCCATGAACGTATATCCATACTTATCAGCTTCATTACGCAGTCCGGTGCCGCGCAGCATTTTCAAGAAACCGAGTTGCAATTCCTCGGGACGCATCTCGAACACATCATTAAACGTCTTGCGGAAGGTTGAATAATCCTCCTCCGGTAGACCAGCAATCAAGTCAAGATGCTGATCGATCTTGCCGCTCTCTTTAATCTTGGTCACGGTACGCGTCAGCTTGGTGAAGTTCTGCCGCCGCTTCACCAGCAGGTTCGTCGGGTCATTCGTCGACTGCACGCCGATTTCAAAGCGGAAGATTCCCGGCGGCGCATTCTCGGCCAGAAAATCAAGCACTTCCGGCCTCATAATATCAGCGGTGATCTCGAATTGGAACACGCAGCCGCGATGATTATCGATCAGGAACTGGAACATCTCCATCGCATAACTGCGGTTAATGTTGAACGTCCGGTCGAGGAACTTGATCACCTTTGCCCCATTATCGATCAGATACAAGATATCCGACTTCACACGCTCGATATCATAGTATCGTACCCCGACCTCAATACTGGACAAGCAAAATTGGCAGCTGAACGGACAACCACGGCTCGTCTCGAAATAAATGATCCGTTTGCTAAGATTTGGAATATCCTCGGGAAACCGGTGCGGTGAAGGCAGCGTGTTCAGATCCGACTTCGGCCGCCCCGGGTTGACGATAACCTCATCACCCTTGCGATACGCAGCCCCAAATACGAAATGCAGTTTGCGCTCGCCCGCCAATTCCTGTAATAAATGATGGAACGTCTCTTCTCCGTCCCCCATCACGATCGCGTCGATGTTCGGACAACGCTTCATCCAGTACTCTGTATCGTAGGACACCTCGGGACCGCCGAGCACGATGAACGTTTCGGGCAGCACTTTTTTTAATAAATCTACGAGCTTTAGCGTCTCTTCCATATTCCAGATATAACAGGAGAATCCGATGACATCCGGCTTCCGCTGATATAGATCAGACACGATATTCATCGCCGGATCTTTAATCGTGTACTCTACCAGATCGATATCGAACTCATGGCCACTGTAAGCCTTGAGTAGCCGGATCGCCAAAGAGGTATGAATAAATTTTGCGTTTAATGTAGTCAAGATGACTTTCATACTCGGTTCACAACCCTATTCCATATTTTGAAAAAACTCCAGAAAAGGCGCGCCGTACTTGCGGAACTTCACTTCGCCGACGCCCTTTATTCTTAGCATATCCGTCTCGGATGTCGGACAGACTACGCTCATTTCCCGTAGGGTCGCATCATTGAAAATAATATAGGACGGAACCCGTTCCTTCTCGGCCAAATCACGACGAATCAGGCGCAATTGCTCGAACACCGTCTCATTCACCGCTGATGGCCCATCGTCGTAATTACGGCCTCGGCGCCTTGTACCACCGCTCGATCCCGCAGCCGCCGTCTGAGGTGTTTCCGGTGCGCGCAGCATTACCTGCTGCTTACCCTTTAGCACATCAATTGCTAGCGGCGCAAGCTTCACGATCGGATATTGGCCTTCAGACAGCGATAAATATCCCTCGGCGATCAATACGTTAATCAGCTCGGAGATCTCCTTCTCTGTCCGTCGCCGCATCATACCGTAGGTAGATAGCTGGTCGAAGCTGTATTGGAGCACCTTCTTGTTCTGAGATCCCTTCAAGACGGAAGACACAAGTGCTACGCCGAATCTCTCCCTCATCCGATGGATGCAGGAGAAGATAATCTGAGCATCCGTGGTAGCATCTACGAGTTCGCGCTCATCCCGACAGTTGCTGCAAATGCCACACAGTGAATGATCATGCTCCTCGCCGAAGTAGTCAAGCATCCCCCAGCGCAGGCATTTGGTAGAATAGCAATATTCTATCATTTGCTGCAGCTTGCGGTACTCATTGTGCTTGCGTGTCTCATCCTGAGGATTTTGCTCGATCAGAAACTTCTGGGTCATGATATCCTGGGCGCTGAACAACAGAATGCATTCGCTCGGTTCGCCGTCCCGCCCTGCCCGACCCGCTTCCTGTACGTAGGCTTCCATGTTCTTGGGCATATTGTAATGAATTACGTAACGGACATTGGATTTGTCAATTCCCATGCCGAAGGCGTTCGTCGCTACCATAACGCGAATATCGTCATAGAGAAAAGCCTCCTGGTTCTCCTCCCGCTCTTGATCGGGCAAACCCGCATGGTAGCGTCCCGTCGGAATCCCCGATGTCCGCAGCCGTTCATACAGATCGTCCACGTCTTTACGCGTCGCGGCATATACGATGCCCGGCTGGCTGCCGTGAGTGTTGGCGTAATTCAGTACGAATTCCCGCTTATTCTCCCCACGCAGCACGGACATGGCTAGATTGTCTCGGCCTAACCCCGTGACGAACACAGACGGATCATGAAGCTTCAATAGTCCGATCATATCGTCCATGACCTCCGGTGTAGCCGTCGCCGTGAAGGCCGCGACGATTGGACGGCGTGGAAGCTCAGCCACAAAAGGCGTAATCGCCAGGTAACTCGTACGGAAGTCATGCCCCCACTGCGATACACAGTGCGCCTCATCGACAGCCAGCATCGAGATGGTCAGTTCCTTCATTTCCTCGCGGAACCAGTCGAGCTCCAGCCGTTCAGGGGCGACATAGAGCAGTTTAAGCTCACCACGTTTGGCAGCGCGAATCCGTTCATTTACCTCTTTACCGGACAAGGTACTGTTAATATAAGCGGCGGATACTCCTGCTGCAAGCAATGCATCTACCTGATCCTTCATTAATGAGATCAGCGGCGAGATTACTAGTGTAAGCCCTGGCAGCATTAGCGCCGGAATCTGATAGCAGATTGATTTCCCGCCCCCAGTCGGCATAATGCCAAGCGTATCCGCCCCAGACAGCACACTCGCTACGATCTTACGCTGGCCCTCGCGGAAATCAGGATAGCCGTAATATTTTTGCAGCAATTGCTTGGCTTCTTCCATACTTTGCAACTCTGTTCTCATATCATATCTCCTTATTGCACCGTTCCTGCCCACGCTAAATAGCGGAGCCCAGTTTCTATTAATTAAGTTTACTGGGCTTTTCCCAATTGGGCAACCGAGTCAATCCTCACTTAAGCCTCTTAATACATTAAAAAGGTGATTCATTGACCATGGACACGCTACACTGTATCATTTGCATTAAACAAACTGATGCAGGATGGAGATTTAAGATGAAAGGCAAACCTTATCATAAAGCAAATACCACTTCAAAACCGAATTTTAAAAGTGGGCCAAGGCAAAATCCGAAGAAAAAGCACCCTGCCCCAGACCGAGTTACTAGCCGCGACTCTGCGGAGGAGCTACGTGCGGGGGACCGCATTGTCGTAACGATCAAACGGCTGGGCATAAATGGCGAAGGGGTCGGATATTACCGCCGCAAAGCGGTGTTCATTAACGGGGCCTTGCCAGGAGAGGTCATTAAGGCAGAGGTCACTAAGGTAGAAAATAAATTTATTACGGCTGAGCTTAAGCACATTGAGAAGCGATCCCCTTATCGGATGGATGCCCCTTGTCCGGTATTTAACATCTGTGGCGGCTGTCAGATCCAGCATTTATCCTACGAAGGGCAAATGGCAGCGAAGGAAGACATCGTACGCGAGGCCTTCTCGCGATATGCTGGACATGAAAATGTCCGTATGAAGCCGATCCTTGGTATGGATCATCCCTGGGGATACCGGAACAAGGCGCAATTGCAGCTGGGGATGGGCAAAGATGGCATGATTGCCGGCCTGTATGCGGCTGACTCCCATCAATTGGTCGATATTACCGGTTGCCCGATTCAGCATCCAAAGGTGAATGAAGCTGTAGATCAAGCCCGCAAGGTACTGCAACGGCTGCAAATCCCTGTCTATAAGGAGAAAAGTAATCAGGGGCTGGTTCGTACTATTGTGGTTCGCTTCGGCTTCCAGTCTGAAGAACTGCAAATAACATTCGTGACTAGCAGCGACAAACTACCGAAACAAGAGCAATTAATCAAGGAATTGCGGCTCGCGATTCCCGGACTGACGAGTATCGCTATGAACATTAATCCGAAGAACACTTCGCTGGTATTCGGGAATCGGACGGTAATCCTGTGGGGCGGGGATAGTATCCAAGAATCGCTCGGCGATCTGGAATTCACTTTGTCTCCGCGTGCCTTCTTCCAGTTGAACCCGCTGCAGACGGTGAAGCTGTACGAGATGGTAAGAGCTGCTGCCGGACTAACTGGCAAGGAGACGGTCGTCGATGCCTATTGCGGCACGGGTACGATCGGACTGTGGCTCGCTCCCTATGCACGCGAGGTACGCGGAATCGAATCGATCCCAGAAGCTGTCGAAGATGCCAAGGCCAATGCGCTTCGTAATGGGCGTTCTAACACCGCCTTCTACGAAGGCTACGCCGAGGAACTGCTACCGCGCTGGGTGAAGAGCGGCTTCTCCCCTGACGTGATCATCGCTGACCCGCCGCGCACCGGTCTGGATTCCCGCTTCATCGAAGCGGTGCTGCGCACGAAGACGAAGCGCTTCGTCTATGTCTCCTGCAATCCGTCTACTCTAGCCAAAGATTGCAAGGACCTGCTGGACGGCGGCTACTCCCTGGAATGGGTACAGCCAGTAGATATGTTTCCGCAGACAAGTCATGTGGAATCTGTGGCTTTACTGATGAGGGACGTGTAGGCCCCAAATAAACCCATGCTATTCATATAAACTCGTGCTTCCACATTCCCTCGGACACGTACATGTTTGTCGTCACTCTCTACTCGTCACATGTGAAGTGTTGTGTGTTGCTGGTGAGAACGTAGTGATTTAGAGCCACATTTACCTGGTTTCAAAAACTCAAGTGCATAGCCGCTTGAGTTTTTGAATTTTTATGTCGGACAGTTTTTTTAGCACGTTATACAGTAGTCGTAGGTCTATACTACTGCTTTATAAGAAGGAAACAGGTCATTTTTTGGCGAATATTCACATAAAGAAAGGGATGATATTTTTTTGCTGATCCATCATCAGTAGTTGAATCAGAGCAGGTGGAGTTGGATCTGTATTGATTATTCAGAACCGTATCGTACTTCACTGGTCGGCATCGAACTGGAGGATACTCAGACGCAAATGCTTATGCTATACACGCCAACTGAAGGGGTGAGCGATGCTTAAGCCGGACGGACATAGTAACGCTGCGGAACATTTTTTTACGTACGCCAAACATATCAGACACTTCCGGACGGATTGCGCGATCGCGCAAAAACATTTGCGGCCCGCAACGAAACATTCGCGAGCATTACGGATACGGGTTCTCTCTTGATTTGCTAAATTAAGTCGTAGCAAACGAGAGGAGTGTCGTTATGAACGCCGTTATCCAAAAAACCAAAAACTTTTTTAACCTATCCGACTCCGAGTATGTTCAATTTCTCAAGCAACACGAGGCGAAAGACCGCAAAAGCATCGCCTTCTATTTGTTGCTGGGCCTGCTCCCCGGAGTAGGGATGTACTTTCTCGTCTACCACTTTCGCGAGACGTTTATGGCCTGGACGGGATTGTCAGCGCATTACACGCAATTCGTGCTGCTCGCACTGGTAGCTGCAGGCTGGCACACGTTATTTCCGTTTTTTATGTTAAAATTTGTAGATAAACTTACGTTTAAGGAATCGCTGAGGTATTTGGGATTTACGCGGCTCGATTTGAAGGGGCTTCTTACCGTAGTGCCGATTATTATCGCGCTGTTTACTTTGTTGTCCTTGCCGTATATGAAATACGTTTTCCCGCCGATAAACGCGTGGTTGGATGCAATCCCCTGGCTTCATATGGGCGAGTGGCATATTTTTAATTTGGGCTATTACGACTTCCCGTGGTATTTGCTGGTGATCGGCGTGTTCGGCAATTTTGTAGGGGAAGAAATTTATTTTCGAGGATACTTGCTGCGCAAAGTCGGCTCTCTCAAATACGACTGGCTGGTAGTATCTGTATTATTCCAGTTTTACCATATGTGGCAGGCGCCGATGAACTGGGCGTTTATCCTGCTATCCGTCATTATCCCTCACGAGATTCTCGTTAAGCTGAGAAAGAACATTTATGGGGCAATCGTGTATCACCTTTTCGCCAATACGATTTGGGGAGCCATCACGCTGTATCTCGTCGGCGTATAAGATGGATCACGGTTCAACGACAAACCGATAACGAGCCTGAAGGTCAGGTGAAGGCATTGTTCAGCAATAAATACAGGCACGCCATCGCGGTATATGGGGCTCTTCTCGTATTCAGCATTATCGCGGCATACGTGCATATCCAGACGCTGCAGCATCCGTATGTTGGGGCTGTGCTTAGGTACGAGCAAAACGGGTGGATCGTACAAGATGTGAAGCCCGAAGGAAAAGCCAGCAAAGGCGGCGTCCATGCAGGAGATAGGTTGATCAAGGCCGACGGCGGACGTTTGGAGCTGGGACAAGCCGGGGACATGCTCTATCTGGAGCGAATCGAATCGGCTGAATTCGTTAGGCCCGGAACGGGGACGCCCGAAATGTCGATGATACGCCTAGCCGTTCAAGTGGATCGCGGCGATGCCGTTAAACAGGCCATAGCTATATGTCTAGAACTGCTGCTGCTTGGCATCGGCTGGTTCGCTTACCGCAAAAAACCGGAATCCCATGTGATTCGCCGGTTTTTCGGCTTTAACATGCTGATGGCGTTTACCCTGTTGACTCTCCAATCGACGGTGCTGCTCATATCGGACTTGATCCTGGCGGTCTGTTCAATCTGGCTGCCCTACGTGCTATTGTCGTTTTTTATTCATTTTGTATTTCACTCGATCCGTAAGCCGATCCGTTTGGCTTTGACAGCTCTTAAATATTTGGCGGCGGGGATGTCCGTATTTATCTGTTTGTCCATTTGGGTCAATGTGACGCCGGGTTGGATTTTGGAACTTCTTCACACTGGGTTCTTGTCTGCGCTTGCCTGTATACTGCTGCTCGCAGCCGTATATTGTCGGAAGCTGGATTGGATCGAACGTAATCATTTGCTCGTATTTGTTACCGTATTGACGCTTGGTTTATCACCGTACATCTTCTTGTATGCCATTCCGGAGCTACTGGGAACACGTTACATCGTCCCGCCTGAATATGCGCTGATAGGCCTTGTCCCTCTATCGGCTACAATCATGATTCTGTTGGCGAAAAAGAAAATGATCGACATACGTCTCTACATCCCCCACATCACGCTGCATGTTCTTTTTGTCGGATGTACAAGCGTGCTGTTCATTGTGCCTACAGAAGCGTTGTACGGTGGCGTCGCGTTAAAGATTGTCATATTTATCGTCATGATTTTTGCCTATCAGAGAAGCTTGCATTGGTGCAGGCGGCAAATGGAAAAGCGGAACGATTGGCTGGAGCGGGAGAAGCTAAAGCTGTCCATCGAGCTGGCGGAACGCCAAAATACGCGCGATCTGGTCACAGCGTTGGCCGGATTGGCGCACCGGATGCTGGATATCGAGGGGGTGCTCTTCATCTGGCAATACCCTGGCGAGCGCCTGCAGGTGCATGCAACGGGGTCGTATGCGCACATGGACAACATGAAAGTGCAAGCTTCGACGAGCGCTGCGGATATTGCAAAGGAATGCAGCGGCAGCCTCGTTATGAGACTAGCAGGAACCGATGAGGATAAGGTGCTCGGGTACATGTGCGTAGGCCCAAAAATGAACGATACGCTTCTGTCCGGCGAGGAGAGAGTGCTTCTGGACAGGCTGCGGGCCGAAGCGTTCCGATTGCTGACGAATGCGAAGCTGCTGCACGATCTCCGGTACGAGTACGAAACGATGCGGGATCAAAACCGAACGTATGTGCAGCGCGTCGACGAGATGGACCGGTTTAATCTGAAGCTGCTGGAGGCGCAGCAGTCCGAACGGACGAAGACATCTTATTTTTTACATGATCAGGTTTTGCAGGTGCTTATATTTATTTCGCGGGATTTGGAGGAATTATACAGGTCTCAGGGTGATGCCGCCGGCAATAAAACCCGTTTGTGGCTCAAAGGGCTGTACGGTGCCCAACGCGATATTCGGATGCTATGCGACGACCTTTATCCGCATATAATCGATAAATTAGAATTAAAAGGAGCGCTCCGCTGGCTCGTTCGTTCGATGAGGGAAAGTGGCGAGGTGGAGATCGAGCTGATCGAAGCTCTAGAGGACGGAAGCGGAGGTGCGATGCCACCGGCTATAAAAGCGACTTTGTTCCGCATCATCCGCGAGCTGGCGACCAATGCGGCAAAGCATGCGCAAGCGACCCGGATTCAGCTTGAGGTTCGGCAAAGCCATAACATTTTCGCGTGTACTGTGAGCGATAACGGAGTTGGTTTCGCTGCTGCAGCGATGCGTCTTGACGATATGGATCAAGGTGCGCCTTCAATCGGGCTTATATCGGTCCGCAATCAAATACGCCATATGGGCGGTGCGATAGAAATCGACTCGGCCCCGGGCAGCGGTACTTCGATTTCAATCACCGTACCGATCTTGGAAAAAGGAGGAGGGCCGTCATGACCGCCATGGAAAAGTCGAAACCGATCAAAGTCA
Source organism: Paenibacillus motobuensis (assembly GCF_039521865.1). Classification (NCBI taxonomy): domain Bacteria; kingdom Bacillati; phylum Bacillota; class Bacilli; order Caryophanales; family Paenibacillaceae; genus Paenibacillus; species Paenibacillus motobuensis. Next base: position 381,711 of record NZ_BAAACX010000007.1, on the reverse strand, counting down.
TATTGGTTGACGATCATCCCCTCGTAATGGAGGGGCTGAAGAGCCGCTTAGAGCAGGAAGCGGACATCCACATTGTCGCTACGCTGGAAGATCCGCGCCAACTGCTCGATCAGATGAAAATGCTGCGACCTGATGTCATCGTTATTGATATCTCGATGCCGCATATCGACGGATTCGAGCTTGCCCAGTCTGTGAAGCAGCAATTCAAAGCGGTCAAAATCGTCATGCTGTCCGGCTATACGTACGACGAGTTTTATCAGAAGGCTTATGAATTGGGCGTTCATGCGTATTTGTCGAAGCAGACGACTTACCTGCAAATCATCGGAGCGATTCGCCAAAGCATGATGGGTCATGTGCTCGTCTCCGAGAGGGTAATCCGTCAGAACAAGCAGGATCAGTTGACCCCGACGGAGCGGGAGGTGCTGGTATTGATGGCTAAGGAAAACACGAATCAGGAAATTGCTGACGTACTTGCGATGAGCAAGCGGACGGTAGAGTATCATATCGCATCGATCATTCAGAAGCTTGGCGTGAAGACAAGGGTTGGCGCGGTGGCCAAAGGCTATGAAAACGGTTTGTTGAGCAGCAGCGGATAGGGAGAGTGACATACACAAACAGGAATCCAGGAGCTTCGCGAACTTGAAAAAGTGGGCTCGTAAGAAGATATGTGTACCAGCAGATGCCGCCAAAGTCGAATATAGTCTCAAAGAATATGGAGTTACAGCAAATAAGATCGTAGATGTTATGTGTTCTTGGGGCAAAGAGAATATTAAAATAAGACAACAAGGAGAAGAGATCATCTTACTAGAGGTTCGGTCACCAGAGAACATTTTAAGCTGAGATGTATTGGCGGAAATAGTAATGAGGGGCGGAGCCCCTAGCCGAGAAAAATCATCTTGAAAAGGATGACCGGATCAATGGCTGGGCGCCCGTTGTCCACACAGTACAAGGGACGAACCTTAGCCTCAATAAATGAGAAGTCGATATACTGGTCCACTTTACGCAGTAAATAATTCTGTGGGACCAACTCTTCGATCGAAACAAATTCATAGCTTTGTTGTTTTTCTCGGTTAGATCTTAGTATCAAAAACACCATCCGTTCATGAGTCGTTATCTATATTGTACAACATTAACGCGGTGTCGTCTTAAATTATTTTAACAAAAACAAGGCTGTCGAGACTTTCTCGACAGCCTGACGGCAAACATGCCGTTTTTTTGTTATTGATTATCATTCATATTTGCTTGTATAACGTCCTCCCAATTTGTATTATGCATCATCTCGGAATAATTCCCATGAAATGCCTTCATGGCTTCCTGATCATCAAGCAGCCGATATCTCATCCAAGCCGTCAAGTAACCCTAAGAGCGATGGATACAACCGTCTTAATGAACGATCCACTTTTATAGTTGGTATGAGCATTAATAACCCCAGTAGACCCTTGAGAATGCCCAGCTACACCAATGTGTTCCATTTGTATTTTTTGATAAAACAAGCTGTTTGCTAGTTGGTTTTCATTTCTCAAATAATCAATCGCCTCCACAATTTCTTTGCCTGTTCCTGTTGTCTTGCTATAGGAATCTATTACTATGAATCCCCAGCTAGCAAGATGAGTTAAGAGCTCATCATAACGATCTGGCGTGGCACCTGTTCCATTCCCCCAAGAAATAATAGGATAGGATTCGTCTCCTTGAAATGCTGGGTAGTATATTCTAAATAAAGCCTCTCCGCTCGTACTCTTAACTTCTTCTACCTTTACATGATAACTTCCTTGCCGTGCATACCGCTGCTCAATGCTTCCTTCTGTAAGTTCCGGTACATTAGAATGAATGATTATTTGCATGAAAATTGTAATTGAAACTGCAACGATCAGGACTAAAACTGACAACCATAAAATCCACTTTCGTTTTTTCAAAACCGACATACACGTGACCTCTACGATAGTCTATAGGTTTATCTATCGTTTTCTCTGTTAAAATATGAAACTAAGGGATACACGTGAAAGATGTAGTTATGTTGTTCATTAAAATAAGATGTGAATTCCCCCCTCCTTTAGGCAACTACTTATTGTTATAATCAAATATGAATCTATTCAGTTCAGCTGACCTGTAAGTATAGTCGGTTATATCTCGTTTGAGGAGGTTTTTATTATGGAAGATATCAAAAAGCAGTTGTCCCCAGATCAGCGCGAAGAACTGCTTAAAACATTGAAGGTTCGTTTTGAGAAAAACATGGACCGACATATAAATCTTGAATGGGCTGGAGTACAAGAAAAGTTGGAAACTAACGCTGAAAAACTGCGGTCACTTTATGAGATGGAGCTCACCGGAGGAGAACCGGATGTTGTTAGCTATGATGCTGAGACGGACGAATTCATCTTTTTTGATTGCTCAGCAGAAAGTCCTAAAGGCCGCAGAAGTGTCTGCTATGACCGTGAAGCACTGGAGTCCAGAAAACAACATAAGCCGGAAAACAGCGTTATGGATATGGCAGCTGCCATGGGCATAGAGCTTCTAACGGAAGAGCAGTACCGGGAGCTGCAGAAACTTGGAAATTTCGATACAAAAACATCAAGCTGGTTGAAAACCCCTTCTGACATTAGATCACATGGCGGCGCCATATTTGGTGATTTCCGCTACGGAAATGTCTTCGTGTATCATAACGGTGCAGAATCTTACTACGCCGGCAGAGGGTTCCGCGGCTCACTAAGGGTGTAATTTGGAGGATCTATTTTATGGAACTAAGACGCATAACAGATCGTGTATTTTATACTATGTTCAACAAAGAGTCAGACAGGCCGATCCTTGGTTATATAAATGGGTAAAAGCGTTCATTAATGTGGTAACTTCTGATATCTCTTTCAACGGAAACATGGAAATCGATCTCGGAGGCATTACTGCAGAATTACATCATATTCCCTCACCGCATAGTGATGATTCTGTTTGCATCTTTGTACCTCAAGAAAGAGTATTGTTTATTGGCGACGCGGTTGGAGTGGATTATTATATTAATTGCTACTTAGATAAAGATAAATTGCGTTCTTTAATTGATGCAATTGAAGGATTTGATTTTGATACTTGTGTAGTAGGACATGCTGAACCAATTAGTAAACAAAGCATTGTTAATATCATGAACTCTCTTATGGAACGTTAAGAGATCTCAGGAGGGCACATACGGCCCACCCCCTTTATAGTTCTTTTTCCGTATACTTCCTTGCTTCAAGTTCTACCAATCCCCTCGATATGATGTAGAATATGGGGTATAGGTTATTTTGGAAAAATGAACACTGGAGGACCACATGGCAACTCTCGATCATCCCTTATTAATGACAAGATATCATATGTTCCATGCGGATTCGGCTCATATATCTTCAGAGGCACTTATCATTCATGGTGTTGATTTGCTTCATCCCGAGGCACTGGAGGAATTTCTATCCGCTTTCGGTCAAGCGATTCAGTCCCCGCGTAAGGAAGTTACAGGCTCCATCTTCATGAAACGTTACGTTTCCGTCATCGCCGGAGCACTGTACGCCTTCTCTTACTACGATCGCTGCTTGGACATTTCCCTTGAGCAGCTTAGGATCGTCTTACAGAAGGATAAGCTGCATTTCCTATTGGCAATCGAGGAGGAATTGCCAGGTATCTCGATGATTCCAGAACGGGAGGAGCGGCGGCGTCTGCTGCTGCAACATATGTACCACACCAATATGAAGCCAGTATGGAGTGCAATTATTCAAGCCACCGGTATCGGCGGATCAACGTTATGGGCTACATTGTCTTATCTCGTTGCTTATTGGAAGCAGGAGGATATCGACAAGCTTGAAACTGCTGAAGCAAGACGATGTCTCGAAGAGGATTATCGTTACTTCACGGACTATGCTTGGATTGACAGCTTTGCAGACTGCCCGATTAACCCCATCTTCTCTCGGTTCAAGTCGGTTGAGATCGATGATCACTCCGTCTTGGTAAGAGCGAAGTGCTGCTTACAGCACTGTCTACCGGGAGATGATCGCCATTGCTATACATGTCCGCACATCAGCGAGGAGAACCGAACACGCAAGTATCGCAATCATCACTAAAAAAAACGGCCGTTCCCAAAGGCTTACTTCTGAAGCCAAGGAACGGTCGTTTCTTTTATTACTCCAAATTCGGTTTGCGCCCTTTGCCATGTGGAATCACCATTGGTGTACCAAACAGCGGGTCTTGTGAAATGATACATTCCATGCCGAATACTTCAGCAATCATCTCTTCATTAACGATATCTTCGGGCTTGCCCGCCGCCCATATCGCATGATCCTTGATGGCCACCATATGATGTGCATAGCGGCAAGCGAGATTAATATCATGCAGCACCATAATGATCGTGCGGCCCTCCTTCTCATACAGCTCAAACAGCAGATCAAGCACATCAATCTGATGTGTCAAATCCAGATACGTAGTTGGCTCATCAAGCAGGATCGTGTCGGTGCCTTGCGCAAGCGTTAAGGCGATCCATGCGCGCTGGCGTTGCCCGCCCGACAGCGAGTCCACTGTACGCTCGGCAAAAGCAGCCATGCCCGTAGCCTGAAGCGCTTGCGTTACTTTCTGTTCATCCTCCTTCGACCATTGGCGCAGCCATGACTGATAAGGATATCGCCCTTGCTTGACTAACTGCAAAACGGTAAGCCCCTCTGGGGCAATCGGACCCTGCGGCAGGATGGCGAGCCGCTTCGCGATCTCCTTGGTCGGTAGTCTGGCAATTTCGCTACCGTCTATGAGCACAACTCCATCCTTCGGCTTAATGAGACGCGCCAAGGAACGAAGCAGCGTCGATTTGCCGCATCCATTGCTGCCGACAAAGACCGTAATCTTCCCCTTCGGGATGGAGAAATTCAATTCATCAAATACGATTGCATCGCCATAGGCAAGACATAAATCCTTTGTTTCCATTGCGATCATACATAGATCCCCCTCAGGTGTCCGATTATTGGTGTCGATGACGGTAGAGTAAATAGATAAAAAACGGAGCCCCGATAACGGCGGTGAACACTCCCGCGGGAATATCGAGCGGTGTAAATACCGTTCGACCAATCAAGTCTGCGATAAGCAGCAGCAGTGCGCCAATCAAGGCCGAACAGGGAAGCACCCCGCCGAAGGACGGACCTACCAGGCGGCGAGCAATATGCGGTGCCATGAGCCCGATGAAGGCGATGGCGCCGCCAATCGCAACCCCGGCGCCCGCCAAGGCTACCGCCAGAATCAGAAGCACGAATCGATGCTTCTGAACAGGACTTCCGACGCCTGCCGCTACATCGTCGCCCAGCTCCTGCACGTTCACATGACGTGCATACAGCATCGCTGCCGGCAGTAGTATCACTACCCATGGCAGCAAAGGCAGGACATCGTTCTTCCATGATGTACCGTAAATGCTGCCCGTCATAAATGTAAGCGACTTCTGGGCTAGAATGAACGGCGCAGACACAAGCAGCATATACGTAATAGCGTTAAACGCTGCATTCATGCCGATGCCAATCAGCACCATCTTGAGCGGCGACACGCCCTTGCTCCACGCTAGCAAATAAATGACGAACGTAGCTACAAATGCGCCAATAATAGAGCCGATGGGCAAGAAATGAATGCTAACTGTGCCTGCAAAGTAATAGAAATAAAGCACCGCACCCAATGTCGCGCCACCTGAGATTCCTATAATATCAGGAGATGCAAGCGGATTGCGAATCATGCCTTGTAGAATAGCTCCGGATACCGCCAATGCGGCACCTACAAGAATTGCAACAACAATCCGCGGCATTCGCAAATTAAAGATAATGACTTCGTGCGAGCTGTCCTTGGCATGACCAAAGATGGCCAGCACTGTATCGAGCACCCCAATCCTTACACTGCCTAAACCCACGCTTAATATAATAACGGCAATAATCACGGCTAATAGGACTAAGCAAGACCAAAGCACCTTACGGCTAATAAGGAACGAGTACCATGGACGTTGGACTGAAATATATTTGCTCATTTTCCATTTCCTCCTTTGCGTGCAACGTAGACGAAGAAAGGAACGCCCACTATAGCCGTCATGACGCCAACCGGTACTTCCTTTGGCATCACGATGTACCTGGCACCGATATCCGCCGTGAGCAGCAGCAACGCACCCAGCGCAATACTATAAGGAATAACCCACTTGTAATCGGTTCCGACCAGAAAACGAGCGAAGTGCGGAACAATAATACCGACAAATGCAATCGGTCCCGCTACGGCAACTGAACCGCCGGCGAGCAGCAGAATAACGATAACCGCCACAATCTTAATCATCCATGTGCGTTGCCCAAGCCCAGTTGCAACATCATCACCCATGCTAAGCACGTTCATCTGCCCAGCCAAGAGCAGGGCGACAATAAGAGCTGCCAGCATATACGGAGCAACCGCCTGCAGCATGCTAAGCTCACGGTCGGCTACTGAGCCTACCAGCCAGAATAAAGTCTGTTCAAAAGCTTTCCCACTCGTTAACTGAATCCCCTGTGTTAAGGAAGAGAAGAAGGCGGTCATCGCTGAACCTGCCAGCGTAATCTTAATGGGCGTCATACCATCTCTGCCTAATGAGCCGAGCCCATAAACTACCGCAACCGCTACGGCTGCACCGAAGAAAGCGACCCAAGTTAGGACGTTATAGGAAATATTCGACACGAGCGCATGGACCGTCACGACAAAGAACGCAGCTCCCGCATTCACCCCAAGAATGGAGGGTGATGCTAGTGGGTTGCGTGTCAGGCCCTGCATATAGGCGCCTGCTACTGCCAGCCCTGCGCCAACAGCTGCCGCAATCAATGCCCGCGGTACCCGTGTGTGCTGGATAATTAAATGCACGTTCGAGCCATTAAATGCAGTATACGATTCTATCACGTTATGAAGCGAAATTTGTGTAACACCAAACAACACACTGCATATCATCGCAACAGCTACCATGACAAATAATAAGATGAGGACCAAAGCCCTGAATCGGCTTGCAATTCTACCACTATTCATGTTGATCTACTCCGTCTACACGCCTTTAATGGCTAATATGTGATACTACCATGCATTAGCTTTGTCATAGATTTCCTTCGTTATTTGGATAACGCGTAGATCATGAGCAAGCCAAATCTTTATAACAACATCTTGACACCTCAAAAATTATACCATACTATTGCCTAGTAATGATAATCATTTTCATTTGAATTTTAGGAGGATTTTCTTCAATGTTTACGAACAGACATCCCGTACATTTAACAAAGCTGTTTGCTGCTTTATGTTCTATCGTTTTCATACTATCTGCTTGTGGACAAGCGAATAACAATTCGAAGCTTGCAGGAGATTCATCTGCCGCTTCGGATGCATCCTATACAATTCAACATGCTATGGGTGAAACGCCAATAAAGGGTACGCCACAGCGTGTCGTTATCTTAACGAACGAAGGCACCGAAGCACTGCTTGCGCTAGGTGTGAAGCCAGTTGGCGCCGTTAAGTCCTTCACAGGCGATCCTTGGTATAAACATATTAAGGACGATATGGAAGGCGTCACCGAGCTTGGCGAAGAATCACAGCCTAATATCGAGCTGATTGCTAGCTTGAAGCCGGATCTTATTATCGGCAATAAGATGCGTCAAGAGAAGATCTATTCGCAGCTTAGCGCTATTGCACCAACAGTATTCTCTGAAACGCTGCGCGGCGAATGGAAGAATAACTTCACCTTATATGCGAAAGCCTTGAATAAGGAAGCCGAAGGCCAGAAAGTGATTGCCGACTTCGACAAGAAGATTGAAGATTTCAAGGTAGCGGCTGGCGACAAGCTGAAGCAAAAGGTATCTGTCGTTCGCTTTATGGGCGGCAAGACGCGGATTTATCTGGAGGATACATTTACGGGGATTATTTTCAAGCAAATTGGCATTGCTCGTCCGGAAACCAACTACAAAGATACGTTCGTTGAAGAGATTTCAAAGGAGCGTATTCCAGAAGTCGATGCAGATATGATGCTGTACTTTACTTACGAGACCGGTGACAACAAAGGTACGCAGCAAGCGGAAGAGTTTATGAAGGATCCGCTCTGGCAGAACCTCAATGTTGTGAAGAACGGGAAAGCTTATCAAGTAGACGATGCAATCTTCAATACAGCAGGCGGTGTTCGCGCAGCAAATCTGATGGTGGATGAGCTGTATAATATCTATGGCATTCAGAAATAAAGAATGAACGAATGAAACATCATATCGAAGGGAAGGAAGCATCCATTGCTCCTTCCCTTTCTTCATGTTAATAGCTTCTTGCACATTCCTCAACTGCGCGATTCACGAACCAATCTCCTTCTAGAGACGGAGGTTAAAATACATCGGCTGCAGGATGCAGGTTTTCTTAGTTGGTATATTATGGATACTAGGATTTAGACACCCCGCAACTAAGATGAGTAGTGTCTGAAACCAAGTTTGCAAAATACTCGACGAGGAGCTGTAGCAAGTGAACAAATTAATCGAATTCAAAGACGTAACGAAAGAATACAAAGTGGGAGAAATATCTATTAAAGCTCTTAATGGAGTGGATTTCTCCATATCCGAGGGAGAGTTCATCGTGATTTTGGGGGCGAGCGGTGCTGGTAAGAGCACGATTCTGAACATATTAGGCGGAATGGATACGGCAAGCTCAGGTCAAGTGTTTGTCGGAGATCATGAAATCACAAAATGGAACGAGCGAAAATTAACTGAATATCGCGGACAAAATGTTGGCTTTGTATTTCAGTTCTATAACTTGATTCCGAATTTGAACGCTCTAGAGAACGTTGAATTCGCCACGGAAGTCTGTAAAGACCATTTGGATGCCAAAGACATATTACATAAAGTTGGATTAACGAATCGCATCAAGAACTTTCCTTCCCAACTCTCAGGGGGCGAACAGCAAAGAGTCGCGATCGCGAGAGCAGTTGCCAAGAATCCCCTCCTATTACTCTGCGATGAACCTACCGGTGCTTTGGACTATGTCACAGGTAAAGCTGTCTTGAAGCTTCTTCAGGATTTGAACAAGGACACGAAGAAGTGCATCGTTATAGTCACCCATAATTCTGCTATTGCTCCAATGGCGGATAAAGTAATCAAGGTGAAGAGCGGAAAGATAGAGAGCATTACGATGAATAAGGAGAAACAAAATGTCGAAGGGATTGAGTGGTAATGATGAGATTATTCATCAAACTATTAAGAGATATTAAACATTCTGTCGGACAGTTTACAGCCTTTGTTCTGGTTATCGCGGTAGGAGCTTTTTTCTATACGGGGCTAGTTACTTTGAGCGGCAATCTTAGCGGCTATACGAAGGTTTACTTTGAAGAACATCATCTAAGCGACTTAAATGTCTATTACGACCAAATCTCCAAAGATGATATTACTGATTTAAGCAAAATTAAAGGTATCAATAGAATCGAAGGACGTTATACCTTTGATGCTACGCAGGTCTTCAAGGATGATAAGACCTCCTTAAAAATGCATTCGCTCCCTGCAATAAATGAAATTAATACACCTGCAATTATTGAGGGCAGTATGCCGTCGCAAAAAGATGACCTCTTATTGGATTCCCATTATGCCAAGGAACGTCATATTCAAGTTGGTGATAAAATCACCATAACTACAAATGAAAAAAACTTGGAATTTATTGTTAGCGGCTTGATTGAAAATGTTGAATATACCAAGAAGAACGGAATCCAGGATCATAAAGGCTACGGGGTAGCTTATATGACTGAAGAGGCGATACCTGAAATCGTGGACGGATTCTACTATAACGAAATAATGATAGAGGCTGAGAAAGGCTACGATATTGAACAATTAGCCGGGTCCATTGAGGCTCAGTCCAAGCTTCTCCCCTATTTGGATCAAGTAAGTAAAGAGCGAACTTTCAACTACTCGCAAGTAACTCAGACAATACATAACAATAAGTTGATGAGCAGGGTTATTCCCTTCGTCCTCTTTATAATTGAAGCAGTTATCCTATTTTTGACGATGTCGAGGATGATAGATTCGCAAAGAAATCAAGTGGGGATTATGAAGGCGTTGGGCATTAAAAATAGAAGCATTATGCTTCATTACATGGGCTATCCTGTGCTGGTAGGAATCATTGGTTCCATTCTAGGTACTGTCATTTCTGCAATCGTATTTATTCCATTAATTACGGCATCGATTGCAAGGTCCTACTCCCTGCCCGACATTACATTCTCACTTTCTTTATTTTCTGTCGTTCCCCCCATCTTATTCTCAAGTGCTTTTGGAATTGTGGCTTGTTACTTAAGTGGTCGATCCATATTAAAAGAACGTGCAGCTATGGCGATGCGTCCTAAACCGCCGAAGAAGATGAGACAGTTGCTTATCGAAAGAATACCGGGGATCTGGAACCATATTTCCTATAGCTACAAGCTCATAATAAGAAATATATTTTTGAATAAACAAAAAGCGTTAGCAAGCTCCTTTGGCGTTGTTGTCAGCACGATTCTATTGATAACGGCCTTTGGCACTCAATCTGCTCTGTTAAAAGTAGCTAATCAAGTGGAAGATGTCTATACGTATGATTTAAAAGTCGATTATGCGCTAGGGACCTCCTCGGATCTAATCAGCCTTCCGACGGGTATTAAAAGCAGTTATGGGTTATCCAACTTCCCCGTGGAGTTGATAACAAATGATGAGAAAGAAAATGCCACCTTAGTCGTTACCGAAAAGGAAAACAATCTCATTCAATTCTTCGACGGAAAAGGTAATCGAATACGACTAGAAGATGGGGGTGTTCTGGTCCCGAAATCTTATGCTGACCAATATCATATTTCAACAGGTGATATGATTCAACTAAAGTTTACAGCACCAGAGCTTAAGGATAAATCTGTGGGTATGAAGGTGTTGAATATTTCTACCCAGTATTCGAATCCATCGTTTTATATTACGCCAACCTATTTAAAGAGCCTGGACATAAATTACAGTCCAACTTCCTTGTTAGTTGAAGCTGATAGCTCCTCAGATTTGGCAAGCATTCGCAGCTTCTTTGAACAAGATCCTTATGTAGATGCCATTGCAGATAAGAGTGATCTCAAGAAGTCAGCTCAATATATTTTGAAGCAGAACAGTTTTGTATTTATCATGTTTATCATTTGTGCTGTCATTCTCTCCTTTGGCGCCATATATACGATCTCTTCCATCAACATTTATGAACGGAGTCGCGAACTGGCAACACTTAAAGTATTAGGGTATCAAAAAAACAAAATCAACCGGCTCATATTTTTTGAAAATATAATATTGACCACATTTGCGGTTATTGTTGCTTTACCAATAAGTGGCTATGTCTATACAATAGTAGTCAAAGCACTGTCTAGTACCCATCAGCAAATCCCGGATCAATTAAACATTCTTATGACTCTGGCCTCTATCCTCCTGGCGTTCTTGCTTACCATTCTATCTAACCTGCTGCTTAGAGGAAAAGTGAACAAAATCAATATGACTGAATCCTTAAAGAGTATTGAATAACTTATGGGTGGTGTCGCCTATGGAGAAGTATGCTAAAGCAACAAGCGTTATTGTTATACTAGCGGTCGTCTTATTTGTAGTCTGCGGTATATCCTTTAATTTAATATTTAGGCATATTTCTTATTCTTTTTACAAGAATGCAGAGCCATCGACTACAAGGGATACATCCATCTCTAGATTAGAAATTGGAGTCAATAAAGATTTAATCGGTTATATCAGAAAAGGAGAAGCCAATAGGACAATCCTTTATTTTGGCGGCTCGGGAGAGATAGCTTACAATGCGGTATTGAAATATGGTGAGATTTTTAAAGATTATACATTGGTCTCCGTAGATTACCCTGGCAGTCAGGAAAGTAAAGGCTTTATGAACCTAGAGACGATGCAGGAAGCTGCGGTAAGGCTTTATGATTATGTGCTTGATTTGGATTCCGCTGCTAAAGACAATATTTATGTTGTAGGATACAGTTATGGTACCGGAATCGCTGCCTATCTTGCCAGCCAAAGAGACTGCGTCGGGTTGGTCTTAGTCGCACCTTACCGTAATGTGATTGATCTTTACAATGCGATCATTCCCGTCTTTCATAGTCCGTTCGGCTGGTTTATTACTGATAACATAAATACCAAGGAATATGCTAAAACAGTATCTGCCAGGACTTTGATCATCACATCCAACTCGGATACGACTATTAAAAGTTCAATTTCGTATTCATTAGCTGATGATTTCAGCCATGCTAGCGTTAGCGAATTCTCGGGTTTAAAACATGAGGAATATTGGTCAAATCCGGAGGTTATATCCACAATCCTAAGTTTTTGTGAGTAATTATAGAATAACTTTTGCCCGTGTATCTCGTTCTATAGCAACAGTATCGTACAAACTGACCATCTTCCCTCATTTACGGTGCAAACAAAACAATAGGACCTGAATTGAACTTGTATATGCGTAGGAAACAAAAGGAGTAACAGAGGAAAAGAATTGGAGGGAATAAAATATTACATTAAAATAGTAATGTAAATTTTAATTTTTAACTAGGAAGTGTGCTCTATGAACAGCAATTTACATTCTAATTGTGAACAGTGCTTTGGATTATGTTGTGTGGCATTACCGTATGCAAAATCAGCGGATTTTGCATATAGCAAAGCAGATGGGGTCCCTTGCCGTAACCTGGGCCTAGATCATCGCTGCACCATCCACGAGCATTTAAGAGACAAAGGGTTTCGTGGATGTGTCACCTATGAATGCTTCGGTGCTGGACAGCATGTCTCGCAGGAGATCTACAAAGGAAATGACTGGAGCGTTAATCCGGGGCTATCTAAGGAAATGTACGCTGTATTCCCCATTGTTCAACAATTGCATGAGATGCTCTACTATTTAGATCAAGCATTGGATTTGGAAGAGACTCGAACCATTAAGAGCGAGCTGCAAGGTATCTATGAGCTGACACTGTCTTTAACTAGACTTAGCCCAGCGGAGATTCTAAACCTCGATGTATCCAACCATCGAAAAATGGTTAATTCGTTGCTGCTCCAAACTAGTGAACTCGTTCGAAAAGATTTTGTCCAAAGCAGCAAGAAAAACATGTCACACCAAGATTTTATGGGAGCGAATCTAAAAGGTGCCGATCTGCAAGGTGTGAATTTGAGAGGCGCATTCTTGATCGCAGCTAATTTGAAGAACGCTGACCTAAGAAAAGCCGATTTTATAGGTGCGGACTTAAGAGATGCTGACTTATCGGGTGCTAATCTGATCGGAAGCATTTTCTTAACCCAGGCTCAAGTGAACTCGGCAAAAGGCAGTAAAAATACCCGATTACCTCATGACCTGAAGGTTCCTGATCATTGGTTGAATTAACTTGATACTATAGTAGTAAAAGGTAATAGACCGCTATACTTGATAGCCAGCCTGGATTAGTAACAATCATTTGATCACCGAATAGCGAGTACGAGCCTGATGAGAGACCGTGTCTGGAGTTCTGCATGAATGACCCTTCGACCGACCCGGAGGGGAAATGTAAGGTGGATTTATATATCCCAATTAAGAAGGGGCGGAATAAGGTTCCGCCCTCTCTTCATTTACTCGTTCTCCTTAGGCCATCCGCCCCATACCCCCAAGTAATTCCCACTCGGGTCGAAGAACTGGAAGGAGTATCCGCCTCCCTGTTTATAAGCCATTTCTTCAACTTCCACGCCTTTTTGAATCATTTCTTCATGAAGCTCTTTAATATTGTCGACCTGAAAAGTAAAAAACAGCTTCCGTTCACCTGATGCCGAGACAAAATTCATTTTCGGCTGTTCATCTGAGCGAATCAAGCCAAATCCGAGACCATTCAAATTTAACCATGCTTCATCATCGCCCTCATTGTACGGAAAACATAAATCAACGCCAAACAGATCCGTATACCACTGCATAGACTCCTTTACATTTCTTACCGGCAGCTCAGCAATCTGAAGATGAAAAGATTTGGCTGTCAAATTCTCCCCCTCCTCCATAATTTCATTCCCGTTAAACCAAGTTGTTTCCTAATAATACCATATAGGAGATGGTAAAAGTACAGTTTAATCGATCCTAAATTCGTAACCTACATATTGATATGTAACCTGAAATCCAAGACTTTCTACGACCGCCACCGAAGGCTTGTTTACTTCCATGCAATCCCAATATGGTACCTGACCATGGTTCAGACAGTCTTTAACAAAACAGTGGGCTATCTTTTGCCCCAGCTTCCTCTTCTGATGTTCTTTAACAGTCTCGATATCAATACAGTGGATATTTCCAACCACGAAACCGGAGAAACACACACTTACGACTTCTCTTTGGTGAACGATACAGTAGCCAATACCTTTATTGATGAAATCTTCAGGACTGGACCAGAATTCATCAACTTTAGAGCGTAGAAAACCAGCATTTATAGCGGTCTTATTCGATAGAAGGTCAGCGTTTATTTTTACAACCTCATATCCTTCCTCAAGCTTAGGCTCATTACTGCTGTTATAATCGTCCGAATGCAACCGATAAACCCTCTGATTCCAGCTTCCTAAATCTCGATGTGCAAACACTCTTTCAATCGTACCGTACCACTTATCATGATTGCCTATAGCTTCGAACCATTCTAATCTAACTTGCTGCGCTTCTGGAATGATAACTGAGTCTATGAAGTTGTTCAGTTCTTGATTGAATAGCTCATTCTGCCCATTGCCTATAAATAAGAATCCGTCATTATTGCCTAACCAGATCATCCCTGATGTCGGAGACATTCGATCATCAACAAATATTCTCCCCGGATTAGCTCCCTCCACAACGGCTACTGCTTCCAATTGTCCTTGTGGATTAAGCAAGTGTCTGCATCGTGTGAACTCACTTCTATCTAGTTCCCATATCATAGTCTTCCCGCCCTTTTCTATTATTCTGCAAAAATCTAGAATTTCATTGAATACTGCGATTACTTCAGACATTAGCATATTGTTCAACAGACCGTTAGGTATTGTATGGTTATAGTTCTTCTTGACATATATGGTGGCCAAACTAGGCTGGGGCTTACTGTGATCGGTATATAGACGTAAAAATTTTGTAGTTGATGAGCTAATCTAAGTTCTAACGGAAATGAGCGACCTTAATAAGGGGATTTATTGTGAAATGGAGCTAATCGGTGACAATAGCGGCAGCAAAAAAGACGGACTGCCTTCCCCTCCTCACCCAGATAAGGCTAGGTAAAGTAAGGGAAGGCTCACATTTCACAAACCTGACGGGTCCACTCTAGTGGATCAACCCTGGATTCTATCCTGAATAATCTGCGACGCTTGATTCTTCAAATCGCTGATTTGCTGCATTAATGAGGACACCTTATCGGCATACTTCTGCTTCAATTCCATATCCTTCAGCGAGGCTAAATTGATATCAATGGTCAGCAGAGCTGATTGAGCAGCCGCTTCGAACAAAATGGCGCTGATGCCGAGATCGGAGATGACATTTTTGTTCGAGGTCTCTGCGATACTATAGGCACATTCAATACCAGTCCTGCACACCTCCATAAGCTGAACCGGGACTTCGATCGCGTTGATCGTAGCCTCATAGATCGTTTGCTTACGGGTTAGCTTCTCTTCCTCCGTCTCCTTCGGCAGCTTCAGAGCAGCCATATAATTGTTAAAAGAGGCGATATCGCCATCAAACAACTCCCTGCACTCCTCGCTCAGGCGGTTCATCGTATGGATCACTGCGAAGATTTGCGGTTCGATATCGGCAAACTTCTCCCCTTGCGACAAATTCCCTACCATCGAGGTCATTGCGGTACCGAGTACAGCTACAAGCGCTGCGACACTGCCACCGCCCGGTGTAGGACTCGAACTGCTTGCCTTACTTACGAAGCTATCAATGGAATCTTGCCATGTAATCTCACTCATGCTTGTCAGCCTCCTCACATTGAATCTCCATAGCCTTCAGTAGATTCTCGTACAAAATAGCGGTTGTTAATGTACCCACACCGCCCGGTACAGGCGATATCGCTTGAACATGGTCAGCCACGTCAGTCGCGACATCCCCTACCATCTTCCCATCCGCTTCATTAATCCCCGCATCAATAATAACCAGGTTTCCATGAACCATTTGCTTATTCACCACTTCGGCTCGTCCAACGGCTACGAAGGCGATCTCGGCATGACTTAAATGCGAAGCGATGTCTGGGGTACGAGAATGACATACGGTCACCGTGGCATTCTCCTGCTGCAGCAAATGAAATAACGGCATTCCTACCGTTTGCCCCCGACCAACCAATGTAACGTTCTTGCCTTCCAGGCTGTAGCCATAATGCTTAAGCAGCTTGATGCATGCCTGTGGTGTAGCAGGATAAAGCCCGGCTTCTCCAGTCACAGTAGCCAATTTATTCGCCGGTGTTACGCCGTCCACGTCCTTCTGTGGTGAAATCGCCTGTTCGATTTTAGCCGCGGAAATTTGCTTAGGCAGGGGTAGCTCCAGCATAATCCCGTGTACCTTCGGATCCTGATTCAACTTAGCAACCAGCTGCAGAACCTCCGCTTCCGTTACCTCCGCCTTAAAATCATGAAGCGTGAACTGAACTCCCAACTTCTCGGCGATTCTCTGCTTGGCCTTGGCATAATAGGCAGAGGCCGGATCTCCTTCAACCAGGATCGTTGCCATATGAGGCTGAATCCCATGGGTTTTCAGTTCCTCTACTTTTGCCCGAATCGTCTCATATTCTTGATCGGCCGCCTCTTTTGCCTTCATAAGCAATGTCATTTTAAGCATCCTCTCCATCATTTTGTTGGACTAATCTATCTACTTACTGCAGAAAAGCAAAAAAAGCATCAACGACCGACCCGTCAAATTGACGAGACGTCCGAAGATACTTTTCCCCAGGCGAACGGAAACGTTTATCAGCCGTATGCTCCCTCGTGGTTAATTCCACTTGCTTCGCCAGTCGCATACAGCACTATTTCTTTCATATTAGCAAAAATTTGAACGAATGAAAACCTGCAGTCGAAAAAATCCCATTTTAAACCAGTCTATGGTCGACAGAACCATTTTTCTATGTTATCTTACCTATTAATAAGGCATTTCGTTCCACCGAGAACGAAGTGCCTTAGCGCGTATTTATACGACTTTTTACATTAAATGTATTAAGGAGGGTGATGTGATGGTGCTCATGCTTCCCCAGCTACGGGGGGCGAAATCCGTAGTCATATAGACGATAGATTTTGAGGGCATTGAATACCAACTATTTCAGAGGAGTGTAGTACAATGAGAACATGTTTTCAAGTTGAAGAACGTATACCTATGAATCGAACGGGATTGAAGCGACTGAGGAACTCGGGGCGGCTTCCTGCTGTTGTATTCGGAGCTGGCACAGACAATCAGAACATTCATTTGTCGACGAAGGAATTCGGAAAATGGATAAGACGAGGCAGTGGCGGTATTATTGAACTGAATCTTGAAAATCATGACTCGATTCCTGTTCTTCTGGAGGCGATTCAGCGCGATCCGGTAACACAGGAATATATTCATGTGGATTTCCTGCGTGTCAAGAAAGATGAGCTTGTACGGACCAAGGTCAACATCGAGTTCGCTGGTACTCCGAGAGGTACGAAGCTGGGGGGAATCGTCCAAACCCAAAGTACCTTTATTGAAATCGAATCCTTCCCGGACAAGATTCCAGGTTCGATTATCGTAGATATCAGTCATCTTGAAATCGGGGAATCCATCCACGTTGGCGACATTGAGCTTCCAGATGGGCTCGTCCTGATCTCGGCCACGAACGAGCTGCTTGTCTCGGTAGTGACTCCGAAGGTTCAGACAGAGGATATCGAGGCAACCGTCGAAGCTTAATATATATCAGGAATTTTATCTCAGGCCCTTCGGATTTCCGGGGGGCCTGATTATTAGGAGGATACATCAGATGGGGAATGTTCCTTCACCCTATACCAATATTTATAAATCTCCGAATACCCTATCTTCTCATATAGTCGCAGGGCAGGCGCATTATTAGCAACCACCGCTAAATAGCTGTACCTAGC
Source organism: Paenibacillus motobuensis (assembly GCF_039521865.1). Classification (NCBI taxonomy): domain Bacteria; kingdom Bacillati; phylum Bacillota; class Bacilli; order Caryophanales; family Paenibacillaceae; genus Paenibacillus; species Paenibacillus motobuensis. The sequence goes on along the minus strand of NZ_BAAACX010000007.1, from coordinate 363,688 downwards.
TCCATGCTGCTTGCCCCATTGCAGTAAATGAAGAATCATTTGTCCCGCATAGCCCTGATTCCGGTAATCCGGGTGCGTAACGATATCGAATAATCCGAGGTATTCCCTCTCTATCACTCCGAAGCCACAGGCCACGGCTCTACTATCAGCATACAAGCTAATCATAGTTTTACAGCCCTTGATATTGTCGAGCATTGTTGTCATCGTCGGTATATGCCGCTCCCCAACCTGACTCATTTGACAAAAATCATTGATCCACTCCAAGTCAGCCTCTTGGCTTAGCTTCACCGATCTCAATCGCGGCTGCCTGACATGCTTCAGATCCAGCACCTGAACACTAGTCATATCATGTTTTAAATATCCCCGTTCCGCTAACACTTCGTCCAAATGCGCCGGGTGTACAAATGGAGTTATTTTATAAATCACAGGGAGCTGTTGACCCCTGTACATTTTCTCGCACTCGTCTATCTTCAGTTGTAGATCATAGGTACAATCATAGATTGGACTTATCGAATTGGCTCGCTTTGTATAACCATTCGCGAACCGCAGCAGCCATCCATCATACAACAACGTCGATAACGATGGCCAATGATTCAATGATAATTCCTCAATCGATTTACTATCCATCAATGATCCCCCTCTAATCGCATTGAATTATAATACAATTATATGAATAAATATTCAATATATCAAAGCTTCACCTACTCCAGCAATCTTGCATAATCTTAAATTTACTGTTATATTACCAAAGATAGATTCCTAGATAGGAATCATTATTTTTACACAAGCAGGTGAATTGAACGATGGGTATTCTCAAAGAATTTAAAGAATTTGCCTTAAAAGGCAATGTACTTGATCTAGCTGTCGGGGTTGTCATCGGTGGCGCATTTGGTAAAATTGTTGCTTCTCTTGTCAGTGATGTGATTATGCCGCTGGTTGGTATTCTTCTTGGCGGTGTCGATTTATCCGGATTGGTGCTTAAGATTGGGGAAGCAAAGCTGACTTACGGCGTATTCCTACAGACAGTGATCGATTTCCTGATTATCTCAGCAGCTATCTTCCTGTTCATCAAGGCTATTAATAAATTCAAACGCAAAGAAGAGACTCAACCCGCTGCGGAGGAAGCTCCTAAGCCATCGAATGAAGAAGTCTTGCTCACGGAAATTCGCGATTTGCTCAGACAGCAAAATAACAAAGCGGCCGAATAACGATCAGCCAGATATCCTATTAAAACAGGATTTCTGGCTGTTTTTTCGGAAATACTAGAATTTTTTTACTGTAAAATATAGTAATATGTATAGCTATATGGTATATTCTGGATAGGACCAGAGAAAAATGTCGATATTTTAAGACAGCGCGTCCCCTACTTTTATGGAAAGTGAGGTGAACGGGCTTTTTTGTATTGTCATGATGAATCTCTTCTCTGCCAAATCACAAGATGAACCTATTTCATGATCTCACCTGCAACCTGCAAACCCACGCTTATAATCTGTAATTACAATGAAGGAGGGACAAGACAATATGAGAACGTGGATCAAGAAGAGCTGCTTGCTATCATTTAGTTTTTTGTTAGCGCTTACAGCGTATTCGGGATTCTCCTCATCTTCCCCTGTCGCCAATGCTTCCTCTGCCGACTACAACTACGCTGAAGCCCTGCAGAAATCGATCTATTTCTATGAGGCACAAAGGTCCGGGAAGCTACCAGCCAATAATCGCGTTGAATGGCGCGGGGATTCCGGACTACAGGACGGAGCGGATGTAGGACATGACCTGACCGGTGGCTGGTATGATGCCGGAGACCATGTCAAATTCGGCTTGCCCATGGCGGCAACCGCTACGATGCTAGCTTGGTCAGTATATGAATATCGCGAAGGGTATGAGAAGGCTGGACAACTGGATGAGATATTAGACAATATTCGTTGGGCAACAGATTATTTCGTCAAGGCCCATACCGCACCGAACGAATTATACGGACAAGTCGGCAACGGAACGACAGATCATAATTGGTGGGGCCCTGCCGAAGTTATGCAAATGCAGCGCCCATCCTATAAGATCGATGCGACGCATCCTGGCTCCGATCTAGCTGGTGAGACAGCCGCTGCGCTGGCCTCTGCTTCCATCATCTTCAAGGATAGCGACCCGGCATATTCGGACAAGCTGCTTCAGCATGCCCGGCAATTGTACAATTTCGCCGATCAATATCGTGGTAAGTATTCCGACAGCATTACCGATGCTAAGCAGTTCTACAATTCCTGGAGCGGATATGAAGATGAGTTGAGCTGGGGAGCTGTCTGGCTGTATCTTGCCACAGGTGAGCAGACCTATTTGGACAAAGCGATTGCGGCTAGCGATACATGGGGAACCAATCAGCAAGGCCTCTGGGATTACAAATGGACACATGCCTGGGATGACAAGCACTATGGTGCCCAGTTATTGCTCGCTCGAATTACCGGCGATCCGAAATTCGTAGCATCGGTTGAACGCAACATTCAGTTCTGGACGACCGGGATTAACGGAGAACGGGTCACCTATACCCCTGGCGGACTGGCTCATTTGGACCAATGGGGGGCGCTGCGTTACGCAGCTAATCAAGCTTTTATCTCATTTGTGTATTCCGATTGGGTGTCTGATTCTGCGAAGAAAATAAACGCGCGTTCATTTGCAGAACGACAAATTCTTTACATGCTTGGAGATAATCCACGTAACAGCAGTTATGTCATCGGCTATGGCAACAACGCTCCGCAGCACCCGCACCATCGAACATCTCACGGTTCCTGGGCTGATAGTCAGAACCTGCCGATCAATCATCGTCATATTCTGTATGGAGCTCTGGTCGGCGGCCCTGGAAGCAACGACGCTTATACTGACTCGATCAGTGACTATGTCTCGAATGAAGTTGCTACCGACTACAACGCCGGGTTCACCGGGGCGCTGGCGAAGATGATGATTCTGCATGGCGACGGACAGCAGCCTCTCGCGGGCTTCCCGGCTCCCGAAGTCCGCGATGATGAGATGTTCGTGGAAGCTTCCGTGAATGTCAGCGGCAGTAATTTCGTAGAGATTCGGGCGCTCCTTAATAACCGTTCCAGCTGGCCAGCGCGCGTCAGCGACGCGATGTCGTTCAATTATTATATCGACATTAGCGAAGCCATTGAAGCAGGTTATGGTCCGGAGGACATTACCGTATCCGCTGGTGGCTATAATCAGGGCGCTACGGTCTCTCCACTGCTTCCCTATGATGCAGACAACCATATTTACTATACAAAGGTAGATTTCTCAGGTACTCCGATCTATCCCGGAGGGCAATCCGCATACAAGAAAGAAGTTCAATTCCGGATCGCCGCCCCGCTAAATACCAACTTCTGGGATAACAGCAATGACTTCTCTTATCAAGGGATGCCGTCTAACAGCGTCGGACCAGCCAAGTCCCTCTATATTCCAGTCTTTGATGCAGGCGTACACGTCTTCGGCGAACTGCCGCAAGGCGGAGGCAATCCAGGACAACCTACGGTGCCCGCAGCCCCGAAGAACGTCAAAGCCACGGCCGGCAATGCACAGGTCCAGCTCACCTGGAATGCGACTTACTCAGCGGATGACTACTTGATTCAACGCTCCACAACAAACGGTGGCCCATATACTACCGTCGGAACGGTCAACTCTCCATCATTCACGGACACCGGACTGACAAACGGGACGACTTACTACTATGTCGTCGTTGCCAGAAATAGCGTCGGCAGCAGTCTGCCCTCCGCCCAAGCCATCGCTAAGCCGCACGAGGCTCCTGCACCGATCGAAGGCGATTTGAAGCTGCAATACCATGCCAATGATACGAATCCGAATGACAATCAGATTCGAGCTCAATTCCGGATCGTCAACACTGGCTCCGAGAGCATCGCCTTAAGCAATGTGAAGCTGCGCTATTATTACACCATCGATGGGGACAAGCCGCAGGAGTTCCATTGCGACTATGCCTATGTGGGCAGCGGCAATGTAAACGGCAACTTCGTTAAGATGAGTCCCGCAGCTCCGGGAGCCGATTATTACCTGGAGCTCTCCTTCTCGAGCGGAGCCGGCGTTCTCGCCCCGGGATCCAGCAGCGGAGACATCCAGGTGCGCTTCAACAAGACGGATTGGAGCAATTATAATGAGAGCGATGACTACTCCTATGACGGGACCCAGCAGTCCTATGCGGACTGGGAGCGGGCCACTCTGTACCAGAACGGAACGCTCATTTGGGGGATTGAGCCTTAATTCTTGTATACACGAATGTCTCATTAGAGGATTCAAATAATTTGAAGAAAGGTTGGTGACAGCTATGAAATCGACCGTATTCAAAAGATCCGTATCCATCGTCATGTCCGCCGCGCTACTCGTATCACTCATGACCGGCGTCTTCGGAATGGGCGCGAATAAAGCTTCCGCAGCTTCTCTGGAGGAGACCCGCTTCCTGCAGCTATATGCACAAATCAAAGATCCCGCCAATGGCTATTACTCCGCAGAAGGGATTCCTTACCATGCCATTGAGACACTGATGAGCGAAGCGCCTAACTATGGGCATATGACAACCTCAGAAGCGTACAGCTACTGGATGTGGCTTGAAGTGTTATACGGCTATTATACCGGTGACTGGAGCAAGCTCGAAGCAGCATGGGACAATATGGAGACTTATATTATTCCTATCAATGAAGGCGATGGTGTTCAGGAGCAACCGACGATGAACTACTACGATCCTAATAGCCCGGCTACCTACGCAGCCGAGTACGCTCAGCCAGACCAATATCCAAGCCAGCTTAGCGGTCAATACTCCCCTGGCAAGGACCCGCTCGATGCCGAACTGAAGGCCACCTACGGGAACAACCAGACCTATCTTATGCATTGGCTCGTGGACGTGGATAATTGGTATGGCTACGGTAACCTGCTCAATCCATCCCATACTGCAGCATATGTTAACACCTTCCAGCGGGGCGAGCAGGAATCAGTGTGGGAAGCGGTCCCCCACCCTTCTCAGGATGACAAGACTTTCGGTAAATCGGGTGAAGGCTTCATGACCCTGTTCACTAAGGAGAGCAACGCTCCTGCAGCGCAGTGGCGTTACACGAATGCGACCGATGCCGACGCCCGCGCCATTCAGGCCATGTATTGGGCAAAGGAACTGGGATATGATAACGAGGTTTATTTGCAAAAAGCCGAGAAAATGGGCGACTATTTACGCTACGGCATGTACGATAAGTACTTCCAAAAAATCGGCAGCGCCGCAAACGGCACCCCATCCGCCGGCACCGGCAAGGATGCCAGCCATTATCTGATGGCTTGGTACACAGCCTGGGGCGGCGGACTAGGACAAACCGGTAACTGGGCATGGCGCATCGGGGCAAGCCACGCACACCAAGGCTATCAGAACGTCGTTGCAGCCTACGCCTTATCCAATCCGGATGGCGGGCTCATTCCAGCTTCTCCGACAGCAGGGCAGGACTGGGCTACCTCCCTTACCCGCCAGCTTGAATTCTACACCTGGCTGCAATCCAATGAAGGAGCGATCGCCGGAGGAGCAACGAATAGCTGGAACGGTTCTTATGCGGCATATCCAGCCGGTGCCAGTACATTCTATGGAATGGCGTATGATGAAGCTCCAGTCTATCATGATCCTCCATCGAACAACTGGTTCGGCATGCAAGCCTGGCCAGTAGAGCGGATCGCAGAGCTGTACTATATCCTTGCTTCGAACGGCGATACAAGCTCAGCTAATTTCCAAATGGCCAAGCAGATCACACAGAAATGGGTAGACTGGTCCCTTGATTATGTCTTTGTGAACGAGCGCCCGGTAACGGACAGCGAGGGATATTATCTGGATGGTCAAGGCAACCGTGTGCTCGGCGGCAGCAACCCGCAGATCGCCACAGTCTCCGCTCCCGGCGAATTCTGGATTCCTAGCAATCTTGAATGGCAGGGTAAACCGGATTCCTGGAATGGCCTCAGCAGTTATACAGGCAATCCGAACTTGCATGTCACAGCCAATAATCCGGGACAGGATGTTGGTGTATTAGGCAGCTACATCAAGGCCCTTACCTTCTTCGCCGCGGCAACCAAAGTGGAGAATGGCAATTATACCGGATTGGGGTCGCAGGCCGAACAGGCTGCCAAGTCGCTGCTTGATACAGCCTGGGCCTACAATGACGGAATCGGCATAACTACTTCAGAGCCACGTGCTGATTACTATCGGTATTTCACTAAGGAGATTTATTTCCCAAGTGGATGGAGCGGCAAGTTTGGACAAGGCAATACAATTCCCGGCAGCAATACGGTTCCTTCCGACCCGGCCAAGGGTGGAAATGGTGTATATGCCAGCTACATCGATGTTCTCCCGAATATTCAAAATGATTCCTCATGGTCGTATTTATTGAATAAATACAACACCTCCTGGAACCCAACCACACAGAAGTGGGAAAATGGAGCGCCTGAATTCACCTATCACCGCTTCTGGGCTCAGGTAGATATGGCTACAGCCTATGCAGAATATGACCGCTTGATTCACGGCGGCGGCAGCGGTCCAGTAAATCCGACCGCCCCGAAGGCTCCTGCTAATCCCAAAGCAACTGCAGGAGATGCCAAGGTCGACCTGTCCTGGAGCAAAGCATCCGGTGCAGACAACTATACGGTTCATCGGGCAACTGTAAGCAGCGGCCCTTACACAGCAATAGCGACAATTACTGGCGCTTCATACACAGATACGAATGTCGTGAATGATACAACTTATTATTACGTCATCAGTGCAGCGAACGCCTTTGGTGAGAGCCCGTATTCCGCGGAGGTCAGTGCTACTCCGAAGGCGATTCCGGTACCTGCTACCGGTGATCTGGTCCTTCAGTATCGTACAAATGACACCAATCCGAACGATAATCAGATTCGCGCCCAATTCCGCATCGTAAATAATGGTGACACGCCAATCGCTCTAAGCAACGTCAAATTCCGTTATTACTACACGATCGATGGAGATAAGCCACAGGAATTCCACTGTGACTATGCCGCGCTCGGCAGCGGTAATATCATCGGCAATTTTGTCAAGCTGAATAACCCGGTAGCCGGAGCAGATTACTATCTGGAGGTCTCCTTTGGGCCGGGAGCGGGCAGTCTCGCACCTGGAGCAAATACCGGGGAAGTCCAAGTTCGGTTCAATAAGACCGATTGGAGTAATTACGCTGAGAGTGACGACTACTCCTATGACGCAACCAAATCGAATTACACCGATTGGGAGCGCGTTCCTGTATATCTGAACGGAGCACTCGTATCCGGCTTAGAGCCATAATTGGCTAATAAGTCCAACTTTAAGCAAGCAAAACCGTCCGGTAAGTTATTTACCGGGCGGTTTTGCTTGGAAAGAAATCCTTTACTTATAATTAGATATATATTAAATTAGATGTATGTTAAATTGAATTTAACAGCACTATATTGGCAGAGGTGATAGCTGTGCAACTAGATAAAATCGTTGCTTACCATAAAGCGTTGGCTGACCCGACCCGGATCAAAATATTGATCCTGCTGGCCGAGGGCGAGCTGAACGGGCAGGTGTTAGCCGAGAAGTTATTCGTTACGCCGGCCACGATCACGCATCATGCGGCCAAGCTTCGCGCCGCAAGTCTGATCCATGAACGCCGCGAGAAGAATACGATCTATTTCTCATTGAATCACTATTTCATCAACGCTTATGGAACCGCGACGGCCAACATCATTTATAAGAATGCGAATCAACTGCCTGAAGGAGAGGATCATCCAATGGAAGATCACAATCAAAAGCTCAAGCAATCTGTAATATCCAATTTCTTCACGGCAGCGGGAAGATTACAGCATATTCCGGCTCAACTGAAGAAGAAGTTAATCGTGCTGGAGCACATGATCGGCGGCTTAGAGCCAGGACGTAGCTATACTGAGAAAGAAATCAATGAATTCATTAAGCAATATCATGATGACTTTGCTACGATCCGGCGAGAGTTCATTATGCATCAATTCATGAGTCGCGAGAACGGAATATACACCATGAACCCTCTGGAGATGTGGATGAAATGGGAGACGTTGAAATAAACGAGACCGCCATTTTCGAATCCCAGTAAATCATACAGATGCCTCAAAGCAAAAAAACAACCACAATCCCTTAATCAGGACTATGGTTGTTTCTTAATTTATCTGCAGGTATTATTTACGTTCAATGATAATCCAGCCATCTGCATCCTTAGTTACTGTAGCTCCTAGCGATTCAGCAATGAAGCGAAGCGGTACATAGGTAGTACCATCACTATGAACGAATACAGGCTGTGGCAGTGTAACAGACTGACCACCGATTGTTGCCTTGTCGGAGCCAACTGTCAACACAATCTCCCGGCCGTTGAGATCATCGATAATAACGATTTGTTTGGAGCCCTTGGTCCACTTCACTTCTGCATCCAGTTGTTCGGACAAATAGCGCAGCGGTGCAAAGGATACATTTTTCTTGGAAATGATGCCGTCGTACTCATCCTCGGGATCAAGCCAAATCAGTTTCTCCGTGATCTTCAGATCATTCATGAGCGTCTTATACATCAAGGAGTCTGCTTCGAAATTACGCAGCAGCTGTCCTGGAGTAAAGTCTCCCTCTGTAATATCAAGAACACCCGCACTTGTATCGATCTTGTCGATCGATACTTCAGCGCCGTTATTCCAGATTTCGCTCTCCGTATGAAGCTTGATGGCCGAGAACGGAATATACTCATCTGCAGGAAGTGCGATGGCAAGATCAAGGTTTTGTTTGCGAATATTTTGTTTACCATCGAGGTAGAGATCCAAGTTCAGTGTGGAATTTTTGCCGAGTACCGTCGTCAGCTCTGGAGTTTCCTTCAGGACTTCTTCCAGACTGGCATCATAATCGTTCAGGAACTTATTCAGGCTCTCAATCAATTCACCATGGATCGCCCCAACAGCAGCTCCCTTAGAGCCAACCGGAAGATCCGTTCCTACATCATAACCCTCTTCTTCCATCGAAGTGAAGACCGGATAGAAAGTATCGTAGAAAGCGTTAATCAGTTCCTTTAGACCTGCCTCATCTTTCACTACTTCTGTCAAGAAAGGCTTAACCATCGCCAGCAGCTCTTCACCATTCACTTCAACGTGAAGATTCGTCAGAGCCAATGATTCTCCATTCACTTTGTCTTGAACCTGCTTCACAGACAGCTTCGTCGGATTAGGAGCATGGTTGATAGCGAATTGAACCACCTTCTGGGAGAAGCCTTGGATATTCTCTTCATATTGACTCATATCCGGGTATCCCAACTCGCTGTCATCCAGCGATATGTAGAGCGGTTGCTTAGCTCCTTCCAATTGAATAACCATTCCATGTTTGTCCATGGACAATTGATAAGGCAATTCCTTGCCTTGGAATCCAACAGACCCTTTTATTGATGCGGTATTTTTATCTTGAACTTTACCGCTGTCAATCGTAAGATACAAAGAATTAATCAGATCAATCATTTTCTGGTCTTCAGCAGATATGCCGGCCGCAGGTACGAGTTCGATCGAGATCTTCTGCTTCGACTCACTGGACGACGGGTTCATGCTGTTCGCGAGCGCTTTGTTGATATCAAGCCCTCCTACAGCCTGACAGCCAGTCAACATCACCAACAGCAATGCCATTGGGATCGCTAACCATTTCATTCTTTTGATCATTATCAATGAGTCCCCTTCCCTAGTTAATATATTCCATTATGTTTCAACGGACTTTACTTGTAAATAGATTTTCGAATTTTACGTGTCCATATGATAGATTCCATAGATTATCACATTCCCCCTCATATAAATATGCTATAATGACTGCGTATCAACCCTAAAAATTGAAGAAGTTCATGCAGCATCTGCATGAGAGAGGTTCGCGAACTCCCTCTATAAAAAACTAATGGCGCCCTGCCTTTTATTTCGCATGGGCTTGTTTTTTGTAATAGAGGTTGTTCAAAAAAGTTCTGACTTTTTGAACAAACACTAGTACAGTTCAAGAACTCTCTTTCTTCCGATTTCAAATTCAAGAAGAATGAGAGGTTTTTTTATGCTGAAAAATGAAAAGGCCGTCGTCGTCTTCAGCGGCGGTCAAGACAGCACCACCTGCCTATTCTGGGCACTACAGCAATTCCGTGAAGTGGAGGCCGTCACCTTCGACTACGGCCAGCGACATAAGCTGGAGATCGAATGTGCCAAAGGAATCGCCGCCGAACTTGGCGTGAAGCTGACCGTCCTGGATATGAGTCTGCTAGGCCAAATTACGCAGAACTCACTCACGAACAGCGACATGCCGATCGTTCAAGAGGAAGGCGAGCTGCCAAGCACTTTTGTCGAAGGACGCAACCATCTATTCCTGAGCTTTGCGGCAGTATTCGCCAAGGGCCGTTCCGCCCGGCATCTCGTTACCGGCGTATGTGAGACGGATTTCAGCGGGTACCCCGATTGTCGGGATGCCTTTGTGAAGTCGCTCAATGTCACACTTAACCTGGCTATGGACTACAATTTCGTCATCCATACCCCGCTGATGTGGATCGATAAGGCCGAGACATGGAAGCTGGCCGATGAGCTGGGAGCTTTTGATTTTGTCAGAGAACGTACATTAACTTGTTACAACGGAATCATCGGTGACGGCTGCGGGGAGTGCCCTGCCTGCAAGCTAAGAAAAGCCGGGCTGGAGAAATACCTAGAAATGCGCCAAGGGGAGATGTCCTTATGACCCGGTCCCCTGGAGAATTTCACATTGTAGACCGCCTGCAAGAATATGGACAGGATATACAACATGAGCAGCTTAGATACCACCAACGCCGTGTGCTAGTGAGTAAAGAATTCACCTTTGATGCTGCTCATCATCTACATGCCTATGAAGGCAAATGCAAGAATCTGCATGGTCATACCTATAAAGTAGTCTTTGGCATCAGCGGCATACCAAATGATATCGGCATTACTGTCGACTTCGGAGCGATCAAGACAATCTGGAAAGAAGAGATCGAGGGCTTCCTGGATCACCGCTATTTAAATGAGACGCTGCCGTTAATGAATACGACAGCCGAGAATATGGTCGTCTGGTTGTTTGAACGGATGGAGAATGCTCTGCAATCCGATGCCTACCGTTCTTCCATTCTTGGAGGGCGTACGGAATTCGTCCGTCTGTACGAGACGGGAACAAGCTATGCTGAAGCCAGACGGGAGTGGATGTATTGATGGGCGCGGTAAATAAGTCCCTGATTCCTGTTCTGGAGATCTTTGGACCAACCGTTCAAGGTGAGGGCATGGTCATCGGTCAAAAGACGATGTTCGTGCGCACCGCCGGATGTGACTACCATTGCAGTTGGTGCGACTCGGCCTTCACTTGGGACGGAAGCGCCAAGGAATCGATTCGACTGATGACTGCGGCGGAAATCTGGGAAGAGCTGCGGCAGATTGGGCAAGACCGCTTCTCTCATGTCACACTTTCTGGAGGCAACCCGGTTCTACTTCCGCAGCTGCAGTCTCTGATTGAATTGCTTCATCAACAGGGTATTACGCTAGCTATAGAAACCCAAGGCTCACGTTGGCAAGATTGGTTGGCCGAAGTCGAACAAGTCACCCTCTCTCCGAAGCCGCCAAGCTCCAAAATGAATACGGACTGGTCGAAGCTGGACGAGATCGTGAATAAACTTCGCAATCGCCCTGCCTCCTATATTATGAGTCTGAAGGTTGTCGTATTCGATGATCTTGATCTGAATTATGCCATAAAGGTGCATCAGCGTTATTCTGATATACAAATGTATATTCAAGTCGGCAATCCGGACGTGAACCGCATGGATACCCGGGACCATGCCAGTGATTTGCTGCAGCGCTATGAGCATTTGATCGATCGAGTTATGAACTCGTCAGAGCTCAATGACGTTAGGGTACTACCGCAGCTGCATGCCTTAGTATGGGGCAACAAACGCGGAGTCTAACTACCGAACTTTTTGAACACACTTCATCACATGACTCATATTTGAGGAGGATGTCTCTATGTCAGGAAGACAGCAGGAAGAAATGCAGAATGTTACCCTACTAGGTAATCAAGCCGTTAAATACCCGATGACCTATACACCAGAAATTTTAGAGAGCTTCGATAACAAGCATCCGTACCGCGATTATTTTGTAAAATTCAACTGTCCGGAATTCACGAGCCTCTGCCCCATTACTGGGCAGCCTGATTTCGCCACGATATATATCAGCTACATTCCCGACCTGAAAATGGTTGAGAGCAAATCGCTCAAGCTGTACCTGTTCAGCTTCCGCAACCATGGCGATTTCCATGAGGATTGCGTCAACATTATCATGAATGATCTGATTAAGCTGATGGAGCCCAAATACATTGAGGTATGGGGTAAATTCACCCCGCGTGGCGGCATTTCCATCGACCCATACTGCAACTACGGTCGTCCAGGGACGAAATATGAAGCGATGGCTGATCACCGACTGATGAACCATGATATGTATCCGGAGAAAGTCGATAACCGATAAATTAATAACCCAGATTCAGGAGGTACATCTATGTTACCGCAAATCTATATCGCCAGAAAAATACCCGTCGAGGTAGAAAATTATATTGCTGAACACTTCCGCTATAAAAAATGGGATCGCTTAGAACCTATTCCACGCGAATACTTATTTGAGCAGCTGGCTGATTGTGAAGGGTTGTTAACCTCTGGAACGCGGATCGATCAAGAACTGCTAGAACGCTCTCCAAAGTTAAAAGTAGTCAGTAATATTAGCGTCGGCTATAATAATTTCGATCTGGAAGCGATGCGGGGACGGAAGATCCTTGGAACGAACACGCCGAAAGTGCTTGATGATACGGTTGCTGACTTAATCCTCTCCCTGATGCTGTCTGTAGCACGCCGTGTCCCTGAACTAGATCGCTATGTTAGGGCCGGACACTGGTCAAGCAAGGACGATGAGAATATATTTGGTGTGGATGTTCATCACAAAACATTAGGCATCATCGGCATGGGTAATATCGGGCAAGCGGTAGCCCAGCGGGGCAAATGGGGATTTGGCATGAACATTCTATATCATAACCGTCATCCTAAGCCTGATGTTGAACAAGCCTTAGATGCAGCCTATCGTTCCAAAGAAGAACTACTGCGCGAGTCCGATTTTATCGTACTGATGACGCCGTTAACTCCAGAGACTAGACACTATATCGGTGAACGCGAATTCGCGATGATGAAGCCTTCTGCTGTATTTATCAATGCTTCCCGTGGAGCTACAGTGGATGAAGCCGCCTTGATCAATGCCCTTCGCCAGAAACAGATCTTCGGTGCTGGTCTGGATGTATTCGAGCAGGAGCCTGTCGATCCGAATAACCCGCTGCTAACGATGGACAATGTTGTGGTCCTGCCGCATATCGGCTCAGCGACCATGCAAACCAGGCTTAAAATGGGGATGCTTGCAGCGCGGAATTTAGTAGATGCCCTCTATGGCAGAAAGCCGTCCCATTTAGTTAAAGAGCTTCAGGAGCTATACGAATCATAAACGTCTCTAACGATCCTCGTAAAATAAAGCCCGCCTCTTCTGCGCCCCTGTCGATTCAGCTTCTAGAGCATCGGTCAGGGGCAGCAGCCAGGCGGGCTTCTCTTCATTTTATTTACACATGCTGTTCCGTAACTTCAGCAGCTTTCACCGCTTTCGGTTTAATCCGATCCTTCGGCATCAGAATGACTACAACAACGGACAATGCAGTAGGAATCAGGGCCCACAGGAAGGTATGGGCGATCGATGAAGACAATGCTCCAGTTATTTTCTCCAAAATCGGTGCTGGAATCAATGCCCTCTTCTCAGGACTTAACATATCCCTCGTATCTCCAAAGCTCTGTCCGGATTGCCCCATTCCTGCAAATGCCTCGGCCATATTATTCGCCAGCAGATTACGCTGAACGATCCCGAAGATCGTAATGCCGAGCGTCATACCAAGCGATCTCAGGAATGAGTTCGTTGAGGTAGCTGCTCCGCGCTGGCGGGCATCAAAGTGATGTACCGCAGCCATCCCAAGTACAGAGAACGAGAAGCCTACCCCGAACCCGGTCAAAATACTGTACAAGGTCAACAGAGTACGGGATGAATCGCCAGTTAGCGTACTCAGGGCAAATATCCCCCCTAAGAAGAACACCACAGAGATCATCATTACACTGCGGTAGGACATTTTTGAGGTTAAGATTCCGCCCATCATACTGCCAAATACAGAGCCCAGCATCATCGGCATCAGAATGATTCCTGAATTCGTCGCCGTTCCACCGTATACCCCTTGCACATAGATTGGAATATATACCGTTGCAATAATAAATACACTACCATAGAACAGCGCTAGCAAGCTGCTTGTAGCATACAATGGAATTTTGAACATGGAGAACGAAATGACTGGCTCCTTAGCCCGTACCTCCACTAGCAGGAAGGCAACGAACAATACTGCGAATCCAACAAACAGGCTGATAATGACAACGGAATTCCAGGCATATTTCTCTCCGCCCAGTTCAAGAGCAAACATCAGGCACACGACAGCGCCGACCAGCGTAAACGCTCCGCCCCAGTCAATCCGTTGTTTCTCATGCGTCAGCGATTCATGATAGAACGCGATAATCAAGCCAAGAGCGACAATACCGATAGGTACATTAATATAGAAAACCCAGTTCCAGCCAAGATGATCTGTAATGAACGCACCGAGCAGCGGACCGAATATACTCGAAGTACCGAATACAGCCCCCATTAGGCCCGTCATTTTACCACGCTTCTCAATCGGAAAGATATCGTAAATAATCGTAAAAGCAATCGGCATCAGCGCACCGCCGCCAATCCCTTGAATCGCCCGGAAAATACTAAGTTGAACAATACTCGTTGCAATTCCGCATAGCACTGAACCGAGAATAAACGTCACGATACCAAAAATAAAAAACCGTTTCCGTCCGTACATATCGGACAGCTTGCCGAAGATCGGCGTCCCTGCCATAACTGCTACCATATATGCGGAGGTGACCCATACGAACTGATCCATCCCGCCTAGCTCGGAGACGATCGTTCCCATCGCCGTTGTTACGATCGTATTGTCCATGGCTGACATTAGAATGCCGAGCAGCAACCCGAACAATATGAACTTGGTCTTGTCCTTTCTCTCAGCGATCACTTTGCATCCTCCCAATAACTAAAATTTGAATAACAATCTCATTGTATGTAGGAATGCAACAAATGTAAATAACTCTCAAACATTTTTTGTCAATCCTTATGACCAATATCATGATGCATTAGAACTATATCGGACTCTCCCCACACACATCCTTTGTTGCCAGAGCCCTCCATTCATCGAACTACCGTGAACGACTCAATTAGCCTATAATAATATTGAATAGTTATCTGAGAAAGGAAGTATCAATCAACCATGAATTCTAAATGGTCTGGACTTGAACAAAATATGAAGCAATCCGGTATCGACACTATGCTCATTACGGATCCCAAACATGTATATTACTTAACGGGCTTTCTAAGCGATCCCCATGAGAGATTCCTGGGAGCCGTGTTGCAGACTGGCCATGAGCCTTTCCTGCTCGTTCCCGCCCTCGATGAAGAAGCCGCCCGTACGGCGTCGGATATTACCGACATTATCACGCATCAGGATACCGATAATCCTTATCAAATATTAGCGGCAAAGGTACAAGGTAAGATCAGTACAATGGGCCTCGAGAAAGAAAACCTGTCCATGGCGCGCTATGAAGCGTTGCAAGAAGCCCTCTCCTTCTCAGCAAGCTTCGATGTAGGTCCTTGGCTTCGGGAGCTGCGGATGCATAAGTCTCCGGAGGAAGTCGGCAAGCTGCGCCACGCCATTTCCCTGATCGAGCAAGTATTGCAGGAGGCTCTCAAGCAAGTGAAGGAAGGAGTGTCCGAGAATGAATTGGTAGCTGAGGTTGAATACCAGATTCGCAAGCTTGGAGCAGACGGTCCTTCCTTCGACTCGATGGTATTATTCGGTGAGAATGCCGCACTTCCACACGGAGTACCAGGCAAAAGACAGCTGCACCGTGGCGATCTAGTCATGTTCGATATCGGGGTCTACGCAGACGGTTACGCTTCGGACATTACTCGTACCTTCGCCTATGGAAATATCACGGAAGAACAGACCCGAATCTACAATACTGTACTTGCCGCTAATGAAGCGGCGATTGCCCAGATTCGCCCTGGCGTTACTTTCGCTTCGATCGATAAAGCTGCCCGAGATTTGATTACCGAGGCTGGTTACGGGGAGTATTTCCTGCATCGCCTTGGTCATGGGCTCGGCATCGATGTTCATGAATTCCCATCCGTACATGGATTGAATGAGCTCACGCTCTCAGCTGGCAACGTCTTTACCGTCGAGCCTGGTATCTATGTTCCCGGTATCGCCGGCGTCCGGATTGAAGACGATGTGCTTGTTACCGAATCCGGCGTTGATGTGCTGACTCAATTTCCGAAGCAGCTCACTTTTATCGACTAATCTACAAAAGCAAGGGCTGTGCTTTAGCAACAACAAAACCTCCAAGACACGCGAATGCGGCCCTGGAGGTTTTGTGATTTTATTTGACTTGATCGAGTTCCGGTTCACCGTCTGGATGGAAGTTACGCGCGATGTACAGAAATGGCGTACCCACCGCAGTCAGCGCAAATTTTATTATATAAGTAGTGAACAGGATTTCGAGCCATACGTCGAAGCTGTATTTACCAATGAAGGCAATCGAACAGAAGATCAGCGTATCGACAAAGGAACTGATCATCGTGCTTCCGTTGTTCCGGATCCAGAGTTGATTGCGCAAAGGATAGAAACGGCGAATCCAAGAATACAGGCGGACATCGAGAAACTGACTGATGAAATAAGCTGTCAAACTACCCAGCGCCAATCTTGGCATTAACCCGAAGATCGTCTTAAGCGAATCTTGCGCCAGATCACCTGGCTGCGGCTGGAACACAAGAACCATCTGCATAAGAATCGTCGTCATTATCAGCGTGAAGAACCCGAACCATACCGCCTTCTTCGCCTCTTGACGCCCATACTTCTCATTCAGTAAATCACTCGTCAAATATAGGCTTACATACATCGTATTGCCAAGCGTCATTACAATTCCGAACATATCAATTGTCTTAACGACTTGAATATTGGCGATGACCGTGGCAACCCCGATCCAGGCATATAACCCCTTCTTTCCGAACCAGCGATAACAGATCAAGAAGAAGGTTAAATTTACGAGCATATATATAAGGCCCCAGAAAAAGTTAAACATAACATGCCTCCTAGTTTTGGTTACGCGGGATGGTTACGAACCGCGGCTGATTTTCAATCAGCATTTTCTACGATAACATAGCTTTTCGCAAGTTGCCACCCTATTATTTCTTCCATTATAGAGGTTGTGCAGAAAGTTCGTTTTTAATCAAATAAAATTGATTCAGGAAATGGTCAAAATTCACTTTCTCGAAACAATGAAATCGCTATCATTGAAAAAATGAATAATATCATTGTTTAAACGTTTCATTTTGTCTTACAATACTTTTATATGTCTTTTTTTCCAATTGAACTACATAAACAGGAATAAAGAACTAGATTAATAGAAACTCAGGGGGATATAATGCGAAAATTCAAACATTCCATTGGTCGCAAATTTATGCTGACATTTGCGGTCATCACAATCCTGTCATCCATTTTATTCAGTACAACTTTCTACTTTATCGCCATGAGCATTATTGACGAGAATGTACTTCCTCAATTCGATGAGGTTCTGCATACAAGCTCCAGGGATATTTACAAAGGACTTGATAATTCGCAGGCTCTCCAGCTTATTAAAGGAAGCGAAAATTCACGCTTTGCCGTAGAGTCCTATCTCAGCAAAAAGGTTGAGGAATTCCATCTGCATACCGCCTATATTCTCGATGTCAAAGAAGATAAGGCCATCGTGATTGGAATTAATAAAGATTCGATCATGAAGGTTGGGGACGAGCTTGATATCCAGGAAGCGATGAAGGTGAAAGATCCTGGCAAACTGAGCGTTAGCGACCTGTACAGTGATCAATATGGCGTGCACAAAACTGCATATATCCGCCTGTCTGGAAGCACAGCTGTTCTAGCTGTAGGTATGGATGCGAACTTCATCAAACAGAAGGAAGATCAAATTCTGTGGACCGGAATCGTAATCGCTGCCATTGTTATCGTTCTGGCTCTGATCGCGGCTTATGCGAACAGCAGACGCATCATCAAACCGATTAAGAGATTGGCCGCCGTAACTACGCAAATGGCACAGGGAGATTTAACTCAACAGATTACCATTACGGGACGTGATGAGATCGCTGAGCTCTCTGCCAGCTTCCAAACGATGATTACGGAGCTAAAAGAAATGATCACCAAGGTTCAAAATAGCTCCCATGGCGTTATCCAAGGCTCCGATCAGATCTATCAGTCTGTGAACACCTTCCAGCAGTTGATTGAGCATTCCGGCAACTCGATGCAGGAAATTGAAAAAGGCAGCACCGTAATCGCCGGGGCGGCCGCAGAGAATGCCCGTGCAATGGAAGAGATTTCGCTAGGGATCCAGCATATCGCCGGTTCCTCCGCTGAAGTAACAGAGCGCATTGGTCAAGCTTCAAATGAGGCTGACAACGGGAATGAGCTGGCCAAGTCGGCGACTGGGCAGATGCGCCTTGTCGAGCAGGCCGCAGCATCATTGCTCACACATATTTCAACCTTGAACGAACGTGCTTCATCCATCATTCAAGTCGTAGACCTGATCTCAAGTATTACGAAACAGGTTCATATCTTGGCTCTGAATGCGGCGATTGAAGCAGCACGGGCTGGAGAGCATGGCAAAGGCTTCTCCGTCGTCGCCGAAGAAATTCGCCTGCTTGCTGAACAGACGAAGGATGCCACAACGAAGATCAGCGAATACTTATTAAGCATCCAGGAAGAGACTGTAAGCTCGATGCAGACGATGCAGCGTGCTACTAATGAGATTAGTTCCGGTACGGAGCAAGTGAATCAGGCAGAGCTGGCGTTCAGCCATTTGACCGAGCTGATCTCGGAGATTAACTCAAGTGTTCAATCTGTCTCGGCGGCAACCGAGGAAATCTCGGCCAGCACAGAAGAAGTAACTGCCTCTGTTGAGGAATCGGCCAATATTACCGGAAAATCTCTTCTCAGTATCGAAGAAATCTCCAATAACACCAGCCGGCAAATCGAAGAAATGAAGAACCATGTCGGAGCTATTGAACAGCTCCATCAGCATGCTCTTTCCTTGAGAGAGGCTATAAATAAATTCAAAGTTTAAGAGGGACAGATCATACAAGAAGAACCGCCGGAAATAGGATTCCGGCGGTTCATTGGCGTTAAAAGATCTATAATCTTCTTACAGTTCATTCACCGAGACGGCCTCGGCCAATTTCTTCTCAGGCTTCTTCCAATACGACTCATTGCCGGGAAGATCATCAAACCAGGCTGCATCCTCTGGACATTCAAGCATCATGAACTTCCCATACTCATCATCACGGGACTGATGATACTTCAAATACGCCATTCCGTTCTCGATCGCCAATATTTCGATTTTACCGGATGTATGGCTCATCGATAAGCGAACGCGCTTGCCTAAGCCGGAAGTACGGGCCTTAGCCCCTTCCACCAGTTCATATGCCCGCCGCAGCGGAATAACAAAATCGGAATTTCCGGCAACCGGACGGTTGATGAAGAAATAATAAGGCGTTACACCTGCCCAGGACAATTTGTCGAGCAGTTCCCCAAGCACCTTCTCATCATCATTGATCCCCTTCAGGATCGGCGTCTGATTCACGACGATGGCTCCAGCCTTATGTAGCGCCTCGAAGCATTTGCGCGCTTCCGCCGTAATCTCCCGCGGATGATTAATATGCGCCATCACATAAATGCGCTTATCCGCTGAGGAAAATTCAGAGATCAATTGCAATAGATCAGGATCCTCATAGATCCTCATCGGATTGAAGACAGGGATTTTCGAGCCAAGTCGGATGATCTTCACATGTTCGATCGCCCGCAGCTGTTCGAGGATATTACGCAGCTTGGAAGTCGCGAGAATCAGACTGTCCCCGCCCGTCAATAACACATTGTTGATCTCAGGATGCCTGGAGATGTATTCAATCCCCGGTGTTACATCGGCCATCGCTTCCTTCACATCATTGCGGAACAACCGCTTGCGGAAGCAGTAGCGGCAATAAGCACCGCATACCTCAGAGACGATCAGAAGCGCCGTTGTCCGGTACTTATGCTGACAGCCAGGAACGACATAATTCGTATCCTCGTCAGAAGCATCCCAACGCCCATATTCGCGCAGTTCCCCGGTATTCGGAATAACAAGCTTACGAATGGGGTCATTTGGATCGTCCCAGTCAATCAGATTCAAATAATAATCATTCACCCGGAACACGAATTTGTCAGTAATCGGACGAAGTTGATCCCGTTCGATTTGAGACAACTGCGTCACCTTATCGATATTTGTAATGTACTTCGGGCTTGCCATACACCATCTCCTCCTTTATCTCTACAACATCGCCGATTCGTAAAGAAGAAGCCTGGAAACCAAAGATGACAGTGCAGCGCAAGGCATCACATGCCGAGTAATAACGGGTCATATCCATATAAAAAGATCCATATAGAGGTAGTTCAAAAAGTCCACTTTTGATCACGAAGTGAATCACGGAGTAACTCGGCATCGAATCTTGAATTCACCCGGGTCTTCCGGTGCTCACGTACCTACTACGTACGCTTCGCTCCTCAGACCCTAGCTTCATCCAACCTTCTCGGTGCTGAAAACCGACCTTTTTGAACACATATATTAACACAAAAAGACCCGTAGCAGGGTCATTGCAAAGCAGTATAAATGATGACCCATCCACTGCTGACGAGGTTAGCTGACGGACTCGGGAAAGATGGTTCCCTACGTGTACTATACACAACGATTCGCCCCAAAAAATGGTTCCCCCGCTTTTCGACTTTACCATTCGAAAATTAAGCGTATATTTATCGTATTACAAATGTAAGCGTGTGTCAAAACTGAGGATTCTTTGGAAGGCCTGCAATCTCATATATTTGATCCATATCCAGATGCCCTCTTACATGATCGGCAAGTCGGTCAAATGCAATCTCTCGCCTTGCGGCGGCGGAGAATGTCGCAGCCAGGGGCTCCAGCCCCTTGGCTTGCCTAATTCCATCCAACCAAGCCCGGCGATAACCATCACTATTGAATAGACCGTGCAAATACGTGCCGAACACTCGCCCATCAATGCGACAGACTCCCTCCATCCGTTCCTCTTCATCAACGCTTTGAACTAGGAATAAGGGTGCTACATCTTTCCCCCGAGAAGTGGTACTTGCCGCATCATTTGTATGTGCAACAACGTATGAGCCATAAGTAACTAGCCCAAAACCAACTTGGCTTGAGTACACCGTCTCCCCGGAGTGAATTTCGTAGCCACCAACGGGGATAACAGGCTCCATCGTATAAAGGCTAAGCGGGGCATCAGGTAGAACATGTCCTGCGGTGCGGATTGTCTTTTTGCCAGGAAGAAACGTCGTCGTCAGCGGCAGCCAGCCAAGTCCACGGGATTGCTTCACTTTGCCGGATTCAACTGCTTCTGGATCAAGGAGTACATCGCCAAGCATCTGATATCCGCCACAAATACCGACCAGTTGCGAATGAGTGCTGCTCTCCATATACTGCTCAATCGCCCCGTCCAGCCCCTGTTCTCGCAGAAATGCCAAGTCGCTAATCGTATCCTTGGAGCCTGGAAGGATGATTACATCCGGCTCTCCTAGCTCCGCTGCTCGCTGGACATAGCGCACAGACACGTCCGGCTCTGCAGCCAGCATATCGAAGTCCGTGAAATTGGAAATACGCGGATAACGAATAACGACAATATCGATATCGCGGCCCTGCTTAGGCATCGAGGCGTATGAGTCGAGAATGACTGAATCCTCGGCCTCGATCTCCAGATCCGGCAGAAAGGGCAGCACACCAAGCACGGGAATGCCTGTCCGCTGTTCTAGCCAATCCAGCCCTGGACGAAGCAGTTCCAGATCGCCTCTGAATTTATTGATAATGAAGCCCTTCACCCGGGCTCTCTCCTCGGGCTCCAGCAATTCGAGCGTCCCGACCAGAAATGCAAATACCCCGCCGCGATCGATATCGCCCACCAAAATGACCGGAGCTTCCGCCCACCCAGCCAGATTCATATTGACGATATCGCGCTGCTTCAAATTGATCTCCGCCGGACTTCCCGCACCTTCTAACACAACGAGATCATATTCATCCCTCAATCGGTTCAGAGCCTCCATCACGATCGGCTGGGCCACAGGCAGGAACTCCTCACGATATTTCATCGCGCTCAGATGCTGGTAAGGCTTGCCGTGAACGACGATCTGCGAGTGCATATCTCCTGTCGGCTTAATCAGGACGGGATTCATATCCGTCGTCGCCTCGATTCCACAGGCTTCAGCCTGCACTCCCTGGGCTCGCCCAATCTCCCGGCCATCGGCGGTGACATAAGAATTTAGCGCCATATTCTGTGATTTATAGGGAGCCGTCCTGATTCCGTCTTGAACGAAAATTCGGCATAAGGCAGTCACGATGACACTCTTGCCGACATCAGAAGCCGTACCCTGCAGCATCAGCACAGCGCCTCGATTGCTGGAGTCTACACAATTCCTCTTTGCATCTTTTTCCGTTATATCAACTTGCTCTCTTAATAAATCCTCTTGCCTCATCGATCAAACCTCCACTTCACTCATTGAAAAAGCAAGCAGGCGAGCAGTAGCAGTACCGCTTCCAGCCCTTCATTGATCGCACCATAAGTATCCCCCGTCAAGCCACCCAGTCTTGCACTCATTCGGCTGGCCATCCAGGAACCGACGCCCCAAGCGAGCAAAGGGGCGAGAACATAATAGACCATGGGGATGATCATATTCATATCTCCCCACTGCAGCACAGCAGCAAGCAGAAGCAGTCCAGCCGATAGGACAAGGGCCAATAAAGTCGCAAGCAGTGTATCCTTGCCGCTCTGTCCCCGGAATCGTCCGGCCAGGCCTTCCCCGCCGCGCGCGGTCGGCCAATGGCGCATAGCCAGCGACATGAACCAGCGGCTCCACACTGGAGCCGTCATCATTGCCGCCCCAGATACATACAATCCGCGGCTTAGGAGTGTAGCGAGCATCGACATTTTGAAGAGCAGCAGCAGCACACAGGCTAACACACCCATTGCTCCAACTCGGCTGTCCTTCATAATCTCCAGCATTTTCTCACGAGGACGGTAGCTTAGGAACGCATCCGCGGAGTCCATCCAGCCATCCAGATGCAATCCTCCAGTCAGCCAGACCCAAGCGATCAGTAGAATGACCGAGACTGGCAGCACAGGCAGCGCCAGGCTAGCCACCACGCCGATGATCCATATAACAATGCCAATCGCCGCCCCGACGAGCGGATAATATTTGGCGCTCCTCTTCAGCAACTCCGGCGTAAAATCAAGCTCGGCCCGCACCGGAAAACGCGATAGAAATTGAAAAGCGGCCAAAATTGGCCGTCCTTTTTGTCTCATAATCGATACTCCCTGCTCTTAAGTTCAATTGGAATTCCTACAGTAACGAGAAATACTTGCTGCGAAATCTCAGCCATTTTGCGATTCATGATTCCAGATAAATCCCGATAGACTCGCCCTAGACGGTATTCAGGCACGATGCCATCCCCGACCTCATTCGTTACCAGTACCAAATTACCGGAATAGGCCGAGACGACAGCAGCTAATCGCTCGATCTCGTCCAATACCTGCTGCTCCGCCTCCGGCCCCTCGCCGGACGCCAGCAATATATTAGAGAGCCATAATGTGAGACAATCCACCAGTACAACAGGTTCGTCTGCCACAGGCTCCTCGATAGAGGAAGATATACGATTGTTCGACTGAGCCAACTCGCTTAACAGCGCGGCAAGCCGCAGCGGCTCTTCCTTCGTCTCCCAAGGGAAGCCGCTGTCCACTCGGACACTCTGGTGCAGCCTGATCCGCTGACGCATCTCATCGTCGAATGCTTGTGCCGTAGCGATATAAATTCCTCGCTCCGCATGCTTCATGCACCATTTCTCGGCAAAAGAGCTCTTACCGCTCCGCGCCCCGCCAGTCACCGTAATGATCATACAGATGTCTCCGACTCATCCGCTTCTCCTGTAGAGACTCCGGCACTCTCAAAGGTCGCCATTTCCGACATTACGCGGCAAATCGCATCGATCAGATGCAGCGCCAGTACACCGCCAGTGCCTTCGCCCAGTCGCATGTCCAGATGCAGCATCGGGGCAAGCCCTAGCTCACCGAGCAACTGCTCATGCCCCTGTTCATGCGAGGCATGCGAGGCGATCATATAATGCGCAGTTTCTGGTGCAAGGCGCTTCGCGATTAATGCTGCTGCACTAGAGATAAATCCGTCAATGACGACCGGACAATGGTGAGCAGCAGCAGCCAGAATCACCCCAGTCAAGCCGGCGATTTCTAGTCCGCCGACCTTGGATAAAACATCCAACGGATCGTTTGAATCCGGCTGGTTAATATCAATTGCCTTCTGCACGACAGCAATCTTATGCTGAAGGCGTTCGTCATTGAGACCCGTTCCCCGGCCGACGCATTCCTGCGGTGATTTTCCGGTTAACACGCTCATAACTGCCGCACTGGCCGTAGTATTACCAATCCCCATTTCACCAGTGACGAACAGTCTTGACCCATTTGCTACTGAACTCTCCACCGTATCGATTCCCGCCAGCACGGCCGTTTCCGCTTCCTCACGGCTCATCGCCGGACCTTTGGCCATATTCGCTGTTCCATAGCGGATCTTCTTCATAATAAGCTCCGGGTGCGACAATTCGGCATTTACTCCGATGTCTACGCACATCACTTCGGCTCCGGCTTGACGAGCCAGTACATTCACTGCTGCTCCCCCGGCCAGGAAGTTATGTACCATCTGCGGCGTTACCTCCGCTGGAAAAGCACTGATGCCTTCCTCGCACACACCATGATCAGCGGCCATGACGATGACAGAACGCTTAGATAAATCAGGATGTACATTCCCTGTTATTCCCGCTAGCTTCACGGCCAGGTTCTCCAACTTCCCGAGACTCCCCGGCGGCTTGGTTAACTGATCGAGATGCTCTGCCGCTGCTGCTGAAGCAGCTTGGTCCGGAGCTGAGATTTTATCGATAATTTGTACGATTAAATGATTCATGTATATCCCCTTCCTGGTATGTGATGCGCAATATCACTAGTGTTGCAATATTATGCTGCAAAATATAAACTAGCGAAACGCAGTTCCACTGGTTCAGAATAATCTATCAATCAAGCCCCATCTTACTACTAGTTTCCTTACGCAGCAATAACTGCGGCTCTCCGTGATCTGGGTGCGCAACGATATGCGACTGCACCTGAAAAACAGATTCAATCAATTCAGAATTGATAATTTCCGTCGGTGAACCTTCAGCTACAATTCTGCCCTGATGAAGCACAAGCAAGCGGTCGCAATACAGAGCGGCCAGGTTGAGATCATGCATGACAGATACGACCGTCAAGCCCGCTTCACGCTGCCAGCTGGCAACCAGCTCCATGAACTGCGTCTGATGCCGGATATCCAGATAAGTCGTCGGTTCATCAAGCAGGACGATCTCAGGCTGCTGGGCCATGACTTTGCCTAGGGCAACCCGCTGCCGTTGCCCTCCGCTCAATACATGAAGCGGACGATGCGCTAAATCATTCAGCTCGAGCTTATCCATAATACCGCTCATTAGACGCTGAGCGGCTTCACTATCTTCTCTACCACGCCAATTTTGGAACGGAAACCGCCCCATCTCAATCACTTCCCGGACAGGGTATGCTACTGGTGGAAGCCCATCCTGCTGCAGAACCGCCAGCTTGCGCGACAGCTCCTTGCGCCCATATTCGGCGATCAACCTGCCATCCAGACTGATCTCGCCGCGGTTTGGCTTCTCTACTCCGGACAAGAGGCTAATCAGCGTTGATTTCCCACTGCCATTTGGACCGATAATGCCCCAGAACTGTCCGCGCTGAACCCGCCAGTTTATGTCCTTGAGTACGGACAGACTTCCATATGATTTATCTATATGCCGAACTTCAATCAACGCATCTCCACCTCTCTCTCCTTCTTCTTGCGATACAGCAAATAAGCAAAGAAAGGCGCCCCTACGAAGGCAGTGACAATTCCCAATGGTATCTCGATCGGCGCCAGCAGCGAGCGCGCTGCCAGATCGCTCCACATCATGAAGATGCCCCCGCCGAGCGCGGAGAGCGGAATAATCAGGCGATAATCAGGACCCGTAATAAGGCGAACAATATGCGGTACCACCAAACCAACAAATCCAATCACCCCGGATACCGAGACGGCCGCTGCCGTGAGCAGCGTGGCCACGAATAACACTGATAATTTGGTGAATTCCACATTGAGTCCCGTATGGGTTGCTTGCCGCTCTCCCAGTGCGAGCAAATTCAGCGTCCTGGCCCGGCTCCAGAGGTAAATAATCCCCAGCGCCAAATATGGCAACAGGATGGCCGTATACGACCATCCTCTCAAGCTTAAGGACCCCATCGTCCAATATAAAATTTCATTCACCGTCTTCTTCGACATTGCTGTCAGAAAAGATACAACCGCCCCCAGGAAGGACTGCATCACGACTCCCGATAGAATTAAATTTTCGATCGGTATTTTCCCGTTCTCCCGGGCCAGCCACATTACGATCCACAACGTTAATGAACCCGTTAAAAATGCGATAGCCGGCAGTGTGAACACTCCGATCACGGAGTACTGCCAGCCAAGGAAGATCAGTACTGCGGCCCCTAGCGCTGAACCCGATGACACGCCAAGGGTGAATGGATCGGAGAGCGGATTGCGCAGCACTCCCTGGAAAGCAGAGCCCGCTGCCGCAAGCGAAGCACCGACCAGCAGGCCAAGCATCACTCGCGGAAGGCGAACCTTCATCACAATCTGTTCAGAAGCCATGCTCCAATCCGGAGTGATATGATCGCCAATCCACGGAATATGATGCGCAAGAATGGCGATAATCTCTCCGGCAGGCAAATATACTGAGCCTACCCCGATACAGATCAAGACGGTGATTGCGAGCAAAGCAAGACCTATGATTCCGTATCCGGCCAGCTTCTTCCTCATGGCTGCATCAATTCCGGATAGATTGCTTTGGCTACTTCAATCAGTCCTTGGGTTACGCGCGGTCCCGGACGGCTGAGCAAATTGTCATCCAGTCCAATAACCTGATCATTCTTCACCGCCGTAATTTGATCCCAACCGCTGCGTTCTTTTATAATCTCGGCCAAGGTCTTGTCATTTTCAATGACGCTCTTGGCATACAGAATAACATCAGGATTTGCCTTAATAATATTCTCTTCGTTAATTTGACTCCAACCTTCTATATCGGAAGCTACGTTAGTGCCTCCGGCAAGTGTGATCATCTCGTCCATGAACTCGCCCTTACCAACCGTCCAGCCTGGCGAGAACTCGATATATACCTCTTTCTTATCTTCCTCTTTAACCGATTTAACGGCTTCAGTTACTTGATTCAGCTCATCCTGCATCTGCTTCACAACTTGCTCCGCCTCAGCCTGGTGATCCGTAATTTGTCCAATCATCTTAATATGGTCCATTACGTCAGTCACTGTCTTCGGATTGGATTTAAATACTTTAATCCCGAGATCGGTCAAGCTCTTGATCGTCTCTTCCTTGATCATCGTCCCTGTAACAACGACAAGATCCGGCTCAGCCGCTACAACGGATTCTACATTAACTTGGAAGCCGCCCATCTTCGGCTTGGACAGCGCTGCTTCCGGATAATCATCATTATCCGAGACGCCGACAATCTGCTCGTCCAGCCCGATCGCGAACAAGCCTTCCGTCTCCGATGGTGACAAGGAGACAATCTTCTGCGGAGCTGCATCAAATGTAACCTCCGTACCGAAATCATCCTTTACAGTAAGCGGGTAAGCTGTATGCTGTGCTTCTCCTGCATTTCCGCTATTGCTGCTCTGCTCAGCAGCCTGATTCGTACTATGATTTGCCGCCCCGTTCGTGGCATTATTCGTTGAATTATTGGCGCCACACCCTGCAACGACCATAATTACGAGCGTCAGCAGCGCAGCCGCCCATATTTTTCTCCAGTTCTTCAAGTTTTCCCTCTCCTTTTGAATAAGTTCTTGTACGCCATTGCTTGTGCTTTGAGTCCCGATAAAATAAAGAAAACCCAATCCGTATGGGATGGGTTACGTCTACAAAGTTATGCCTGATCCAAACAGAGCATGGAGTCTCCATACAGATGGGCAATCTTAGCTTAGCAGAACGTTATCCTTTCCTCGAAGGACCGTCTCATATACTCGCGGCAGGTCTCCTGACTTACAGGTTATGACTTGAAGCCCGCCTTCCCATCAACCTGACAGTTGACAGTGGCAAATTGGACTTCGTCCCTGTTTACAGTGGCGGGACCGCGCCGGACTCACACCGGCTTCCCTTTTCACCCGAGCGCATGGCGTATTCGCGCCAACTCAGGACCAGCAAGTATTTATTTAATGGATTAGCTTATAGCAAGGCTATCTTCTCTATTGGATTATAGGTGAAAAGGAGATTGAACACAATATCCAAAACCGTTCATTCACCGTTATCTACTGCTGCAATACTGCAATAAGATAGTCTTACC
The DNA here is from genome assembly GCF_039521865.1 of Paenibacillus motobuensis. Lineage (NCBI taxonomy): Bacteria > Bacillati > Bacillota > Bacilli > Caryophanales > Paenibacillaceae > Paenibacillus > Paenibacillus motobuensis. The sequence goes on along the minus strand of NZ_BAAACX010000007.1, from coordinate 334,925 downwards.
CTGTTCACTCGCTCCTGCACAGCCACACATTGCGGATAAAGGAACCTTTATGGATTTTTCCTTGATCCATGATCATAAGACCGACCTCGCGAATCTCCTCCTCAAGTGGCTCTGAAGAGACGATAACCGACCGGATGCTAATCCGCTTCAGACTAGTGAGCATTCTAATCCTTTCATCTCGCGGAAGCACCGAACAGAGATTATAAGGCATATCAAGAACAGCGGCGTCATAATGCTCATCTATATCGTTCATATCACCGATCTCTACCAAGTCTATCGAATCATAGCCAAAATGGTGCAAATTCACACGCGCTCCTTTTATCGCGAGCGGATTAATATCTCGGCCGGCGATGTCGATCCCCATCGACAATGCTTCAATCAGTACATTTCCCATGCCACAGCAGGGATCTATCATGCGAAGTCCGTCCGGCCTAGGTGCTGCAAGATTAACTAACGCACGTGCAACGGTGGTGCTCAGTCCAGTCGAGTAGTTTTGCGGCTTATGCTTATGCTCCAGCCAGACCGATTGTGCTTGATAGCAGATTCCCAGTGTCCAGCGCCCGTTGTGAGATAGCAATCCATAGATTAGCTCAGGTGTGCGCATTTCCGCCTTGCCGTGAATAAGGGCCCCGACTTGACGCTCGATTTGTCGCTGCTCATCATAGCTACGTGGATCGCCATTTTTGATATATTTTACTTTGAATGTTCTATCATTAAGTTCCAGCTCGGCAGCCTGCCGCAGCAGTTCCTCCCAAGAAACCTCGCTGATCAATACATCCATCCTCAGCGATAGATAAGGGCTGCGACTCGGATCGATCCGGATGGGTGTATCCACGAATGGATACGGTCCAACAGGATCAATGGTATATCCGAATAGTGCCTGCAGCTCCATCCTGCACAGATCACGTTCCGTCTCATGGCAGGCAAAAGGGTAAATATAGCGGCGGCTGGAACTCTCCGTTTGCTGCTTCAAATCTCTCATTCCTCTTTTGGCGAATTGAATTCCTCAGAGCACCATCATACCCCTTTTCCCCGCAAAAAGAAAAGACGGTCTAAACAGCAAATAGAGGAACCCATTTCCGTTACAATTTAATAGGGTCAAGAGACCTCATAACGTAAAGCTACGAGGTCTCTTCTTCAAATATTTGTCTATCGTCGCACAGGCGCTGAGCTGATTACGCCATAACGCCCCAGCACTTTGCGGCCGAACAGGCCAAACAGGCGGTCGGTAATAAAACCCATCAGGCCAAGGCTAATCAAGCCGACGAATATCCAGTCAGTCCGGAAGAACAAGCGTGAGTTCCAGATTAGGAAGCCTACGCCTTCATTGGATGCAATCATCTCCGCCCCAACAATCGCCATATAGGAGGTTCCCATGGCCAGGCGTACCCCGGTGAACATATACGGCGCGGTTGCCGGAATGATGACATAACGGACGATCTGCCATTCGGAAGCCCCCATACTGCGGGCCGCACGGATCTTATCCTCTTCGACGGCTAACACTCCAGTCAAGGTGTTCATAATGACGATAAACAGAGTTGCATATAAAATCAGAGCGATCTTGGACTGCTCGCCGATCCCGAACCAGACGAGGAACAAGGTAATAAAAGCGATCGGCGGAATGAATCGGATAAAGTTGAGCAACGGCTCTGCAAAGGAGCGGATTGCTGCGACCTTGCCGATGAGCAACCCTAATGGAATAGCGATGAGACTGCCCAGCGCCCAGCCGGTGAATACCCGGTAGAAGCTGATACCGATATATTGTAGAAGTGATCCATCCTGCAGCAGCTCCCGGGCCCCAGCTGCAGTATCGAGCGGACCGGGGATCACCTCCGAGCCATACAGCAGCGAACCCGCTTCCCAGGCCGCCAGAGCGAAAATCCAGATCAGCAGGAGGCTAATGCCTTTATTTCTCCATTTGCGCATATCTCCACTCCTATTCCTCGAAATGCGACTGAATCAGATTGTAATATTCATAAAATTCGGCAGCGGCCACATCGCGCGGGTAAGAGAGCGGAATTTCGTAAATCTGCGATATGTGCGAGGAGGGTCCTGGCGACATGATGCCGATCCTACCGCCAAGCAGAATCGCTTCCTGAATATCATGGGTCACGAACACGATCGTCTTGTTCGTCTGCTGCCAGATACGGACGAGTTCCTTCTGCATCGTACGGCGGGTCATCGCATCAAGCGCACCAAAGGGCTCATCCATGAGCAGAATCTCAGGATCATTAGCGAGTACGCGGGCCAACTGGACCCGCTGCTTCATCCCCCCCGACAGCTCCTTTGGGAACTTGTCACTGTGACCGCTCAATCCTACAAGTCCGGTATAGTAATCACTAATTTCCCGGCGCTTCTGCGGCGGCACCTTCTTCATCTTCAGGCCAAATTCGATGTTCTGCCGCACGGTTAACCATGGGAACAGCGAAGAATCTGCCTGTTGGAACACAACCGCGCGGTCGCGGTCCGGCTTGTGAATATCCTTGCCCCCGACCCGCAGGCTTCCTTCCGTCTTGGAGATGAATCCGGCAATCATATTGAGCAGTGTAGATTTGCCGCATCCGCTCGGGCCCAGAAGAATGAAGAACTCACCGCCGCGAATGACGAGATTTACATCCTTGATAATGTAATGAAGCTCTCCGATACCGCCCTCATTATAGCTCTTGTTCAGGCGCTCGATCGTTATGGTATGAATCGGCTTGGCTGCGGACATTTTTAAATCCCTCCTTAAGGCGTGTAAGCTTCACGATCCGGCAATGCCTCCCGTAAAAACTGCAAATCGATCTTATCCGTCAGATTGAAGTCCTGCTGAATGATGCCATTCTCGACCATATACTTCTTTTGCCTCTCCAGGCTCTCATAGGCCTGTTGCGTGAAGTTCACATCCCAGTTCGTCACCGATAGATCCTTCAGCGTCGACTCCTTGGGCTGCTTCACTTCTTTGTATAGCAGATCGGCCACCTCATCCGGATGCTCCTTGATATATCGGGAGGATTCATCAAGTGCCAACAGGAACCCCTTCACCTTATCCGGATGTTGAATAATGAGTGAATTCGGGACAATAATCTGGCTGCCAATCCGCACTTCGGTCTGTGACATATCTGTTAGCTGGTGCACTCCCTCCAACTCAGAGAATTTTTGCGTCATGGCTGAACCACTGACCCAGACCGCATCGACCTCGCCCTTCTTTAGCGCGATATAGGATTCATCCGATCCGCCCTGTCCCACCAGCTCCGTCTCCCTGATATCAACCCCGTGCTCCGCTAAATACTCATCCCATAAATAAGAAATAAAAGTGCCGCGTAGAAAGCTTAAAGTTTTACCTTTTAATTGCTCGGGCTGCTGGATCTCATCACGTACGAATAGCTTCCATTGAGCGGCATTCTTGTCGGTTGAAGTGCCAGTCGAAGCGATGATCGTATATTCTCCCTTGCTTACGGCGTTCAGAATGGGATAATCCGCCCCCCAGCCGATATCCGCCTGCTTGATGAACAATGAGTTGATTCCTTCTGCAGGTGTTGCGAAGTTAACAAGCTCAGCTTTGATTCCATACTTCTCAAGAAATCCTTGATTTACTGCTACCCGGAACACCGGATTTGTTGAAATATCAGCAATATTCAGTTTCACAGCCACCCCGTCCCCGCTCTTTCCTGAGGCTGCATCCGCCTTTGCCGCCGTTCCCCCACGATTTGAAGCGCAGCCTGCGAGCAAGGTGAGCAAGAGCAGCAGGATGAAGCTGTAGATCAAACCTGTTCCTATATTTCGTTATAACCGCATAGCCCTTCCCTCCTCATCTATTCTATATTCGGCTTCTCGTCGGTTCGGGCTACGCAGGCAGCCCCATCGCCATAGGAGATCGTTCCAGTGACTTCAACGATGGAATGAGCCCCTCTTGGCGCCGCTCCGGGCACTCTGAAATCTGCGATATCAAGCGGTGCAATCGCCTTCTCTTCCGGTCGCGGAAGCTGTGGTACCCACTCGTACGGAACACGGTAAGCCCGGTACACCATATTGGCATTTCGTGTGTTCTTATAAGGTGAAATATATTCCCATACCAATTCATGCGACCGTGTGACTTCTATAATTCGTCCGTCTGCGCCTTCCGTAATTAGCGTATTGCCGTTGGGCAGTCTTGCGCAGAGCTGATATATGGGCTGTAGAACCGATATGAATCAAGCGGCTCCTGGAATCCTGCCTCTGTTGGCGTATATTGCCAGATAATTTCCAAGCTTACCGGATCAATCTCCAGGACGCGGGAATGATCACGTACGGCGTTCTTCGCCCCGTAAGGAGAAGCTGGATTAGGGGCTCCATAGCCGGCCCAACCGCCATTGTCGAACAACAGTAGATTGCCTTCGCCGGGTAATCCGCGTGGAATCAGATGGGCATGATGCTGGCCGATGATCCAGCCTAACCCTTTAAGTTCGGGGGATGAATAATCCGGACCAAGCCGCCAGACGATTTTCCCTGTCCGCTTGTCAATGATGGCTATAATGTTGGACTCCCTTGCATCCCAGATAATATTGTCCGGATGGAAGCGTTCATCCCCTTGATCATAGAAGCGGTTAGGACCGAGTACGGACATGGAATTGATATGCATCCAGTCACCGGCATGATCGCCGAAGAAGCGGGTATTTGGGTCGCGGAACAGAACATTTCTGGCTGATTCATCAAAGCCAAGCTCTTCGAAGTGCTCATTGCAGCTCCATTCCCAGACAATATTGCCAGCATAATCGACTTCGATGATCGCATCATCTAGCAACAGCTTGTCGGAGATAGCCGGGTTATGCACATTTTTATGAACGAGGATCAACGTATTCCCATCGCTTGTCTTCGGATCGGTACCAGGCACATAATAGCCAACTGGATTCCCTTCCCGCTGGTAATCATGGTGAGCCCTGGCCATCCACTGCGGTTCATGCCCCGGGTCCTCAATCCATTCGTAGCGGTTGAAGCGCCATACGATATTCCCTTCAAAATCAACCTGGACGAGATCCGACTCATCCTGAAATCCATACTTCGGATCGCGCTCGGCAGTGCTTCCAAGCACATACCCTCCGGGCAGCAGCTTATTCGGGAACCCGCGCAGCCCCTTCCACAGATGAACCTCTCTTCCGTTCATATCGACTAGCAGTGCCCCCAGATCAGCGGCTTGATAGATCGTATATCCGCTCCAGGCCAGCTCTGGTCTATAGACCGTAGCCCCTGTCGGATAAATCGATGGGTGTCCCATATCCACACTCTCCTTACGTGATTTTTCATAGCAAAAAGGCCTCCAGATCTCTCCCCTAAGAGAGTTCCAGAAGCCTTTGGCGATCCAATCGGCTAGCTTCGTACTATTCTTTCAGTACGAGGCCAATGAAATGAAAATGATTTTTCATCATATTAAACCAACAATTCACACCTGTCAAGTATGAATTGAATTATTTATAGGTAACATGTCCGAACAGCCGCTTACCAGCCTAATTCATTAGAACGAAGCTTTAGTTTCATAATTTCCCCGGGCAAAACCTTGCTGTCCCAGAAGTCGGCATCTGGACTCATCAGCATGTTTAGCGTTGACATCACACCTCCATGGGTCACAATGAGCAGGATAGAAGGATTACCGTTCCCGCTAACCGCAAGCTCTTTTGATTTCTGGAGCAGTTCCCTTTGAAAGTCAGTGATCCTGTTTTGGAACAGCTCCCATGATTCCCCTTCAGGTGGTGTATGCAGCTTGGGATCGTCAATCCATGCACGGTAGAGTGGGTTATGCTCCAGCATTTCATAGGTTTTGCCTTCCCAAGCACCAAAGTTCATCTCTCTAAGTCTTGGATCATAGACAGCTTGTCCAGTCCAATCAGGACGAATCAATTGTAAAGTCTGGCGACAGCGCTTCAGGTCACTGCAATATACACCGGCAAAGGATTGACCAGCCAGCTTACTCCGCAGTGGAGTAAGACCAGAAGCCTCCCCGGGCAACAGCTCCTCATCGCTATGACCTTGATATTTGCGCTGCAGATTCCAGGCTGTCACCCCATGCCGGATTAGCCACCACTCCACCCCGTTATTGCTATTATTCATTGTGTCGCCCCCCCATGTTATGCCTGTGATGGAGCAGCCGCCAGTGAAGTGGTTAAGAAATCCGCTAAATAATTGAGCATTTCCTCGGAATCGACCTTACTCTCTGTCTTGTATATTTCGTTGCGCGCAGCAATTCTCTGTGTCGTTCCCATCATAATATGCGACAGGATTTGCGCCATCATCGGGGGATTTGTCTCCGCTCGAATCGATCCGTCAACCCGTCCTTCTTCAATAATATGTTCAATCAAGTCGATTCCCTGCTTCGTGAAGCTCTGATACCGTTCCTCCAGCTCCGGCGTTGGATAAGAGGACTGATAGAATTGGTCGAACATCGCAGCGAAGCGGAAATAATCCGGACGGGTCTGATACATACGGACAAAGGTTGCGAAATAATCATGTAGCTTCTCCAGTCCATTTTTACCTTTAAGCTTCTCACCTAGCAGATCGCTCATCTCATTCAAAATTCTGATCTGAATATCAAATACAATCTCATGAATCGAGCTGTAATATTTGTACAAGGTTACCCGGCTAATCTCCGCCTTCTTGACGATATCGACAATGGTGATAGAAATCAGCCCGTTCTCTAATACAAGCTCATAAGCAGCATTCATAATTTGTTCCCGCCGCGACTGACGCATCAAATCCAATTCCTGCTCCCATTTCGTACTCAAATGAATTCACTCCTATCCATCACGCTACGTGTTTATATTCGATGTTCATAGTGTTTCCATCACGTAAACAACCTTTATGCTGCCTAGCTTACTCTATCCAGCACCTGAAATCAACAGCTATTGCGACAGATCTAATATCCATACTGGTAAGCAGAAATTTAGATAGGGTTGACACTATGTTAACACCATAATATGATTACAATATAGGGGTTACACAATGTAAATATACTTTATTCGATGTATCCCCTTGTTCAGAGTATTCAGTATTTTAATGCCACACTTATGGACTTATCACATCAATCTTTTTGAATGAATGATTATGGACAATGGAGGAGAATTTCATGAAAAAGGTAACAGCCGTACTTATCGGAGCTGGAAATCGTGGCGCCCTAGCCTACGCCACCTACGCATTGGAACACCCGGAAGAGCTTCAATTCGTCGCTATAGCGGAACCGGATCAAGGGCGAAGGGAAGCCTTTCAAAAAGCCCATAACCTCCCGGACTCCGCCTGCTATACCTCGTGGGAGGAGATGCTGCAAGAACCAAAGCTGGCCGATGCTGCCCTGATCTGTACCCAGGATCAATACCATTTCGATCCGGCGATCAAAGCCTTTGAAACCGGATATCATATCCTTCTTGAGAAGCCGATGTCGACGGACCCTGTCGAAGTCGTAAAGTTAGGGCAGCATGCTGTAAAATACGAACGCATATTCAACATCTGTCACGTGCTCCGCTATACGGAGTTTTTCGGGACGCTCAAAAAAATTATCGAGGACAAAAAAATCGGCGAGCTCGTCTCCATCCAGCATAATGAGAATGTAGCCTATTGGCATCAGGCTCATAGCTATGTCCGCGGCAATTGGAGAAATTCCCGTGAGTCAAGTCCAATGATCCTGGCCAAATCATGTCATGACATGGATATTTTGCTGTGGCTGGCCGGAAGCGATTGCAGAAGCATTTCTTCCTTCGGCTCCCTGTCCCATTTCAAGGCCGAGAATGCGCCGCCTCAAGCTGCTGACCGCTGTACAGACAACTGTCCTCATGCTGAGGAATGCCCGTTCTTTGCCCCAAGATTTTATCTTGCTAACGAAGGCTGGCGTTATGCGCTAACCAATGATGTGAGCGAGGAGGGGACGATGAAGGCCCTCCGGGAAGGACCATACGGCCGCTGCGTTTATAAGTGCGACAATGATGTTGTCGACCATCAAGTGGTCAATATTGAATTCGAGAACAACGTTACAGCAGCCTTTACAATGTGCGCGTTCACGAATGAATACGCCAGAACGATCAAGCTCATGGGTACTCGCGGCGAGGTGAAGGGCATTATGTCCTTCAATAAATGTGAGATTGAAATCACCGATTTCCTCACTGGAAAAAAAGAACTGATCTCTATGGAATCAGGCGTCGACGATCATGGCGGCGGCGACAGCGCGCTGATTGGCAACTTCGCCAATCTGGTACGCGAAGAACGTGTCCATGAAGGCCTGTCCTCAGCCAGCGTCTCCGTACAGAGCCATTTGATGTCCTTCGCGGCGGAGAAATCCCGGCTGGAAAATCAAGTTGTTGTGTTTAAAGACTACGCGGAAGAGATCAAGTCCAGAATCTAGTATTTTAATAAATAGCACAAGGGAAGGACAGCGTAGAACCCCGCTGTCCTTCCCTTTGTTTTGCTGCCCCTTCAGGGTTTAGCTCTCAACGATCGATAAGACAATGTGTAGCCTTCGTTTTAGCGATTTAGAAAAAATCCACGATTTTAATCAAGATTCATCATTCGATAAATCATCGCTGCCGCCTCCGCCCGTGTCGCCTGCATGGCTGGTGCAAACCGCCCCTGTTTGCGCCCGTGCACGAGACCAAGCTCAGAGGCTGCCTTGACTGCATCAAGAGCCCATTGGGCAATAGATTGCTCGTCAATATATGGGACGGTTATTCCGGTCACCGGAAGCTCCTGATGCTGTAAATAATACGCCCGCATCAGCATGACTGCCATTTCCTGACGCGTAATGTCCCGGTCGGGAGCAAATTCTGAGGCGCTTACCCCTAATACAAGGCCCTCCTGGACAGCCGCCTGGACATAACCCCCATACCATGCCTCAGGATCGACATCCTTGAACCCGGTAGCTTTACTTTCAGGCAGTTCCAGAGCTCTTGCCAGGAGAACGGTAAATTCGGCACGGGTAATAGAACGGCCCGGCTCAAAATGGCCCTCCTGCACTCCTTGAAGGATTCCTCTGGATTCCAGATAGGCAATCATCTCGTAAGCCCAATAGTTCTCTGGTACATCTGCAAAGGAAGCAGCTGCGACAAAAGCGCCATAACTTCCAGACCGGAAAATATCAGTGGATATTCCGTTCTCGCTGTAACGCAAATCGGACAGCCTGGTCAGCTTCCCATCCTGAATCGTGTATATAAATGCCGATTTCTTCACTCCCGCTTGAAGCATAAAATGCAATTTAACCGCTTCTTTCCAAGCTGTCAAATCCTTGACTAAGCCGTTCGCCTCGACAGAGACTCCCAACTGCAGCAAGTTCCCTACTGAATGAGCAGGAACACTTCTGGCATCGATCGCCTCAAAAAACCGTTCCCGGGATAATGAAGTCAGCTTTAATATTACCTTCGCTGAAGTCGCTCCACCATCGAATGCCGACTCAATCCATTGGGCAAAAACCTGTCCCGGAATGTCCAGTTCAGTCCTGTCCCATTGTATTGTCAACGTTTCTGTTCCCAATTGCTTAAGAGCAGCCGCTGTTAATACCATCGCTTCGGCATTCTCCCTCATTTTCACCTTCAATTTACCATTATCTGGCGCAACAATATCCTTGGCTTCAACGATCTGGTAGTTCACTGGTGTCGGCTGCAATGGTCCGTTCTTCTGCGGATTTGTGGCGCCTGGATCCGTAATGCCCGTGTCTCCGCTGCCTCCTGCGCCGCTTCCGCCTCCTTGCTCCGGAGGAATAACCGTATTTCTCGTTTTAAAAGAGAGCACGCCGCCCGTGTTGTCTTGTTCCTTGCCGTTGCTCTTTTTCATAGCAATGACCTTCCAGTAGTAGGTCTTGCCTGGAGATAGAGCGGACACCACTGCGGATGTATTCTCTGTCGTATGGTTCCATATGACAGGCTGAAGCGAGGAATTCTCCGAGATCATCACGCGATAGCTGTCTGACCCGGCCGACGGTTCCCATCGAAGCGAAACCTTCGAGGCATCAACTTCTAGCGCCCCGTCAGCAGGCTCGATAATACTGAATGGCCCAGGTTGGGCAGAAATATCTGTACCTGCCGGGAAGATCGATACCGCCTGCCCTGGCAGCAGCGTCAGTCTGACCGAACCTTCATGGACAGGAAGCTCTTGCTCGATTAAATTGAGCCCATCTATTCCGATCGAATAGACGTCAATCGATGCTGTCCCTTTCCATTGAACTGGCAGCTTCCAGGTTTTATTCTCATAACCGTTCTTGCTGTAAGCGATAATCTCCTGATAATCGTCCTCATTCCACAGAGCCGGGAAGAACACATCCCCACCATCCCGAAGCGTCTCTCCTTCCTGCTCTATAAGCAGGCTCCCATCGCTTTGCTTGCGGCTGGTTACCCCTTCCGAGAAAGTTATGATTCCGTTCTGGTCAGAGACCCGGTTCAGACGATTCAGATAATAGGATGGAAGAGTCTTTAATGCAAAATCATCGATGAATCCCTGTAATGTCTCACGGTCGGCCTTAATGATCGATTCTCCTAGCATCCCTGTACCTAGCCGCTCATCGCCTCCGTCGCCTCCAGTATAGATCGAAGCAGGGATCTTGAACTGCTCCGAGGCGCTCCAGCGGATATGCCAGGCCATAGGCTGCAGGCCGATCAACGGATCAACCCGATAATTCTTATCAAATTCAGCGGTTACGTCTACCCCTTTGTCTCGGAAATACCGAATAATCTTCTTCTGCGTCTCGGCTTCCTGCTGCGAAGTTATTCTGTGATACGGGCTGATGAACCCGGCCTCAAGCTTGGGAATATTCTGATGGAAGGCGTCGATATGAATCGTTCCGGCTCGCTGAATCGGCAGCAATTCAAGCAGCTTGTCGATTCTTTGGATGGTCAGCCCTTCCTCCCACTCCCGGGTATAACTGATCGGATATCCCCAGACATACTTCCGCAAGCTACCGTCATTTTCCCTGGCAATGACATCCTTCGCCAGATACGTATCCCAGAGCGGACTTTCGGAACTGGCATCAAGCATATTGATGTGAAGACTTATAGTTGTGTTATATTTAAACGCTTCATCCATTAGCCATTTCAAGCTGTCCTCAGCTCTTTCATCCTGTTCACGCTTCAGTTTAGGATTAACCACATCCAATGCCGGATAACCGGTATCATGTCCATCGAACTGCCAGCCGACAAGATAAATGATTTTGGGAATCCCTCGCGTCAGACTGTCAATCTTCTTGACCGTTGCCAGAGCCTGCTCGAACGTCATGCGGACTGTACCATTATTCTCAGCCATAAACATCTTCATCGTCAGAGTCTGATGATACGCATGCTGAAAAGGCTGATCTGCGGCAAATTGAACGGTAATCGGCACCTCTGCAGTCCTGGTGACGCCGCCCAACGTAACGGTTGCCGTTATGGTCGCGGTTCCCGCCGAGTTCAGCTTCGTCCCTGCCCTTACCTCCGCTCCGGATTCAGTCGGTTGGACTGATGCAAGCACATTCGGATTACTGAGCGAATATTTGACATAGGCATGCTTCAAATCGGCATCTGATCCGTCGCTTAATCGGCCACTCAGCCGCAAATGGGCCAGACCATCCAGATTCAAGCTTGCATGGTCGCTGGTTAAACTGACGGACTCCAGCCTTTTGCCTTCTCCAACGATGGCCTTGGCCAGAAAAGAGAGCACCGACTCATGCAGTTCGGCGGCGGCCTGATTGACGGTGTATTGGCTGGCAGCATCATCCGTATATATCGCCTTGGCCTTAGCAATAGCTCGTCCCAGCTCTTCCTTGCTGCCCGGAGGATATTGCCCGGGCTCCGTCCCTTCAACGGCGTTGTCATAATAAGCCTGCGCATTAGCCAATTCGCTCTCCAGTGCCGTCTTGTTGGCCGATTCTGCAGGCTGGGCTCCCGGCACTAGCACCTGCAGCGGAGCAGTTTCTGCTGTTGTGCCGTCAGCCAGCTTGGTTACCGCCAATACCAATGTCACTGTGACATCGGTGGAGACCGGGAAGATCTGGGCATCCGTCGGAATAATGTCCTCGCGGTCCGAAGCTGCTATAGCCACGGTAAATCCGTCTGGAACATAAGGAAGCCGCAATAAGGTCTGCCCTTTCTCCGGCGGGGCAATGCTTCGAATCGAGGAGGCAACCGATTCCGCTGTCTGGTCTTCCGGGTCTCCATTGATCAGCTTCGCATCCGCCCAATCGGCATAGGATGTAGTCTGCGGATTGGAGCCCGCAGCATACCCTGTCACTTCCAGAGACAGCTCGAGGATCCCTGATACGTCGACATCGATTTTTAATGGAGGGGTGTACGGCTTCGCGGTAAAATGTGGACTTTCGTACAGCTTGTCTCCGTCCCCATATACAGCAAACACGACATTTGTAGGAAGCTTGCTGTTGTTAAGCGCTTCATCGTCAATGCCAATTACCGAGGTAAGACGGTTGTAATCCCCGTTAATTTGGTAAGTCATTTTTGAATCGGCATGAGTCCCGAGTCCTTTGTCATACGTGACCCCTTCCATTTTCATTTTCTGGCCTGTTAGGCTTGCAGCAGCAATCTGGTCCTTCTGTGTCTTTACTTTGCCATGTTTAACTGAGGTCCAATCTAAATCGCTAATATAGATTTCTCCATACGATGCCGGTTCCGCTTCGGCAAATGCATGACGGCCTGAGCCTGTAATTCCCAGACTCGTTAATGCCAGAATAATCGCCAAACTCCCCGAAATACTTCTCCATATTCTCTTCATTGTTCCTGAGTACCCCCCATCGTAATTAAGTATTACGCTATTAAACTATCATAGGGGTATGCGCTTACATAGTGACTCGAATCTACAATAATAAGGGGCCATTTCTACACAATTAAGAGGAACGCCTGCACTTGGCACGCCGGGCAGCATACTAGCTCTCCGCCTATAAAAAAAACTCCCGGGACCATGACATCCATGATAATCATAGACGTCTGCATGGCCATCGGGAGATGGGAGGTTAATTATTTTATCGTCTGACTATTCTACTCCAGCGATTTCAGCACAACCAGCGCAAGATCGCTAATATCTAAAATACCATCGCCGTTCAAGTCCAGCATCCGATTGCTATCATCGAGCGGCTTGCCAAGTTGCTTGGCGATGAGTGCAGCATCCTGGGCATCGACCTTATGGTCTTTGTTCAAGTCTTCTGCAGCGTACCCAAACTGGACGCCGAGCTTCATATCATCAGACATGGAATAGGATAGCTTGGTAATGTCTGCATTCTTATCCGTAAATAACGATTGTTTACTTACAACTAGGTTCGCTGAATCGGCAAACTGTTTGGACTTCATTGTAATTTTGGCGATGTCTACAGTTCCGCCGAGCGCCCGTTCGCCGAACTGAGTGGCAATAATGTTGACTTTGCCCTTTTCGCTAACCTGATTCCAGCCTAAATAGGCATTGGAAGCAGAGCCGAAGCTGTTGGCCATTTGCACATCCACTATTTCGAAAAGAGTTGGATCAAATTCAAGCGCTGCCTGCACAGCGTACAGGTCAGTAACATCCTGAGCTTGCAAGGTCACGTTAAAGGTGTCCCCGACGTTAATTTCACCATTCGCCTTAAGTTGTAAGCTTCCTGGTGATTGCCCCTCAAAGGTTACATGATCATAATATCCGATCATCATATTCCATCCTGAAGAGTACAAGCCAATTCGTGTATATGCCGCTTGCTCCGGAGCCACCCCAGTTGCAGCGAGGTCGATCCATTCCTTTTGCGGCATGCCTTTGATCACAGTTCCGTTAGCCGTACCTATCTCTTTGCCTGACTTATCATAAAAATATAATACAATGCCTGAGTCATCCGTTCTTGTACCTTCGATCAGTCCCTGCTCAATATACAGCTTGGCTGCAGCTGTATATTCCCCGCTGCGAACTACCGGAATAGGATCACTAAGGTAAGTTCCTACACCTTTATCGTTCTTATCGATAATTTTCAAGCTTTGGCCCGTCTCCCCACAATAGCTTTGCTCGTTCGAAAGGCTAAATTCAACACTCGAAGCTGCACTGACATTGCTCCAACCCGGAATCGTTCCATCCGCATTAAGCGGTTCCTCGAAGCAGCTATTTCTGACTGGCAACTGTACGCTGGTTGACTCGGTAATTGGAATCATCATCAGCTTTGTTTTATCGGTATAATAGATTTGTTCATGCCCCTCAGCATCCTTGGCCAGCGTCATGAAGCTCATCTCGAAGTTACTCGGGGTAAGGGAGCGATACTCCAATGTATCCGGATCGACTACAGTCATCCGATTTGCCAGTCCGGCGTAGAGCAATCCGTCTTCACCCCAGCGGAAGTAGTATGGACGCCACATTCCGTAATCCTTCACATCAGTGTAAATATTCTTCTGTTTCACGATGGAGAGATCATCTGGGTTCAAAGCGAACAAAATCCCGTCTACGCCGCCCCAGAGTAATCCATCCGGACCAAAAGTGAGGCCGCTGATCATACGATGTGTTCCCAAGTCCTTCAGCGTTGTGAGCGGAGTGTGCATCGTCATTGCTTTTTTCTCAATATCCCAGACAAATACTTCCGGGTCATTCTTCGGCATATCCGTGTTCAATCCACCGGACTTCGTAGTTGAACCATAGATTTTCCCATCCTTATAAGCAAGGCCTATAATGCTATGGTCTTTGATAATATCTCGATAGACCTGTTTGTCACCCGTTGCCAAATCGTAAATGGTGAGCGCCCCGCCTAACCTCCCGTAATCCGGAATTGTCCCGATGATCAGCTTGCCGTCGGCGTACTCCATTTTATACGGTCTGTCCTGAGATGATCCGATCGTGAACAGCAGCTTAGGATCGCTCATTTTACCGCCGGTAATGTCCACCTCATAAATATCTCCGCCGGGATAGATCCCGTAATATACTTTATTTCCAACAGAGATAATCCCCTCGGCTTGGCCGATCAAGAAGCTGAAGGATTGATTCGTTCTTGGGTCAAATACTCCGCCATTTCCGCCTGGATAAGCCGACATATATAATCGTCCATCCGTCCCACGTTCCAGGTTGTGAATCGGAATTGGCCCACCCTTGGCAGCAACACCCGGCAGATCCTTGCGAATTCCCTTTTTGACATCCAGAGCCGATAATTTACCATTCGCCTGAATCGTTACAATCGTATGATCCGATGTTAATTCAGGGTCCTTCATATCAACCCAGGCTGCTCCACGCAATGAGGTAGCAAAGCTGATTCCCGTATTTCTCGTCTCAAGCGTCGTTAAATCAACCTCCAGGATGCCTCCATGAGCAGGCACATAGGCTTTGCCATCTGCAACCGGAATTTGATTGTAGCTCATGACTCCTCTGTTACTAACGGGATCAACGCCTATAAATTTATTTTCCCATTTCTTCTTTTCCAAATTGTAATACACCATGACTAGGCCTGATTCTTCTCCACTGGCTTTGACGAATAAATATTTATCCACGACTGCCATGTCATAGGCAAATTCAATCTTTCCATGTTCTATGCCAAGGATACCCGGCACCTCATCAGAGATAACCTCCGAAGCTCCCGTCTCTACGTTCACCTTAACCACTTCGAATGGCAACGCTATACCAGCATAGATATATCCGTCGTGATATGCCATGGAACGAATATAATTATGGCCTGCAAGCAAGGTCCCATAATCCCTCAATTCCTTAGTCTTCGGATTGTATTGGAACAGCTTGCCGTTATCATAAGTGCCAATATAGACATTTCCTAAAGGGTCGGTGGTCATAGACCATACCGATTTCTCGCTGCCCATCACCTTAAGCTTCTGAACTGTCTTGGTCACCGGAGAGTAGCTCCACAGTTCTCCTGTCCCCGATGAAGTAATTGCACCGATATAGACAGTTCCATCCGGTGCAATTACATGTCTCCACGACTGCGCCACACCAGCCAGCTCAAAATCTCGGATCCGCTCATTATTCTTCACGTCAATTACATTAAATACAGCCGGAGTCGTTGAGGCCGTCGTGTATAGAACCTGCTTGTCGTCTTCCACTCCCATAACACCATCATTGATCGATACGGAAGTGATCGGATACCCCATATTCACAGGTGTTCCGAATTTCATTTTTGACAACTTGCTCCCCTGCTCGGAAGCTGCCTGTGCCCCAGATGGCAACAACAAGCTTAGTCCCAGCGCACAAATAAGCAACAAAGCTAGCGAACGATTCCTCACATTGCGTAGGTTCATAAACTGTGTCCTCCTTCGTTCTCATCCAGCAGCTTCGTCAAGATCGCGTCGGTCAGCGTTTCGACATCCGCCTGATCGATTTTGCCGTCGTTAGTTACGTCGAATTTCCAGTTATCATTGGTTACCATTTGCCCGGTCAGCTTGGCTACAGCCATCACATCGTAAAGATCGATCTTACCATCGCCATTCACATCTAGAGAAGCTCTACGGATATAAGTGCTCGCACTCTCATCTCCAGGGCTTATATAAATTTTGTTATTCTGAACGCCATCGGTATCTTGGACACCTGAATCTTCCAGAAGCGTAACATCCACTCTCTCCGTATTACCCAATACTTTAAACTTAACACTGAGTACCTGCTTATCCTCGCTAACAGAAGACCCCTCAGACCTGGATACCTTGAATTTAAGAACCCCTGGTTCATTATTGCTCCATTCTATCGTTGCCGGCTCGCCAGCATTAAAATCATTGGCAACGATCACATCGGCAACCTCTAGTACCACCGGATCATAGGCCAGGCTTCCAAAGGCTGTCTCAACATCAATTCCGCGGCTAAGCAATATCTTAGCTTCAAGAGTCTGATTCGCTAGGATTCCGGTTGGCATTTGCAAATGAAGAGTACCCGGCGCTTTCTGTTCCTGTAGCGAGGTCAAAGTGAAGTCGTCATAAAATGCACCGGACTCAGCCGTAAAATAGTTAGATATAGAGGCTGCTACCCTTGCATACACAGCATTCGCCGGAGCAGTACCTGTCACGGTTACTCGCGTCCATGCCCCAACTTGTCTTAAATGCACGATATTTTCGCCGTCTTTATCCGTATTTACCTGCTTGCCGGTGGCATCATAGAAACGCAGCACCAGGCTCGCTCCGGCCGCATTCCCCGCATTCGGGGCAATATACATCATAGCCGAACCATTATACGTATACCCCGGTGTCACATATCGCGGATCGCTCTGCAGATAGATAGGTAGTGTATTCGATTTGTCTACCAGCTTCAGACTGGAATTGCCATAGTAGCGTACATCCTGCGTTATTTCATAGGATGTTCCGTCATTAGGAGCAAAGAACATGCTCCAGCCCGGAATCGCTCCGTCTGCATTTACCGGCTGCTCAAAGCCATTATTCAGAAGAGGTTCAACGGTATACACCGTCTGAGTCACCGTCTCAATCTGATCGCCTATTCCGGCCAAAAGCTCTGCTTCTTCATCTTCCACAGCCTGTAAATCATCCTGTTCAGTCACAGCTTCATCGGGTTCAATACCTTCTGATTCACCAGATGGCCCCTCCCCAACTTCCCCTGCGTGCCCATCAGTCACAATCTCAGCCTCATCAATGAGCCCCTCAGCGACGCCCGATTGTGATTCCCCCAGTTCGGATTTCTGTCCATTCATCATCATGTCTAGATCGAGTGTGGAAGCCTGAATCGTCGGAGCAGGTACAACCATAAGGGACGGCAGTACCAGCAGTAAAGCTAAGGCTGCCATGCTCCCCATTCTCCCCAGTTGTTTTAATTTGGAGTTTTTCATTCGCGCTTCTCCTCCTTTAGTTCAATTGCTGAAGCATTTTCCAGATGAATACCGCCGTATCCGCGCGATTGGTCGGCTGCTTCGGCATAAAGCGGTTCTGACCGGTACCTGATACAAGCTTCAATTCTCTGGCCATGTTCACGGAATCCTTCGCCCAACTGCTAATCGTCTCATCATCTGTGAACTTCTCAGCAGTGCCGCTGCTGTTCGGAAGTAGTTCTAGACTGCGCAAGGCATTCATGACAATGACAACCATCTGCTCACGGGTCACTGGGTCGTTCGGTCTGAACGTGCCGTCACTAAATCCGTTAATAATGGCAAGCTTATTCAAGACAGCTACATCCTTGGAATACCATGCCTCTGTTCCTACATCAGAATAGGCGCTCTTAGCTTGATCAGCCGAATCAAGCAAATCCAGATTAAGCGCTCTCACGATCATCGAAGAAAATTCAGCGCGAGTCACTTGTTTGCTTGGCGAGAATAACGTGTCTGATGTACCGTTCACAATATGTTTTGCTGTTAATACTTCAACTGCGTATTTGGCTTCCGCATAGATTCCTGCGGTATCCGTGTACGGCCTGGAGTATTCCATGATGCGGTAAGAACCCGCCTGCTTCGCGGCAACTGTAAATTTCCCAGCATCGATCTGATGCACCGTGCCTCGTACATAATCCCAGGTTCCAGAAGTCTCGTTATAACGATACACGCCCAGCTTGTTGACATCCCGTCCAGACAGCGTATATTCCATCACCGCTTTTAGCTGTGCGTTGTCAATTTGCGGAGAATCTATATTCCATTTATGCAGTGAAGCTCTAATACTCTGAAGCAATGAATCATATTGAGACAAATCGGCGGCGGAAATAACGTAGACGGTATCTACACCCGTTCCCTCCTTGTTTGCAGGTACCACGGAAAGTCCTGCAACCGTTGCCTCGGCCGCCTGAAGCAAAGCCTCCTTCTCTACGGCTGATAGCTCTGATTTCAATCCGCTAAGCAGCGCCTGCAGTTTCTCTGCAGCTTTCATCGGATCCTTTTCATTCAAAATGGCTTTTGCTCCATCGATGATGGTAGGTGCTGACGCTGCAGGCTTATCACTAGAACTTGTCGAACTCGTCTGCCCGCTGCTATAATCCGGCGCTTTACCATCCTGTTTGGCGATTTGGATGACGATCGCTTCGCCAGCTTCTGATGTAAGCCCTTTCAAATCTTTGTATCCTTGTTGATTCGTTTGCCGTTCACTACCCACTGCTTTTATCCGCCGGATTTGAACTTCCACACCCTTATCCTTCAGCGCTCTAAAAGTGACATCTGCCAGATGGACTGAAGCTTGTGGGTTAGGCTGCAGCTGCTTCCTTGCTAAGGGTAAGTAAAGCTCCCCTTTTGCAGCGTCAATCTGATATGCATCAAAGGAATCATATGCCTCACCGGCTTTCACATCTTGCACTTGTAAAGCTTGGGCGTCATAAGCTAGCATAACTTCAACGGCGAACAGATCCTCGAACTGCTCTCCGTTAATCTGCAGCTTGAACGTATCTCCGACGCGAATATTGCTGACATTGCCGCTAATTGTTATCTTCGAGCTTTCAGCCGCCCTTACCCCCGTACTGCCATAAGTAAATACAGTTGAGCTTATCAGGATCAAGCATAGGGCAAAAATCATTTTTTTCATCCTAACTTCCCCTCTCTTCGGATCAAACATGGAATTCCTAATCATGAATCTATCATTTACCGGATTACCACCTCCCTTCGCAGCCTCGCAACAGCCTGCACATAGGAATCAGCAGCTATTGCGGGGCATTAAGGAGTACAGAATGATAACACTAGAATCGATCCATCACTTCACAGTTATTCATTTGTATTTTGCTTACGATATTCACTCGGAGAAATACCGTAATATTTCTTGAAGGTCGTTGTGAAAGTAGAAGAGTTCAAATACCCTGTCTTCTCCCCGATTTCACCGATCGTCAAGGATCTGTCCTTCAGCAGTTCTTTGGCATGGGACAGCCTTACTTTGTTGAGATATTCCACGTAGTTGACCCCAAATGTCTTCTTGAAATAGCTTGAAAAATACTTTGGCGAAGTCTCCACGATCTCTGCGATATGATCCAGATATAAATTCTCCATATAGTGCAGCTCGATATACTGCGAAATAAAGCTCGGATTAAGCCGGTTCGTATCCTCGGGCTTGCTATGCTTGGCAATATGTTTTGCCGCTTCTATTAGGGTGTTCTCTATATCCAGATAATCATGCGCGAAATCGATTCTCTGCAGAAATTGCTGCTCCAGCTTATACAAATCATCATCTGTGCCCGCCGTCTTATTAGCGTGCCTGAGCATGTACAGGAACATCGTCTTCGCGATATGCGCCATCTGATGGTGATGAACATTCCGATTCGCATTCTCCCCGAGCGTCTCGGAAATGATCTCCTTCGCTTCCTGCAGCTTACCGTTCGCCATATAGTTCGAGAGCTTCTCTATTTTATCGAATGGGAAATACAGACTCCATCCGAAATGAATTTTCTCGGCATCCTGAACATGGGACGACTCTTTCACATTTCTGTATAGCAGACCATCCATAGCGCTGCGGTAAGCCAGCTTATAATTTTTCAGCTCGGTCGCATACAACTTGCTTACACTTGCCCATACGGAATAGCCCTGCAGCTCCGCCTGTTCCAGACTTATGCACAGCCGTTGCAATTGCTTCAACAGGGCGGCCCGATTAGCAGGCTGCTCCAGGCCAATGACCACTACGAAATGCAGATTCTTATCATAGAACACTAGCACCTCGCCATTTACTTGACGCAGAGCCGCATTTAGTACCTCCGTAATGCTCTCCACCGTCATAGACGGCGGCTGATCCTTGGTCTTCGGATCCAGATGCACCATGGTCAGTACAAAATACTTACTGCATAAAATGTCGCTATAACTGCTTTGCAGAAGCGAATTATGCTCGCTGGAGTAAGCGTGTTCATCGACCGTCTGAAGAAAGACGCTGCGCCTCGCTTCTGACTCCGCAAGCTTCAATTGTTCCTTCGTAGTGTCGATCTCCATTTGCATTTTGACAACACCGCTCAGAATTTTGCGGAAATCATTACCCCGACTCGTACCGCCAAGCTGACGGATAATCTTCTTAACCGGTCGATTCAAATAAATGCTCAGAAGCACAGATAGAAGTACCGCGCAAATGATCGCCGACATCATAATCATCTCGTTCGCTTCAACGACAGAATCGATATTCTGGAACTGATACGGTACTTTATTGATATAGATGAAATCGTTAAATTCCGATTTATAGAAATTGTATTGATAATCTTCTCTCTT
Source organism: Paenibacillus motobuensis (assembly GCF_039521865.1). NCBI lineage: Bacteria > Bacillati > Bacillota > Bacilli > Caryophanales > Paenibacillaceae > Paenibacillus > Paenibacillus motobuensis. Next base: position 313,933 of record NZ_BAAACX010000007.1, on the reverse strand, counting down.
CAATGAACCTTCCTGAGACGAATTGAAATAGACCTCGTCGAGCAATCCTGATAAATCGGTGTCTGCGTCTGTACTCAGCACTACACTGCGGTCTTGATCGAGTACAATTAGCGAAGCACCAGGGATCATCAGCTTCTGGTTCACATGCTTCAGCAGTGCCGCCTCATCGATAAGAATAATGATGTTCTTGTTCGATATGCGGATCTTATTACCGCCAACGGCGACCATTAGCTTCTTCCGCTGCCACGATGAATTCGTGGCCACCTTAAAATTTTGTCCAGGCATCAGCTTAAAGCTGTTCTTGCCCCGGATATACGAACGCCAGTAGCTCTCGTTATACAAGTCATGCTTATATTTCTTCTCGAATAACTGACTTAGGCTGCTCGTACCTACCGAGGTGATGGCCAGATCCATATCATCGTAGAACACAATCACATCCTCGATGAAGTCCACGGAAGATGCAAGTGAAGAAATGCTGTCCTGCATCGTATATACCTTGGCCATATCAATACGCCCATCCTCCTCCGATTCCAGGCTGCTATAAGGAAGGCCATGAATCGTATGGATGATGTTGTTGACCGAGCGGAAGCTGTTGTCGAAGGACTGAATCATCGTTCTTACCGACAGCGTATTGTTCTGTGCAACCTTCTCGTAAATACCTGAGATCGAATTCTTGAATACAAAATAATTGGATACATACATGATGCCGATGACTAAGAGCAGCGAACAAAAGATTTGCACGATACCCAGATTAGTAAAAAAACGCTTCAAGTCATAGTCATCCTTTCTCCTTGTTGTTTATCCAATTAATTATACATGAAGTAGACTCATCCCTTCTCGGCACCGATCATAACGCCCGAAGCAAAATATTTCTGAGCAAATGGATAGATCATCAAGACAGGGATCATCGACAGGATGATCGTGGCATTCTTCTTCGCCTGAGGCGCGAGTGCAGCCGCATCAACCAAGCTAGAACGGTTCCCCTCATCAAAGATGAGCATATCCCGAAGCACAACCTGAAGCGGATACAAGGTTGAATCATTCAAATAAATCATCGGCAAGAAGTAGCTGTTCCAGTGCCCCATGAAATAAAAGAGTGCGATTGACGCCAGCGCTGGTTTGGATAGTGGAATCACGATATTGAACAGTATCCGATATTCAGAAGCACCGTCAATGAGCGCCGCTTCACGGACCTGATCAGACATGCCCTCATAGAAGCTCTTCAGAATGATCAGTTCCATCGTCCATATCGCATTCGGAATAACGAGCGCCCACACCGTATCAGTAAGACCAAGCCCTTGAACAATCAAATAGTTCGGAATGATACCCGGATTGAGGAACATCGTTAATACGATGCCAAACATCCAATATTTGCGCCAAATGAAATTAGGACGAGACAGCGGATATGCCGCTATCGCAGTTAGTGCCAGGTTAATAAAAGTACCGAAGCCGGTATAAAAAATAGTATTCAGATACGCTCTCGGAATCCGTTTGTCTTTTAAAACATCCAAGTAAGCATCAAAATTAATTCCTTTAGGAAATAAAGTGATTTTCCCCTGAACAACAGCGGCTGTATCACTTATCGATATTGAGAAAATATAAACAATCGGATAGACGGTAATAATTCCAACGCAGATTAGGAGCAGGGCGTTGATGACTCCGAACAGGTTAAATTTTGATTCTCCTACCATAGCCCCTTACCTCCAGCCTTTTTACTTATGAAGTTAGCCGACAGCAGCATGATCATGGCGATTAATGCTTCAAACATGCCAACAGCGGCGGCATAACTGTAATTAGACTCAATCAGACCTTTTCTGTAAACATAAGTAGAGAATACATCCGCCACTTCGTATGTTGTCGGCGTATAGAGAAGCAATACCTTCTCGTATCCGATTTGCAGCATTTTGCCTGTTTTCAAAATGAACATAATGAGAATCGTCGGCATTAAACTTGGAAGCGTAATATTCCATAGACTCTTCCATCTGCTGCACCCATCCACCCTGGCAGCTTCATACAACGTCGGGCTAATTCCAGCGACAGCAGCGAGATAGATGATGGCGTCATAGCCGGCGGTAGCCCAAATATCCGACGCGACGTAAATGGTACGGAACCATTCAGGCGCAATCATAAAGTAAATTTTCTCGAATCCAAGCGCGACCATCAGCTTGTTAATCAATCCGGTGCTAGGAGACAAGAAGTCAATAACCATACTGCAAATAATGACGATCGACAAAAATGCCGGCAAATAGGTAAGCGTCTGAATCGATTTTTTTAACCACTTCACCCGCAACTCATTAAGCGAAATAGCCAAAAGAATCGGAATCGGAAACCCGAATATCAAGGTGAAAAAACCTAATGTTAGCGTATTTTTGAATAGAAGCAAGAAATCATCACTCGAGAAAAACTTGACAAAATGCTTCAGACCGACCCATTCACTACCAAAAATGCCTTGAAATACGTTATAGTCCTTGAATGCTATCGTTAATCCAAACAACGGACCGTACCGGAAAATAATATAAAACACAAGGCACGGCAGAAAGAGAACCAATAGCTGTCTGTCCCGTTTGATATGATCCCACGTCGAACTAAGCGATGTAGAGAACCGGGAGCCGCGTGGTGGCTTATTCAGTGTGAGGACCTTCTCCGTGTTAGGGTTTGGCACGTTTCTTCTCCTCCTGGATGTTGGCGAATGGCATTTCGGGCTTGAAGCCATTTAACCCGTCATGCCATTCACCACCCTATTATCTGTTTTCTATTTATTTATTGGCGTCATAGCGTTTTTGGGCCTGATTGTATACATCGGCATATTTACTTGCGCCCATCTTCTCAGCCGTTGTCAGCCAGTCATTCCATTCCTTGTCCCCATAATTCTTATTAAGAATGTACTTGGCGTTGAATTCTTCCATCGATTTGATAATCGAGGTTTGCAGTTCAGCAACCGTTGCAGTTTCTTCCTCGGTTAGATTAAGTACAGGATCGAGCGGTTCAAATTTGTTGCCAGATAGTATCTTATCCTGAGCTTCTTGTTCTTTCTCAGTAAAGTTATAGTATACAGAACGATGATCCGGGTTCAGGTACATTCCTTCCACCCACATCCCATAATGATCTTCCAACGCTTTAATATCTACATTCGGAAGATCAGCGAGCTCTGGATATACCGGCTTTCCGTTCTCATCAAAGTTGAAGTTAACACCCTCGATACCAAGCGTAATCAACTCAGCGCCCGATGGACTCGTCAGATAATCAAGCAATTTAAGTGCTGCTTCTTTATTCTGGTTATTGGAAACTGCCATCGAGAAATCTGCATCGATTTTTGGCAACGTACGGATGTGACCTGTAGGTCCGACCGGATTGCCGTAACGCAGATCATATTCTGGATTTTCCGAGCTTACTTGGTTATAGAACAGATCTAGACGGCCGATCCAGTCCCAAGTGACAAAAGATTTGTCGGTCGTCATCTTGGCTGTCCAGGATTCCGGCGTATCGGTCAAGAATTCTTGATCGAGCAAGCCTTCGTTGTACAGTTTTTTCAAGAAATCTAGCATATCCTTGTATTGTGGCTGAGTACCTGCAAATTTCCAGGTGCTATCGGATTCATCATAATAGGCAGGGTAGGTTAAGCCCCCGATTCCCCAACCGTAAGCAAGATCTCTGAAGATATCTCCCTTGGTTTTAGAAGCCATCGGATAAGAATCAGGGTAGATCTCTTTCAATTTCTTCAACGCCTGATAGAATTCTTCGGTATTGGTCCACTCAGGAATGTTATTTTTATCGAAAATATCTTTTCTGTACATCATCCCATGGTTCACGTCACGGTTCATGTTGTAAATCGGCCAGGTGTAGAGTTTTCCATTCTCATCACCATATGAATTCACGACCCATGGATTCTCATCAATGTACAATTTTTTGAAGTTCGGCAGCATATCTACATAGTCATTAATAGCCACTACCGCTTTTTGCTGACCAATTTTCTTCAGTTCATCCGGTCTGAGTCCATTGAAAATATCAGGCAGTTTCCCGGATGCGACAACTAAACGAAGCTTATCTTCATAAGTTGTTGCGGAATAGCTTTGGAAATCTACTGTGATCCCCGTACGCTTCTCAATTTCCTTAGCAATCAGCTTGTCGTTTAGCTGAAAATCACTAACAACCATCCAAGTGAGCTTCGTCGGCTTATCCACTAACGGGAGCTTCAATCCGCCAGTATCACCATACTGATTGCTAGTATCTTCCACTACTGTGTTGCTTGGAGTGTTGCTAGCTCCTCCGTTCTTGTCTCCGTTTGAAGCGCTCCCATTTTTGCCGCCGCCTGAACCACATGCAGCCAGCAGTGTACTTGCCATAATCAGAACAAGTACCATACTGAGAATTCTCTTTGACATTTTTTTGCCTCCCCTTGTGATAGGTGATAATTCACTATGTCCGAGTCTCTCGTATCGGACAATTCAAATTGTAGGATGGGGGTTAACACCTCGTAAATAAAGCGTTTTCATCAACCGCAATTTTTCGGTATAAAAAATTATAAAAAAACGCAAAAACCTTGATGCACCAGGCATTTTCGAATATGGAAAATGCTAAAGAGGTGGAAAATGCTATATAGGTGTTTTCTTTTTTTTGCTTTTTCCGCATTTTCCGAATTTCTACCCCTTAAATCGATGAAGAGATAACCAGTAAAATACTCCAATTCCTTACAGGCAGACTGGATTTCCTGACTTTCTGCTCTCCTCAGCCGCTTCAACAAAACGAATGACCTCCAGCGTCTCCTGCCACCGAAGCGGAGGAATTCGGGTCTGGAACAAAATCATAATCTGTTCGAGCAGACTAGCATAAAAGGGCTTGGCTGCAAAATCGATCTCGATCGATGAGGTTTGTCCCTGTCGGTGAATTTCCGCACTGAACGGAGTTCCCGGCTGGCGGCTGAGCCTGACCGTTCCCACACGTCCATCTCTCCAGACTGCTGAAATATGTTCCACCTCTTCCGCTCTTGTTACATTTACCTCCACACAGTTGCTGCCCATGATACCATACAACAGCTCAATAGAATGTATTCCATACCAGTAATAGTAGGATTGCGTCAGCTCGACATCCAAAGGTCCGCCGACATCGGCGCTAATTACAGATGCGGTGCCATACAAGGCCAGATCTTCTGTAATTTGCTGGGCATATCTTAGGGTCGAGCTGCTCATCAGCGGAACCTGATGCTCCTGGGCGATACGGAATATCTCCTCCGCCTCTGGGCTGCATAAAGCCAGTGGTTTATCGATAAAAACCGGCTTGCCATAGGGAGCGATCCGCTTGAATTGCTCCAGATGCACCCGTCCATCCGCCGACGTAAGCAGTATGGCGTCGCAGTTTGCCGCAATCTCCTCTGGACTATCCATTCGGCTTACGCCATATTCGGTCTCCAGCGTGGCCATAAAGCCCTGAACTCGATCTGCGCTTAGCGCAAAATCCTCTGACCCGCCTAAAAAAGCTGCTACAACCTTCCCGCCCGGAATATGATTCACATCGGACGGGTCGTTGAGCAGCCTGGTAAATGCAACGGAATGAGAGGAATCCGTACCTATAATTCCAATATTCAAGTGTTCCACCCTTGCTTTCCCCTTTCCAGACTGTTTATTAGTTTGCAGATAATCTCTGTAATGCTATAGCTGCAAGTAGGGCTGCACCAAGCGGAATACATTCTTCATTCAATTCATATTTCGGATGATGAAGTCCATAAGCACTGCCTGCGTTAACGCTAGGACCTGAGCCCAGCCAGAAGAAGCAGCCTGGAACATGCTGCAAATACACAGAGAAGTCCTCCCCAGCCAAGGTCGGAGGGGCCTCGATTCGGCGTTCAGCACCAATCGCACGGTCGATTACCTGTTCAACATGTCGGTTGCATTCCTCATCATTGACTAGTACCGGGGTTTGCTCGATATACTTCAGCTTCGCCTGGCACTTATATCCTGTGGCGATTTGCTTGACGATCCGCTCTATTCTCTCCGGCATTTGCTTCTGAACCTTGGCATCAAAGGTGCGAATCGTTCCGGTCATCTCCGCGTAATGTGGAATGACGTTATTTGCCTCGCCTGACTTGATGCTGCCGATCGTGACGACAACCGGATCAAAGGGCGATACCTCACGACTGACAATACTCTGTAGTGCCATGACGATATTCGAAGCACATACGACGGGATCTATAGATTGATCCGGAATCGCTCCATGCCCGCCGCGGCCTTCCAAATGAATCTCGATGCGGTCCACCGAGCCCATCAAGGAACCGTATCGCGTAGCTGCCAGTCCTGCCGAAAGTGTCGGAAGATTATGCAGTCCGTAGATTTCATCAACGCCATCAAGCGCGCCCTGTTCAATCATCGCCTTCGCTCCTGCATTAATCTCCTCAGCCGCTTGGAACAAAAAGCGCACAGTGCCCTTTACTTCTTTATCGGCAAGCAGCTCCGCCGCGCCTAGTAAAATAGCCGTATGCGCATCATGCCCGCAGGCATGCATAATCCCCGGGCGCGTGGAAGCAAAATCCAGCTCCGCTTCCTCATGAATCGGCAGAGCATCCATATCCGCCCGCAGCGCAATAACCGGCCCCGGCTGCTCCCCTTTCAATTCGGCGACGAGCCCAAAGCCGCCAACCCCGCTGCGGAAATCAATTCCGAGCTGGCTAAGCCTCTGCACTACCTTCGCAGCCGTCTCCGACTCCTGCAAGCTTAACTCGGGATGGCGGTGCAGATCTCTGCGAAATGCAATCAGTTCCGCCTCTAGCTGCTTGCCCTCTTGAACGAGTGATGATAAGTCCATCTTCATCTCTCCTCTTTTTCATACAGCTCTTTCATAATTTTCTTGCCTGTAGGGGTCTGTGCAAGCCCTCCCAGCGCTGTCTCGCGATGCTTCTCTGGCATCATGCTGCCGACTTCCAGCATCACATCAATGACTTCATCTGAAGGAATAACGCTTCTGATGCCGGCCAATGCCATATCCGCCGCGGCCATCGCCGTAACCGCGCCGAATCCGTTCCTGACGATGCAGGGTATCTCTACTAATCCGGCTACCGGATCACAAATAAGACCCAGCGAATTTTTCAGCGCCAAACCTACCGCATGCACTGCCTGCTCGGCCGTTCCTCCACGCAGCTCGACTAGGGCTCCCGCGGCCATGCCGATAGCAGAGCCTACCTCAGCCTGGCATCCGCCTTCGGCCCCAGATACGAAGGAGTTATTAGCGATAACATAACCGATTGCCCCCGCACTGAACAAGCCCTGAACCATATGCTCATCGCTCCATCCAAACCGTTCCTGTGAGCTGACGAACACCCCTGGGATAATCCCGCAAGAGCCTGCTGTCGGAGTAGCAATAATCCTTCCCATTGATGCATTTACCTCAGATACCGCCAAGGCATAAGCCATCGCGGTGCAGGCTTCCTCTCCAAGAGAAGGCATGCCCTGCTGTAAATAAGAATGGACTCGCCCAGCATCTCCGCCGGTTAATCCGCTGCGGGGCTGCATCTCGCCCTGTATCCCCTTTTGAACGGCCTCTTTCATAACTTCATAATACGCTGTCATCTGCTGGACGATCTGCTGCTCTGTCTTCCCCGTCTCAGCAGCCTGCTCTGTGACCATCAACTGCCCGATCGTGGCCGCTTCTTGCTCACATAGCCGAATTAACTGCTCTAAATTAGCAAACCTCATCCCCGATCCCCCTTAGCGCCAAGATGAATAAGACGAACCCTGTGAACATCCGGTAAGCTGCAAATTCTCTCGATAAATTCACAATCTAATATCTCATCGCACTCGATCACGGTCAGAGCATCTCCACTTCTCGACTTCCGGTCGACTTCCATAAAACCGATATTGGTGTTGGAATGCTTGAATATATCTGTCATCTCGGCCAAAATACCGCGTCGGTCGGAGTGAAAGATCAGCAACGTCGGATAGATCGCCGTAAATTTAACGTCAAAATCGTCGATACTCACGATCTCTATATTTCCGCCACCGATGGAGCTGCCCGTTACAACGATTTTATGCTCCCCCCGCCGCAAGATCATCGTTGCGGTATTGGGATGCACTCCGCTCTTCTGGATGGAGCGAATCTTTACCTTCATCCCAGCTATTTCAGCCTGCTCAAAGGCCTCCCTGATTCGCAGATCATCCGTATCGTAATCAAGCAAACCGGCAATAATCGCCAGATCCGTTCCATGACCGCGATAAGTTGCCGCAAAGGAACCATAGAAAATAATCTCCACCTGCTCCGGCTGTTCCCCAAGAACATGACGGGCTGTTCTCCCCAGCCGCACAGCGCCTGCGGTATGAGAGCTGGAGGGGCCCACCATGCTCGGACCGATAATGGAGAATACATCCTTGAATCGCATGCTTGAGCCCTCCTTAATTATTTGTGTTCAAGCCATTCAGTCAGATGCACAGCCACAAATTCGTCGTCGTGCAAATGAGGATAGTCCCGGTACACGCGGTCGATTTCCTCCATCTGACCCGGTGACAGCTCCTCGTGCGGGTTCAGACACCAGATGCCCCGCATCAGACCTTGGCGACGCAACACTTCATGAATACCCGGAATACAGCCAGCAAACTGATGGGCAGGATCAAAAAAGGCTGCATTGGTATCCGTCACCTGAATGTTGCGGGTTAACCATTCTTTCGCGATTTCGCCATGAACGCGGGCAAGCTTGATTTCTTCCAGCAGTTCAACGGCTTTTTTCGTCCAGACTGCCCAATGACCCAGCAAACCACCAACTACAGCCTTTTCGACAACTTCTCCATTTACTTCAAAACGGTAGGTTGTCAGCAGATCATTGATGATATTGTCATCATTACCTGTATACAGTGCGATCTCATCCCGTCTGCTTGAATAGCATATAGCACGAGCTACATCGATGGATTGGTAACGGTTGAACGGAGCCATCTTGATCGCGACCACATTCGGGATCTCGGCAAACTGGCACCAGAAATCAAAGCTGAAGATCCGTCCGCCAACAGACGGTTGCAAGTAGAAGCCGATAACAGGCATAATGCCGGCAACCTGCTTCGTTCTGTCCAGAATATCCTGCTCGCTCCAGTCAACCAGTCCGCCCATACTGAGCAGGACAGCATCGTAACCCAGCGATTGCGCTAACCGTGACTCTTCAACCGCCTGCTCTGTCGGCCCACAGACGCCTGCCACCTTATTAAACGGACGATCGATATTGGCCTTGGCGATCTCCTCGGCAGCCATTCTAAGCACAGGCTCAAACAGATTATGCTCTGGATCACGAATTTCAAATTGGGTGGAATGAACGCCAATCGCAATCCCACCGGCCCCCGATGCAGCATAATAACGGGTTAAAGCCCGTTGATACTTCTCATCCAATCGACGGTTCTCATCTAGCGCCAGAGGATGGGCAGGGATGACCAGGCCCTCGTGCAGCGCTTTCATCAATTCCGGTGAAAGTGTTGTAGCAGCCACTAGAATTTCCCCTTTCTTTCCTGGAAGTGAGTCGGTTTGTTCCATGTCGATCCTCCGGCTTCAACCCATTCGGCCATCCAATCGATCATTTGCAGCAAGGATACCGCAGGGTAGCCGAAGCGCTGATGTGACTTCGAGGCATTGTTAAGTAGCGCCAGCTCGGATTCCGTTCCTTCGAAGATCGCTTCCTTACCAAGCCGCTTGGCGAATTCCTCGGCAGCCCAGCGGATCGACATCGTCTCCGGCCCGGTGATATTCATAATGCTTGGCGGATTTGTGCATTCCGTCAGGCAGCGCAGCGCCATCTGGTTGGCATCCCCCTGCCAGATCACGTTCGCATGCCCCATCGTTAGATTGATCGCCCGCTGCTCATGGACGGACTTGGCGATTTCGAGCAATACACCATAGCGCATATCAATCGCGTAATTCAAGCGATAGAACAGCATCGGCGTTCCGTTCTTATGTGAATGGTATTCAAAAATGCGCTCCCGCCCCAAGGTTGATTGGGCATATTCACCGATCGGTTCCGGTGTGATCGATTCACTGGCGCCGCCGCTGCCGACCGACATAAATGGATAGATGTTCCCCGAAGAGAATACGACGATACGCGAATCCTTATATTTCTCAGCCACTCTGCCTGGCAAATACGTATTCATCCCCCAGGTGAAATGCTCCCGGCCTGTAGTTCCAAATTTATTGCCGGCCATATAGATGATGTTGTCAGCATGGGGCAGCTTCATCAGTTCCGCATCGTTCAACAGGTCACAGGAAATTGTCTCAATGCCTGCATCCTCCAGCTCGCGTCTTGCCTCTTCATTGGAGAATCGCGATACGCCGATGATGCGCTTGTTCAAGCCGCCCTCACGTACAGCGTTTTGCGCCAATCGGGCTAGACTAGGGCCCATTTTTCCGCCTACACCAAGAATCAGGATATCTCCTTCAATTGTAGATAAGTCCTTAACCAATGCCTCGGAGGGCTCAGCCAATTTTGCTTCCAATTCCTCAATTGTTCTCAAAGCATTTTCCCCTTTCATCAGTGGATCTGTCTCCATCATAACGACAGGGAGTATATAAAGACAAATCTTTAAATAGTCTTTAAATAGTTAGAAAATTTAAATCATAGCCTTATCTCTCAAGAATGAAAAGCGATAAATTTGCCGTGGCCGTCCCTTTGGCACCTTCTCCATCCCGGCAATATCAACAAGCCCGTTATCGATCCAGAGCAGCAGCAGCCGGTGGGCACTTCTAACTGTAATATCAAGCAAAGCAGCAAGCTCATGTACCGTATATTCATATTTGCCGAATTTCGCCGTATAAGACAGCAGCTTACTCAAATAAGCGCTTGTCATCCCCGCTTCCTCCGCCTGCTTGATTAAGCCCGAGTAAGTTGGGGATAGCACAGTCTGTATGGGATCCGACATTTCCAGCGGCCCGATCAGCGTCTGATCTTCGCGAATAATGAAGCAGGTATTCCCGCCAGCTTCCCTCGATTTGCGCAGCGCGGCCCGTGCGTTGGTTCCCGCTTCATTGGCCGTGGTTCCAAACCCTACTCCAAAGCTAAGGGAAATCCCAAAGGACTGGTTAGCATCCTTGGCCAGCGGAATCGTCTTGTAACCGCCGGTTTCTCGCTCGAAGATGCCTCGAGTCGTAAAAAATAAATACTCATCGCCGCCGATCGGCGTCAGGTAGCCATCCAGCGACTCAACATAATCCAATACCATGCGGTGGATGTCGAGCTTCAGCTTCTGCACCTCATGCTCGCTGCCGCGCTTCATCACAAGCTTCCCGAACTCATCAACCTTAATCATGCCCACTACAATTTGTGATTCCTTCATCCGCCGTGATTCCGTAGACAGCAGCGCACGCTCCAAGGTCACGCTCATATCCTGATCCGATGGAACCAGCCATTCATTGGCAGCACCAGCAGCGGATAACCTGCGGGCCACCGATTCTACCCCTGTAATCGCCAGAGAGCAGGCCCCGGCATTCAGCTGTTGTTGGTGAAAAGCAAACAGCTTGTCCGCTGAAGCATGTGCAGGACCATTGTAAAGAACGATCTTCGCCTGCTCGATACCGAGATCCTGAAGGGCGTTCATGACCATCGTCTTGGTCAGTGAATCGATGGAGATACCGCCATCCAGACGTCCGGTATGCTGGGCTCGAAACAGCGTCCTGTACAGCCCTGCCCCGGTCAACGGAACATAGTGCACTGGAATCGTTAGATTGACTTTCTCCTTCACCTTGCGGTGCGATTGCGCGCCGAACAGAATCAGCGCCTCTACCTCTGTCATCAGCAGCTCAGCAGCTGCGGGAATCTCGCCTTCGTCCTGCACGATCTTCACCGCCGGCATAAACGTCGGAAACGCCTTGAGCACTTTTAGCAGCTTATCTACAACGGGCTGAATGCCAATAATACCAATCTTGATTTGCATGGATAAGGTTCCTCCTCTATCTATGGCAAAATGAAATTTTCTTAATCATACTACAGGACTCCACAGTGAATCTTGATATGGTCAAGAATTTTCCTTTTGAATTTTGGCTGGGTTGTTGATTTTATAAGCTACCGGGTGCTTCGTCAGCTTCTTGGCAACTATTTTGGCCTCAAAAGTAATCGTATCCCCAATGGCGAGCTCAAGCTTTTTAAGTGTCGCGCTGTGACTCGACCAGGCTTCTCCGATTTCGGTCTCCGGATCCAGAATCGCAACCGCCTCATAGATAATTACTTCATCGTCCCGATCGGCAAAATGATTCGGCACTGTCGTGAAATCCTGGACTGTAGCCGTCATTTTCACTTTACCTTCAGGAAGTTCAATCTTCGACTTCTTCGCTTTCTTTACTTTTTCCTTAGGCGCATCATCGGGGTCCGAGATATCAACGATAGGCGGTTCGACCGCCTCAGGAGACTTGACAGCAGATTCATCCTTTACTGCCTCCGTATTCTGAGCTGCTGCAGTCATTACCGCTTCAGCACTCTCCGAGGTCTCCTCCACCTGTAGTTCGTTATTTTCCAGTTCAGGAGAAGTTAATGGCTCTTCAGTCTCCAGCACTGCATTTTGAGGATCAGCAGCGCCCGCCTCATCCGCAACCGACTTCTGTCCATAGCCCGCCGCCTGCATCTCCTTCAAGTAAGAAGGATGAATGCAGTGCAATTGCTTATTTTCCAATTCAATAACTGCGGTAATTTTATCCACCATTCCAACGATACTGCAGGGAAGATTCTTGCCGTATCCCTTGTAATAGAATGCCTTTGTCTTCGTGGCTTTGCCGGATACTAGCCCCCATTCCTTGCATTGCTCCAGCTGCGCCGTCTCGTCCTCGAAGGCGATATAGCTTAGCGGCTCGATCACAAATTCATATCCCATTGATTCTCCACCTTTCATCATATAAGTGATTATATTATTTATTTCTTAACCATTCACAAGTTAGTGATACAAGACGGCAGGAATAACTTCCGGTCACCCCGTACCTGCACCTATCTATTAATAAGCTTCACGTCGTATTTCTTGCTCAGATCCAATGCCATCCGCCATTCACCCAGACCGTAATCAACGTTCCTAGCAGGACTGCCGCATTCGCTGCGAAAAACATCAAGCCGACCGCACGTGGAATATCTTCCCCATTAAGCTCACGGGTCTTCTCTCCCATATGAGCACGGAACGATACAACTCCATGATATGAATTCTCTCCGCCAAGCTGAATGCCGAGCGCCCCGGCAACCGAAGCTTCCGGGTAGCCGCTGTTTGGACTGGGATGCTTCGGAGCATCGCACCGTACAGCGCGTACAGCTCCCTTCACATCAAGCCTCATCATCCAAGCCCCAAGGAACAGCAGCAAGGCTGTTATACGCGCCGGAATATAATTCGCGACATCGTCCAGCCGGGCCGAGGCCCAACCCAGGTCGATATATTTGTCGTTCTTGTAGCCGACCATCGAATCCAGCGTATTCACGGCCCGGTATGCGATCGCCAGCGGAGCGCCGCCGAGCAGGGCGAAGAACAGTGGCGACACGATCGCATCGACGATGTTCTCGGCGACCGTCTCGACGGCGCCGCGGGCGATCCCTGGCTCGTCGAGGTGGCCCGTGTCGCGGCCGACGATCATGCCAAGCGATCGTCTGGCTGCCGGGAGGTCGCCCTTGCGCAGCTGGGCGCACACCTCCATCCCGGCGTCCCGCAAGCCCTTGGAAGCGATCGTCGTCCAGATGACGATCGCCTCCGCGGCTGCGGACAGCCACGGGCTCACCTGGGCCAGCAAATACAGCACGGCCCAGGTGAGAGCGAAGCTGCCGCCAACAACGGTCAGCGGCAGCAGCAGCCCCGCCGCCCGGTAGTGGCGGGGCCTACACCGGCGGCGCAGCAGCGCCTCGACTGCGGCGATCGCCTTCCCCATCCCGATGACCGGGTGGGGAAGCCATCTTGGATCGCCGAGCAGCCGGTCGAGGGCATACGCCGCCGGCAGCACCCACCACGCCGCCATCATCGGCGCTCACCCGCTGCGGCGCGCAGCGATTCGCTCACGGCGGCGTACACCAGGCGGCTTACCGTGCCGCCCAGGTCGGTCGCGGTCCCGGCATAGGCATGCTGCAGCGGCCAAACGGCCCGCTGACTGGCGCCGATCACGACCGCGTCCGTCGTGGTGCCGGTGGCCGCAAGTCCATTCTCGGCGTCAAGCACGCCGAGGTCCTGCAGCGCTGCGGTCTTGGCCTCCGTCGCCGTGATGACGGCGTTCACCAGCGCTGCATCCGTCATCCTGCCGTCTACCGCCAGCAGGATGTTGATCGTCCCCGGCGTCCAAAGCGCCGGGAACGTCGTTCGCTGAACTCCCGCCCGTGCGGAGTTCGAAGCCCCCGCCGTTGCGCAGCAGAACACAGCGTAATCATTGGTGCGCTCCTCGGCAACCGCCGCGTAACGCAGCCTCACCGCCGTCAGCAACCCAGCGGTTTCCTGCTCCGGTATATCCCACTCCTGCAGCAATTGCCGAATATCATTCTCCGGCTCATCACAGCGATAATGCTTGTCCACATATATATTGACGACTTGGCGAAGCTTGCGCATACCGCCTCCGTAGACAGCACTGCTGACTCCATGGAGCGAAGTCGGAGGTGTAAGCAACAAATGGCGCTCCTTCCGCAGCAGCTTCAGCCCCGGCCAAGCCTTCGATTCATAGAGCCCCTGCTCGGCTCCATCTATAAATGGCAATGTCATCTTGTCTTGCCTCCCAGCACAGCGCTCAATTCCGTGAGCAGTCTCCGGCTCTCATGTTCTCCTTTGACGGCTATCCGGATATCGCGCTCACCAAGTCCTGCGTACATCGCACAGCTACGAACCAGCACTCCGCGCTTTCCAAGATCAGTTTGAACCTCAGCTGCTGTCCAGCCTTCAGGTAGACGGACAAGCATGAAGTTCGCCTCTCCTGGCCACGTTTCACAGCCAAGCTCTTGCAAGGCAGCATGCAGCAGCTCACGTTGCTCCATAATGATGGCGATGGTCGCCTGCTCATAGGCCTCGTCCGCCTGCAGACACACCTCTCCGGCGGCCAGAGCCAGCGAATTGACGCTCCAGGTTACCTGCTTACCACGCATCCTAGCTGCAAGCTCCGGTGAAGCGATCGCAAAGCCGAGTCTTAGCCCAGGAATCGCATAAAATTTCGTCATCGAACGGATGAGTACAAGTTGGCCATACTTTGTCAGCTCTGGGAGTAGCGACTGTCTCTGCTGTTCGGGTATGAAGTCGACAAAAGCTTCGTCGACAATCAAATAAGTACCGCTCCGCTCGGCAATCTCCGCAAATCTGCGTAGTTCATCAAGCGGATACTGCACTCCGTTCGGATTGTTGGGTTGTCCCAGAAATACAAGATCCGTCTCGATAATCAAGCGTTCAACGTCCTGTGGCTCCGCCCGAAAGGCTCTCTTCGCTGACCCGAACACTGAGCTGACCTGTGCGCCGAACTGTTCAGCCAGTGTCCGATACTCTGAGAAGCATGGCTCAATGATGCCCACCTTCGTTGGAGATAGAGCTAACAGAGCTAGTGCCATATTCTCCGCAGCGCCATTACCGATCACAAGACAGCCCGGTTCCACGGCATAACGCCGGCTTAACAAGGATACCAAGCGACGATGGCCGGGATCCGGGTACTTTACAATTTCCGGTAGAACCTCCTGCAATTTATCCAGTAAGCCGGGCGGCGGACCAAGCGGATTAATATTGGCGCTCAAATCCATCATCTGCTCCGGGGCAATTCCATAACGTTCTGCGGCGGTCTGTAAATCTCCGCCATGTCCGTACACTTCCAGCAACATATTGCTACTCTCTTCCTCTCTTTCAGAAAGGTTCAACAGGTTTGAACTGCTCTCAGGTATGATTATACCATTATGAAGATATGCTCTGACTCTCGTCAATCGTCAGCCCTAAAATAATTGCTGCTGTTTTCACACTTATTCACTTCTAGACACAACACGCTTTATCACGTTTGACATACGGCAGGATGTCGTAACTCCTTCAGCCAACGGGTCGACGAAGGATTACATGCATTTTTCATGAATAAATGACGACGATACTTTGGTTTGACTTGTAATTGGTTTACAATAGAAGTGAATATACAAAGAATACATCTCATAGGCAATGGAGGCTGAAGCATATGCTGTTTATTGATAATCAAGGAATTAACGATCCATCGATTAACCTCGCTATTGAAGAATATACATTAAGGCATCTTCCACTTGAAGACGACAGTTATTTGTTGTTCTATATCAATGCCCCATCAATCATCATCGGCAAGCATCAGAATACGATCGAAGAGATCAATCAGGAATACTGCAAAGAGAACGGAGTTCAAGTCGTTCGCCGTCTATCGGGAGGCGGTGCAGTCTATCATGATCTCGGCAACCTTAACTTCAGCTTCATTACGAAGGATGATGGTGATTCATTCCACAATTTCCGCAAATTCACACAGCCGGTTGTTGAAGCTCTGAAATCAATGGGCGTTAATGCCGAACTGTCGGGACGCAACGATCTTCAGGTCGGTGAGCAGAAAATATCTGGCAATGCCCAATTCTCCACACGCGGACGCATGTTCAGCCACGGCACACTGATGTTCAACTCCAATCTGGATAATGTCCAAGCCTCCTTGAAGGCCAATCCGGAGAAATTCAAATCCAAGAGTACCAAATCGGTGCGCAGCCGTGTTGCCAATATTAGCGACTTTATGGAACACAAAATGACGATTGAGGAATTCCGTGCGGAATTGCTGCGTCATATTTTCGGAATGGAAGCAGATCAAGTGCCACAATACAAATTGACTGAAGCCGATTGGGCAAAAATCAATGAAATCTCACAGCAGCGCTATAAGAATTGGGACTGGAACTACGGTCTGTCCCCAGCCAGCAATGTAAAGCATGCCAAGAAGTTCCCTGCAGGAATTATTGACCTGCGTATGGACATCGAAGAGGGCCATATTCGCAACATTAAAATCTACGGCGACTTCTTCGGCGTCGGAGATGTCGTAGATATTGAGGACAAGCTTAGAGGCCTCCGCTATGAAGAAGGCGCGGTCCGTGAAGCACTTGCAGATATCGATGTAAAATATTATTTCGGCAACATCGACAAGGATGAATTTATCGGCCTGGTGTTCCTGGAAGAATAGTACCTGGAAAATATATTAATATGTATGCATCTGCCCGGACACGATGAGCTTTCTTCAAGCTTTCTTGTCCGGGCTTTTATTTTCAACACGCATCAATGCAACTCATCAACTAAAATCTACACCCATGCTCCTCTGCATTTAACTCTCAAACCTTAAGCTTTCTCCATCCAATTTGCCGAACCGTGGCTTATCTACATTTCCTTTATAGCTATCTATTGGCCCTATCAAGATTCAATAGACTCTCATATGATGCATTATCTTAACTAAAAGAGGTGAGCTATTATATGGGCTGCAAAACACAAGAATCGCTGCACGACAGGGCGCAGCGGCTCTTGAATCAAGAAGCTCTTATCGTATTAGGAGATGACCGCGAGCTCGAGGGCGTTATTTTGTTTATGTCCAGCAGTTGTCTTGTACTCCGCGTTTGCAGCGACGAAGTGCATCTCCGCGTAAAGATTCCATTCTGCAAAATCCGTGAGATTTCCCCTGGTGGTGGTGAATAATTAACGGATGTAGCAACGTTCCAAAACTGTGGATTCCTCCCTTTGCCACAAGGATTGTTGACGCCGCCGTCAACTTCGCTCTGACATAGAAACAAGACTGTCCTCGCCCTGACGAACTAGGGTCCAGGACAGCCTACATATTTCTTTTTTCTTGGATTGGAATTGAATTATATAGTCTGAAAGGTACAATAGAGGTAGGCAAGCTATCGATAGATAAAGAAACCATCAAAGGAGAGGGACCATGTACAAGCTGATTGCCATCGACATCGACGATACTCTAATCAACGACAGCAAGGAAGTCACCCCGGCCACACAGCAGGCGCTGGAGCAAGCGATCGCCAAGGGGGTCATCGTTACGCTGGCCACCGGACGTGCCTACGCCTCGGCACAGGCGATTGCCCGCCAGATAGGAATGAATGTACCGATCATAACCTATCAGGGATCCCTAGTTAAAAACCTTCTCGATGAGAAAGTGCTGTATGAACGCTATGTGCCTATGGAAGCGGTCCGCAAGGTGTTCGATTACTGCATGCTGCATCATTTGCACTTGCAGACCTATATTAACGATAAGCTCTTCGCCCGGGAAGAGAATCAGAAGCTGATCGACTACACTACGCTGAACCGGACGGAGTATTATATTGAACCTGATGTCGCCAAATTGGCTGCTCACCCAACACCGAAGCTGCTCATCATTGATGATCCCGACTATTTAGATGAAATCGCTCCTCAGCTTCGTGAGCTGCTTGGCGAGGATGTGCATATTACAAAATCGAAGCCGAATTTCCTTGAAATTATGCATCGCGAAGGTACGAAAGGCCATGCCCTGAAGTTCTTGGCTGCTCATTTTGGCTGCGATATGTCGCAGACGATTGCGATTGGTGATTCCTGGAATGACCATGAAATGCTGGAGGCCGCCGGTCTTGGTGTAGCGATGGGCAACGCGATTCCAGCCCTGAAGAAGCTCGCTGATTATGTAACGCTTAGCAATAATGAAGATGGAGTTAAAGCAGCCATCGACAAGTTCGTACTACAACCGGAGTAATGCTAAGGATCCTTTGACCAGACCCGAAGGTTAGTTGCTAGCTAAAAGAGCCTCAGTTCCACTTCTTCGTGGATTTGAGGCTCTTTTCTCTTTCCCGGTTAATCCTGCCCTAGCGGTACTCTCATTCCTGTCCTGGCAAAGGACACGCCCTTAGGCAGAGAATAATCATTGCGCTGATCGATATCATGAGACATATGAGTAAAGATCGTACGCTTCGGTTTGATTTCTTGCAGTAGATCAAGTGCTTCTGTTACATCATAGACAGAACGCGTAGAGAATTCGGCCAGTTCTTTGTAGAAGCTTACTCCAAGGATCAATAGATCAAGCCCTTGGAGCGGCGTTCTCTGCTCCGGTGGAAGATCGATGGAATCCGAACAATAAGCCCAAGCATATCCGGGCTTATCGAACCGATAGGCATAGGAATAACCGTTCTTGCCGTGATTTACCTTCCACCTATATATCTTCCATCCGTCTATTACGATTCCTTCATCTAAGAAATGTATGTCGAGATTCCGTTCCAGCCAAGGATATTGGCGGAGAATGATGTCCACAACTTCACGGGGAGCGTACATTTGCCCTCTTCTCTCCAGCCAGCGGCAGGCATCGGCCCATTCCGGCAATCCTCCGATATGGTCGAAGTGAGCGTGCGTAATCAGTATTCGCTTTATAAATCTTTGGCCGCGCCGCTCCATGCCGGCCCGGAAATCCGGACCGCAATCGATCATAAATTGCTCTCCTTGCCCGCATCCTACGACCACCGCAGAACGGTATCTCCGGTTCTCACCGCCATTCCTCGCTTCAGTGCATACCTCACAATCGCAGTATAGTCTTGGCACCCCCATCGCATCACCTGTACCAAGGAACACTAGTTGATCCATCTACGATGTTCTCCTCTCAAGAATTTAGCCATTTGCTTACATCTATTAAAAATCTCTCACTGATTCAGTTGCGTCCTCTAAACGACTAAGCGCGAAATGACCCGTCGAACATTTCGTAAACTGGTTTGACATCTCTTCATTTTGCAAGTTTATGCTCCTTCTCTTATATCTCTCGTTTTATCAGAAACAACGATTTTTGAAAACCCCTTTAATTAATTTTTGAAGTTCAATCCTAACCTGAATCTCGTTTGTACCACCATAACCATTTAACCGGAACAATCGACAAGACGATGGTCTGATTCGGTAACTCCTATTATTTGTTCATGCGCCCATTCAAAAGTTTAATACATAAATCATTAGTGCACATAAAGTAAAAAGGCTCAAGGGAGGCTATTCAACTCAAGGATGGGAGCCTGTGACCCAAAGGTTTCTTCTAGTGATATAAAATTTCATTATCGATGAATGCATAAAGGGCCTGCGGCTCTGGCAGGCCCTTTATACTGCTCTTGTTTCGAACGTATTTCTCTTATCGAGTCTTCCACATATCGATTTGACATATCGATTTCACATACTTACGAGCCATGACCTTTACTTACGCCTCTATATGGTCCTGACTAATATAAAGAGTTGTCAATGTAAAATGCGATAACTTTTTTTTGGAACTTCGTAAACAAAATTCTTCTCATCTGAAGACTAACAAGAGAGTTCAAACCGTGGCTCTATTTTCCTTTTATTGTCTACGTATATGTTATCTATATAACGATATCTTTCAATTTCTTCGCAGGTATTAGTGTACTATCCTCATCAGTCATTTCTGCACCTTTTTGTACTTTAATAAACTCAATATCGGTTATTGCTTTAATATAGTGTTTAGTATCCGCTGATATTTGGAGAACATCTCCGGGTTCAACTCGACTAACATTCCCATTCGATGTAACCTCACCCATACCAGAAACAACTATCCATATCTCACTAAGTTTCTGATGAATCTGACAATTTAGATACCTTCCAGCAAGAATGCAAATCCGCCTAGTTAACACTTCATATTCCTTGAATTTTTTATAATCTACCACGCGGCTCCATCCCCAACTCCGTTCTTCATACATTTGCCTTTGTTCAACATCTTTCAATAGCTCTTTGATTCTAGGACTCTCCGTTTTGTCTGCAACTAATATACCATCAGGGCTAGCAGCTACAACAACATTTGACAACCCAACAATAGTAACCGGAATGTCTAATTCGTTTATAAGGTGAGTATTAGTAGAGTCTTCGCTTATGATCCCTTTACCAATAGCATAAGCGTTCATTTCCTCAGTAAGTGAATCCCATGTACCCAGTTCCTTCCACTCCCCGATGTAAGGAACTACTACAATTTTATTGGACTTCTCAACAACTTCAAAATCAAAGCTAATATTCGGCAACTTGTCATATTGCATCAATAATTCTTCGAAATGAACCGGATAACCCTTCATCTCTAGCATTGAAATCAGAAAATCGAGTTTAAAAGCGAATACTCCGCAATTCCAAAGAGCATCCTGTTCAATTAATATTTCAGCTTGATCTTGAGTTGGTTTTTCTTTAAAACATTTTACTTGCCTATACATGCTGTCTAGTGAGGATTCAACGAATTCAGGAATAATATAACCATACTTTTCTGAAGGAAAGGTTGGCTGGACGCCGACTAATACCAGCTCAGCTTCAGACTCAAGTATAACCTTTTCCAAATCTTTGAGCCGTTCAAAAAAGTTATCCTCTACATACGAATCGACTGGTAAGATACAAATAACTTCATTAAGGGGAATATCAGCAACAGAATACAAATAAGTTGCGGCCAAAGCGATAGCTGGAAAAGTATCTCTTCGCATTGGCTCCACAATAACTGGAATGTCATGACCTAGTTGACTATAAATGATATCAATTTGAAACTTACTCGTTGCAACAAATGAAAAATCTGCTAGTCCCACTGCATCTAACTGCCCCCATACTCTTTGCACCATGGACTCAAATTCATCAGAATGCTTACATTGCAGGACTTTTAGAAATTGTTTAGAACGCGCGTCATTTGAAAGTGGCCATAAACGTTTACCTGAACCTCCTGATAATAGGACAAGTTTCATGGGTTTGCACATCCTTAATTCGCATATATTATCGATTAATTCGGATTTTTTTAATTTTACCAGGCCCACCAACTAAAGGTTTTAAAATGAAACTTTCAATCGGAAATTAATCAATAATTATCAGGTGATTTTCGGCTATACAAAACTTGTAACTCCAGTACTAAACCATCCCTATGTTGTTATATTCTTCATGTGAATTTTTATATTCTTTGTCTGCTCCAGGTAGTAGCTTTAACAGTTGATTAAATATCTCATAAGAAACACTATATCGTCCAGTTTGAGTTATCCCACCACTACCACCAGTCGTAATCAAATTATTCTTGAAAATATTCTCTCTTAGAAATTCTGTCTGCTCCAAAGTATATTGAGGGTGATATACTATACCTCCTTTAATACCTGATTCAGCTAATATTTCGAAAGATTCTTCCTGTAAATTATTTATGTTAGTACTGTGGCTAAGAAATGCGATACCACCACTACCATGAATAAGATGAATAAGATCATTAATATCATTATAGAAAAATCTATAGTGATCTTTTGATAATTCTAATAGTGAACAAATCTTATAATAGCCTAAAATTTTAATGTTTTGATCTTGAACTTTAGTGTTATACTCTAATCCGATAAGTGTAAATTTTGAAAAGCCTTTTTTCTGATCAAAAATTATAATATTATCTAAGTAATTCATAAAAACATCATTGCTAAAAATATGTGCAAGAGCCTTTACTGTTGTTCCATTTTGTAGATGTTCCATCTTAGCACTAAAACCATCAAAATTTAATGGGAAAACATTTTTCGCGTACAAATCTGCATACAAATTGTATTTATTAATGTCGAGATCGGGAAAAAACATCCTAAACTGTAGGTCGAATTCATTACCAACTTCTGAAGAATGGATAATATTTTCCATGACATCAATGGCATACATTTTTCTAATATTTTTTTTAAGAATTCTTAATTTTTCTACAGCATTTTCTCCTTGTAATAATACAGCGGTTAATGGTCCTCTAGTCATATAAGATCTATATTTTCGATCATTATATATATGAATAAAAGTATCTGAAACTTGACTTAAGCTTAATTTAAAAGTATTCCGATGGACTTCAGTAAGCCCTCCATGCTCTTTTAAATATGATAGAATTATATTAATTAATTCTTTTTCATTCCCATCTGGTTTCACTAATAGCAATGTATATTCAGTTATGTCCTTAATGTCCATAATATCCAATTTTCACCTCCACGCTCGAAGTAATATTATTACCAGAGGGTAATAGCGACATTAAATATTCCACTCTTTTACTCCAGGTATGTTGTGTATACAATACTTCTCTTCCCTTATTTATTATTTCTTTTTGTTTTTCGGGATTTTTCAACAACTTTGATATGATATCTTTAGTATTTTTATTTCCTTCTGTGTACAAGACACCACATCCCTCTGGAAACATTTCCATCATTACAGGGTGAATATCCGAAATTAATACGACACCAGTTGATATTGTATGAAATATTCGATTAGTCACTAATCCAAACTTATTTATATACTTTTCATTGTGAATACTGATAACAATTCTTGCTGAACGATATATCTCGATCATTTCATCAAATGTTGCGCTGCCTTTGTAATATGGATGATAGGCAGAAAACATTTGATCATTCCAGCCAGTCCCATATATATGTAGATTATTGTCTTTAGCCGGTAATAGATACTTATCATATTGCTCAAGACTTCTCATTCTCGTATTTCCAATAAAAACAACATCACATATATAACGTTCGTTTGGGGTACCAGGAGTGAACTTCTCTTCATCTACAGCAAGAGGAAAATAATATACATTATTAAATCTCTCCGAAGTTGTTTTGCTATTAGTAATAACTAAATCAAATGAGGAGAAGCTTGGTTGAGCCTGATCAATAATTTCATCACTATAATATTGCTGAAAAAAAAGTACATTGATGGCGTCTTTTACTTTAAAGGTAGGATAATCAAAGTGGATGACAATGTCGAACTTCACTTTATTCAAAGAATCCTCTAAATACTTCAATATGTTTGGAGTGACAATTTCGACAAATGTGTCAGGTCGTTTTTCAAAAGCAGCTTTTAATCCTAGCGCATCAATTTCTTCTCCCCATATCATTCCATGAAGATATGAATTATAAGCCATATCAGGTAAAGCAAGAGCTATATTCAAGAACTCGCCTCCAATAATTCGTATTTTCCACCAATATTTTCGTTATCTCCCAAAAAATGCTCTAGAGAAAAATCAATTCATCTCAAATTTATACCGTAGCGTCCATGATAGTCTCATATGGTTGTTTTGAATGAGGTCCAATAAATAATTTGTATGAGAGGTTCAAAGTATGTATATATTCGGGAATTCCCCATAAATGTTTGCTTTGATGATATAGACAGATTGAAAGGATTGGAGAATGATTTAAAATTGTTTTTCGGGCTCCTAGTATAGCGTTATATTCGGCACCTTAACTATAATCTTATTTCTATTTATATTTTCTCCTGCCAAAAGGGATTTACTTAGATTCAAATATGGTTCTTATAATATATAACAACTACTCCATTTTGCATTCGATAATAATTGCACTTAACTTTTGAATTGTTGAGGCTTCTTCCATAATTAACTTTTCGTCAGGAAAAATAATTTCAAATTTATCCTCAATTTTTGTTACTAAATTTATAAAAGCTAATGAATCCATACCAAGCATTCGGAAATCAGTATCAATATCTACTTCATGAATTGGTACAGTTAGTGGAACTAGAGCAACTATCATTTCTCTTAACTCTGTCTCGTACTTAGTCATTTTATCACCAAGATCCTTTCATTATTTATTGATATATTTAGGTCTGACAGTTTTTCCTGAAGCATTTTTTTCAATGTGCTCAACAACATTTATTTCATCTGGTAAGAGGTGTAAGGGTAATGTATTTGAACATATCGACATTATTTCGCGTTGATCCAACTGCACATTTTCTGATAGAACAACGTTAATTCCAATACGCATCCCTTCCTTTTTTCTAATCCCATAAGCAATAATGTCTCTGATCTCCCAATTTTTTAATAATACTTGTTCAATTTCCCTAGGGTATATATTCATTCCCCCTTTAATTATCATCTCATCTGCTCTAGATTTTATAAAAATTAATCCGTCATTATTTCTGCAAGCAATATCTTTGGTCCATAACCAGCCATCTCTAATAGAGTCATCGCTTGAATCTTCATAATAACCTTTCATAACATTAGGGCCTTTTACCAATAAATTCCCATCAATATTTGGGCCTAATGTATTCCCACTATTATCAACTATTCTTACTTCAACAGATGATAATGGTAGCCCTACAGATTCCGGGTATTTATCAAATAAATCTGGAGATAAAAAGCTCACTCTTGGAGCTGCTTCAGTTAAACCATAAACATGATAAATTATAGTACTTTGAAAAACACTTCTAATTCCCTTTGCTACCTCACCGGATAAACACTCACCACTTATGGAAATCACCCTTATTTGCAGCCTTTTTGACATTCTCTTAATAAAAAGAACTAAATGATGAAGTAATGTGGGGGTACCACCAAATACAGTTATTTCCTGATTCTCAAGTTCTTTAATTATTAACAACGGATTATATTTCTGATCCAGAAAGTGTATATTCACCCCTTTTAGCAACGATACAAGTAGTTCACCAGTGAATACTCCACTATGATATAAGGGTCTTGCAATCAATATTTTATCTTTGGAATTAATATTGAAATATCCGGAAATATCATTAACATTTGCAATCAATCCCTTTTCTGTAATCATAGTTCCCTTGGGATAACCTGTAGTACCCGAAGTAAACATAATCAATGCTATATCTATAAGTGACACTTCAACCTTGATATGACATGTTACTCCAGTCATCTCTCCACGAGTAATAGAGAAAATCGGAAAGTCCGAGGCTGGAATTAATTCATCACAAATAATATCGTTGTCTGTAATAAATATATCTGGGCAAGACTTGGCAATAATTTTTTTGCTATGATTAATACCATAATTTTTTGAAAGTATAATTGGGACACAGCCCGCTCTCCAACAAGACAGAACCGCCAACATAGTGTTAAATTCCCGATCACATAATATTGCGCATTTTGATCTTGTAGGAATTGTCTCTTTAAGTTTCTTACCCATATTATCAACTATCTCATAAACATCTTTATAACTTTTTGAGACAACGCTATCAGAGATCATCGAACTTGAATTAACTTTCAAATAGTTACATATAAATGTCCACATTGTATTTGTTCTATCCTTCATAATTATTTTCCGGAATAATTAAATGACTAAGCTTTGCTCAAGGTAGAATGGATCAATTCGAGAAGATCTTCTATTGTAATTAATTTTGAAGGATCTAGAGTAGAATCATTAAACTCTATTCCAAACTCCTCCTCAATGGCAATAATTAATTCAACCATTTTCAACGAGTCGATACCTACTGATGATAATGTTTCTGTCTCGCTTAAATCATTAGTAACAACCGACATCCTTTTAATAACTTCTAATGTTCTCTGAAAAATTGCTTCATTCATGATATAAGTCCCCCTAAATTTTCTTTAACTTTTCTCATAATATTAATATCCATAATATAGAGTTCATCAATTTTTTCTTTTATATAGTTCAAATCTAGCTTTTTTCTTAGGCGTTGGTATTCGCACGTCGTATATAATTTTTTGATTTCAGTTATATATGATTCCATGAAATTACTGTCAATAAAATTACTAATAAATCGTTCAATTCTAATGCGACTTATTCGCAGAACACCAAGAAAATCTCTAATTTTAATAGTATGTTCATCCTCCAAAATCGTATCAATTGTATCAATAAGGTTAGATTTCTCCTCAAATGTTAAGTTCGTATAAAATTGTTTCAATATTTTATTTTCCTCTAAAGAGAAGGTATCACCAGTTATTCTATATTTGATTGTCTCCCCATTAAAAATCTGATGCAATTCAGACGTAGTGATATAAGATTCATCCCTTGGATTATCATTTAAATAGTAGTAGGTATTCTGGTTTTTTTGTCTGATTAAAACGTAATGGTCTTTTCTCCATGGATAAAAATTATATTTAGCATAAAAGTAATCTGAATTTATACCCAACAGAAAATCCCATTCTTTGTTCTCGAATATTTCTGTTAAATTTATGTTATCATTCCATTCAACTTCAATGAGATTATGTTCCTTCGCTACATCTTGAATTCGAGGAATTTTTTTTAAATAAGCATACTCAACCTCTTTGAATAAAAAATCATTGTATAATTCTTTATATGGAATATAGCTCAAATAATAAAGCAATGTTATATTAATTTTTTCTTTTTTAAGATACGCTAGTATATAACTTTCAACGCACGAAAACGACTGTAAATTATCTAAATCATCTCTTGTTATATTCTCAACTTCTGACATTGCTGATCTCCTTTAATACACTTAATTTATCCTCATAAAAAATCCAATCGATAAATTCAGTATTATGTGTGTAGACCTTTCGCTCAAGCGGCCAGTAGATTTCATTCAGGTAAGTTAGATTATCAGGTCTAATATTTTCAATTAAATTATTTAGTTCGCTAATGTCACAAATATAAGGAAATAGTTTCCTAGAATTTACAAATGTGAAATAACATTCTTTCTCTAATCCATATTCAAATATCTTTTTTTGTAAATTTTCAAAAAAAGTCGAATCAACAGTTTGTAAAACTGCATAAATATCACAATATTTATATAATTGAGTATCCCTATTTTCTTTAACCCAATCATAAATCGTGGCTTCTTTAAATAAATGTGCACATAAATGAATCAAGAAATCTTCTCTGCCTAAAGTAGACAGTTTTAAGTCATTATCAACTTCAAATAATATTGAGTTTTCTAACATATCATCTACTAGATTTGTATTATATTTCGCTTGAAAATCGAGTGAAATATTAATATCAACTATAACTGTACTTATTCCCTTTAAAGGATAATCTCTAAAGTAAGGAACTAACTCACCATAATTCATTCTAGCGAAAATCTTTTCTCTTCTTGTTGGCTCTACAAATCCAATTCCATCTCTATAAACCTTTTGAACAAAATTTGCTTGTTTCAAATCAACATCAATTTGATCTATACCACTTTGGGATATTAATATATCTATATCATTAGAGACACGCTGTCCTTTTTTATATATTTTAGGTATTAAATATGAACCTTTTAAAAAAGCATATTTATATGAACTATTATTAATCGCTGCTCCAATATCTTTAAGTATTAGATTCAAATCATCGTTTTTTAATTTGTTTATTTCAAATACTTCCGACAACATATCACGAAAATCAGTGTTAATTTTAGATAGCAACTGCGTTTCCATTAGTACACTGTAAACTATTCCTTCGAGTCGATTATGTTTAACAATTCTTGCTAAATAGTCCCAATCTGAAATTTCATCAATTGCATTTCTAAGAGACTCTTCGTTATAAGTATTGAAATTAATGCATTCTAAAATAAAAATTTGATAAGGTGACATTACCATTCTTCATCTTCCCCTCTAATTTACAATTTATTTTTTCATTGTTGTTTCTATTAAGTTAGTTGCTCTACTGAGTAAATTAAAATATTCTTCTTTTATTACAAGTAGCTGTTCTCGACATCTAATTAAATCACGACTAATATGTGTCATTGTGTATTTGCTTATTAATGAAAATAGAATTAATAATTTACTACTAACTCTATCAATTTGATTGAATATTTCTTGATCATTTGAAAAATAACCATTATCGATTAAATATTTGAAGCGAATTGTATGACTTTTAACATGCTGAGACATTAGTTTTATACTCCAAATACCTTGAGTAAAATCTGTTAGTGTTATGTTCTTCTCAAGAGTCTCTAATAATAACTCAAGTCCATTAAAAATCATCATTCCATTATAATATTTTCTTTTCTCCCCCCCCTCATAGTTAAATTCAATTTCAGAACCTCTTAGTTGTGTATAAAAATCGTGATAAATTTTTCGTAAATTGATTTCAGGTAAATTACTTCGAATTGAAAAAGATGAAAAGGGATGTCCGAAGGCAAATTGCCAATGAGTCGCCTCAAGTTCTTGAGTCCGAATGATGCTATCTTTAAGTGATAGACATATGTCATCGTAACTAATTTCATCGATATCATAATCTTTATTATTAATTAAACTATCATGAAAATAAAAAACCCTTTTGTCTGAATCATATCCATAAATTAGTGCTTCATGATACTCATGATTACATAAATAATCTGTTGTTTGTTTCACATAAAATCTATCCCAATGCACTAAGACGTATTCATTGTTGTTCAGTAAATTTACAATTGTTTGTACATTGTCATCAAACTTAAAATTATTTAACTCTGCTGCTTCATCATAAATGCTAAATACTTCATATGTATTATCCGTATCGTAACAATGAATATTAAAATTATCGTACATAACCTGAGGAATAAAATTGTTTATATACCATGGCATTGCACTTGAATTGGCCATTATCGCTATTAATCTATTCATATCCCGACACATACCTCCATATGGTATGTTCCTATTAATTGGTAAAATTTTAATCATATGTCCCTCACTTTCAATTTGATTATTTATACCAGGAAGATTGAAGATTAAACATATCAGAATATAATCCATTATTAGCAATTAATTGTTCGTGGTTCCCTTCTTCTGCTATGATACCGCTTTCTAATACATATATACGGTCAACACTTTTAGCCCAACCTAATCTATGAGAAATGAAAATAGCTGTTTTATCTTGGCAAATGTCTATTAATTTTTGATAAATTTTCATTTCAGAAATTGGATCAATAGCAGAAGTTGGTTCGTCAAAAATTATCAGATCAGCATCGTTATATAGCGCTCTTGCGATTGCCAATTTTTGCCATTGGCCTCCTGATAATTGTCTACCCCCCTCGTATATTTGTCCTAATTCAACATCCAATCCACCTAATTCATGAAATAAATCCATTAATTCGCACTTTTCTAAAATCTCCATTACTCTTTCATCGTCTATATTTTCATTTACATTTCCTAAAATAATATTTTCTCTTAAACTTAATTCGAATTTTATAAAGTTTTGAAATACAACAGATACTTTACCATTAGGATACTTACAATTATTCCAATCAATAAATCCCGAACTTGGTCTATACTGTCCTAAAATCAATTTAATTAAGGTTGACTTTCCTGCTCCATTCTCACCTACTATAGCTATCTTTTCCCCGGGTTTTATTGTCATATTAATATTTGATAATACGTATTTTTCAGATATAGAATATTTAAATGAAACGTTCGAAAAAGTTATAGGAATCAAAGATTGATAGTTTTTATTAATTTCGACTTTATTAGAATAGTTGTGACTAATTTCAAGAACTTCATTTAAATCGTATAATTTACTACTACTTATATATAGCCTGCTTAATGGCCATGTTAAGCTCATTATTTTATTTCCACATGATAACAAGGCTAAAAATAATACTGAAATTGTTCCAATTGTAACTGTGTTATTACCATCCAGCCTATTTAATAAAAAGATTAATACAATAAAGATTGTAGTGGTTTGAAGAAAAGCAACAATCGTTCCTATCTTTATTTCAAATTTTCTAGCACCATATCTTTTGTTATGCTGCTTACTCATCATATTTCCCCATAATTCAATAAAATAGTTAGTTGAGTTATATGTTTTCATTTCCCGTAAGGCATTATAATCTTCTAATGTTTTTGATAGATAGTCCCCCATTCTCCCATCAAATGTGATTTCTCTCCCAACCCTTCTCACTTTCACCTCTGTAATGAGCCGGATAGTCAGAGTACTTACGATCATGATTGAAATTATTAAGGTTATCAAATAGTAACCTGATGTCGCTGATAGCCAAATGATGCTAATAAGTGATGAAATAGTACCAACACTAGATACTAGGAAATTTGTGATACCATCTAAATCTTCACCAACAACACCCTTCGCCCTTTGTAACTTATCACCAAATTCTTTATTATCAAATCTTTCGAAATCAATGTTGTTTGCAACATCAATTATGTCTGACTGAAATGCCATTGTTACATTTGCATTCAGTTTATTCTTTATAATCATTGTTATACTAGAAAACAAATTCTGAACTCCATAAACTGATATATAAATTAAAACTGGTATAATAGCTGCTGCAAAAACTTGATTCCATGTAAATTCTCTTGATTCTACAGCCACTAAATTAATTAATGTAACTTGAGCTGAATATGAATAGAATGTTAAAAGACCACTGACTAAAGGAAAAAGAAATGTCAGAGAAAAAATCAATGGATTTTTCTTGAAAATTCTGAATATTATAAGAAAAATATTATATATGTTTTTCTTTAGCATAACCTTCTCCTTTCTTATAAATATAACGATGATTGAAGCGTATACATTTTTTCATACTTACCTTTTTTATCAATTAATTCTTGATGAGTTCCGCATTCTACTATTTCACCATTTTCAAATAGATATATCCTATCCACGAATTTTGCCATATAGAGTCTGTGTGTAACGATAATTGATGTCTTCTTATCTCCTAACTTTACAAAGGTTTCAAATGCCTTTTGCTCAGAATATGGATCTAGTGCAGCAGTGGGCTCATCAAAAATGGTTAAATTACCTTCATTTAGGTAAGCCCTCGCAAGTGCAAGTTTCTGCCATTGCCCTCCAGATAAATCATTTCCACCAAATTGAGGACCTAAAAGAGTATCAAGGTTTGTAGCAAACTGATCTGCCTCCGCTTTTTCCAAAACAATTTTTAAATTTGAATCTTCATTAATTTTTTCAATATTCCCTAGGGCAATATTTTCACGAATTGGTCTATATAATTTAATGAAATCCTGGAAAACAACCCTGATATTTCCCACTCTATTATTTACAACAATTCCATTATCAACCCATTCAACAATACCTTTTGTTGGATTATACAATCCTAAAATTAGCTTGACTAAAGTTGTCTTACCTGAACCATTATCTCCTACAAAGGCAATTCTCTCGCCAGAATTAATAGTTAAATTGATATTTTTAAGTGTCTCGCTAGAATTGCTATTGTAACGAAAAGATAAATTATTAACTTGCACTTGAATAGAATTATTATTGCGGATGGAAGAATTGCCGTCCAAAGTTTCTGGTTCTTTAAGCATCATATAAGACATGTACTCTTTATATCTCATTCGACTAACAGCTAATTCTGAAAAGTTTTTAATTATAGAGGGAATTAATATAAATAGCTGATTAATGATTTGAAATAGTATAACGAATAATCCAGCGCTTTTGCTACTTCCTCCTAGTACAACTACTAGAACTGTTATAGTTACACCATTTAACAAAGTATTTATTATGTTCTGGGATAAATTAACACTTTCGAATAATATTACTTTTTTTTGCATTTGTTTAAAATTTTTAAAAAATATATTCTTTAATTTATTGTATAAAAAGTGATGCATTCCATAAGTTCTTACCTCCTGAATTGTGCTTCTACTTACAAGTATTTCTACAAGATAATTTATTACGCGTACAGAAGACGTCTGATTCTGAGTTATATTTTCAACTTTCCTGGAAGCCCATTTTATAATGTATAATTGTAAAATCAAAACGAAACAAACTATTATGACCAAGTAATAAAAACCATAATATGATAAAACTACAATTATTGTAATTAGTGTTAAAAGATTGACTATAAATCCTGTCCACTGATCCAGTAAACCAAATAATGATAAGCGTTTAGCCATCTCTCTTTTTGTTTTGATTAAGGGATCTTCAATATCTGCTAGAGCCAATCTTGATGTTTTCATTAAAATACTGTTTTCCAACTCGAAAATGCTAGTTATTGTGAGATTTGTTGAGGAAATAGCTTTCAAAGAGCTATTAGTACTACCAATGTACAAAAACAACATAAGTAATATCACTGCACTCAATATATATTGATAGGAGTAGTCGTTATTATTCTGAATAATATCAACTACATGTTTCGTAGCAAATAATTCAGAAAATAATATCGGAGCAGTTAGAAAGCTAGTAGTACAAAATACTATAAAATTCCTTTTATCTTTATGATAGAAAAGTTTTAAGAGATAGAAAATGTCCGACATTCTCCCTCCCCTTCCTTATATAGCTCTTATTTTTATTTCTGAAATAAATGGCTCAATAATATAATGGTACTTTGTATAAAGAGCATTATAGTTACTATTATCTCCACCTAAATTTCCATGGAAGTCAGTTCCAAATGTACAGTATAAGTTTTTATCACGACAAATTTGAATGAGCTCTTCAGTAAATTTGACATCTTGTGCCGGATTAATACATTCCAATCCATCAATTATTGATATAAGATCGTTGAGCAACAGTTTATACATCACAGGATGGGCCAGTATTGCTATACCATTACTAGAATGTATTAATCTGATTATTTCTTCAATTGGATAATGACCTATTGGCCAGTCAGACGCATTGGACCTAATTCTCTTGACAGCACTGATAATTGTCTGATGTTCAATATATTTAACAATGGAATCTGATGGGTAATTTGGAAAGTACCCTAGAACATGAACCGACTGGTTTTTATATATTGTTGATAACTCGACACCAAATACATACTCAATGCCGAATTTGTCACATAGTGACTTTGCTTCTAATTGAGATTTGAACGTATCATGATCTGTAATTGCAATGGTCTTTCCGGAATTACCAACAAAAATTTCAATGGTTTCTTGTACAGAGAGTAAGCCATCAGAGCAATTGGTATGTTGATGTAAATCGATCAATTCCTCACTTCCTTGCCATCTTTTTTGGGAAATTTAGTAGAGGGGTCTCATATCTCACATCTGTTTTTACTTGAAGCTGACAAGTCTCAAGATAATTTTTCTTCATCAAAATCTATATGATTAGCAATACGCTTCAATTTAGAATTTAAGTATCTTTTGTTATCCTCATTTTCAAAACCATGTATTGGTATTACGTCATTTACAATAATTCCTTTTTTCTTAAAGCATCTTAATTTATCAGGATTATTACTAAGCAATGTTATCCCCTTTTCTGCTCTAAAATACTTTATTATGGATATTGCTTCATCATATGTTCTTTCATCATCTTCAAAATCAAGGATATTATTGGCTTCATACGTGTCAAAACCAAGTTCCTGTAACGTATTAGCTATGGCTTTAGCATATAGTCCAATCCCTCTACCTTCATGATTATCCATATAAACAATAGCACCCGAAGTACTATTAACAATATGCTCTAATGAATGATTTAATTGTGGGCCACAATCACACCTGGTAGAGCCAAAAACATCACCTGTTAAACAACATGAATGAATCCTGACCAAAGCATTATGAGAATTTTCAAAATCTCCGTAAGTAAGAATAGAATTATAGTTTTGATCTGCCCCGTTATTTTTTAGTTCTTTTAATAGTTCCTGAAAGCTCATGCTATAATCTTTCACTTTCCATACGTACCAATTAAAAACATACCTTTTGGAATTTAAATTTATCGGAAAATTCACTGGACCAAATAAATGTATAAATTGAGTATCTTCCCTCACTACTGTATATTTTTTTTCAAGTTCATCATGTATTGTTATGATATTAGTTTTAATCCCTACATTCATGACCCATATCCCTCACCTTATTTTTATTATGCTTAAGTATACCGACTATATATCCCGTAAAAACAACACTCCATTGGAATATAGAAAACAACATATACGTTAAGCTTTCATTTCTGGTATATACAATGGGTGGTGTATACCTTTTCAGTTTGTATAATAGATTGTGTTCTGGATCTCTCCATAAACGAAATCCATATCCAAGTCCATATCCATACCAAGTTTTTATTATTTTTTTTAATTTTGCATCGGCTTGATTTTGACAATATAAAATTGCATTTGACGCATGATATATTTCAAAATCATATTGTTTTTTTAATCGCTGGCTTAAAATAAAATCATCTTGACTATCAAGATTATCATGAGACCAACCACCTGCATTTTGCAGGAAATTTTTATCAATGATTAAATTAGGTGTAAAAGTTTCATCTTTAAAAAAAAGCTCATCGCATAATGTTCGATAAATAGAATTGTTTTTTGAAAGCCAGGTAGTATCTGAAACGTATATATTTTTACCTCGAATAACTTTCTGATTCGAGATCTTAAATATCTCTTTTACATAGTCAGGATGAATTTTACAATCACTGTCGACAAATGCTACCATTTTCGCTGTGGATTTCCTCAATCCTTCATCCTTCCGCTGACATCTAGAAAATCCAGGCATAATAAATAATTTTATATTTTTATGCCCATTTACTATTGAGTCTATTAATTCCTTATTGTTATCATTTAGTGATTTAAATAATATGAGTAATTCAGTTTCTTTTGAATAATCCATAACTAAATAACTTTTGATAAAATTACATAAATCATTAATATCTCTTTCTATTGAGGTAACAACAATTGATAATTTGGGTTCCATATGTATCCCCTTTGCGCTTGAACTACTTAATATGCTGTTGTTGGAGTTAAATGATGTGGAGTCGAAATTTCCTTTGCTTGTAGCCATAAAGCATAATCTAACTGTAATGGACTAACATTTATATTGAAGTTTCTCAATTCCTCGCATAATAATTTCATGGATTCAACTGTATTTAACCTAATATTAAACTCATAATCACTATCTTTAGAAATTAGAGTTTCCGAATCTACCATATCCTCTAGTTCTTTAGAGTACTTTAAAATACCAATATGCCTCAACACTTTCGGAAGTTGATAATCCGCAAGACAGCTTAATTTATCGATATCCCTAATTTTCGATTCTTTCCCTAATCTTCCATGCAACATGGCAACAAATAGTTGGGCACGTTTATTAAACTTTACGTTTCGCTGCTCATCTCTCCACATCGGAAATTGTTCTGTTATTATGTCTACAATTGTAGGCGCATGCCATTCAGCTTTTTCACAAATCTTCAGTGCACTACCCGAAAAGTTATTGAGTAGTACCCTTCCAGCCTCAGAGAGTGAGTTTATTCTTTCTGAACTCATAGGAAGATCTAAAAGCCCAGGCTGGTTTTCATTTATTTTATTTAGAGCTAGGTATTGTGGTTTAATTAGATTCTTGTTATCTTTCAAGAAAGCCCACATTGCTGCTGAACCGGTAAATTTTCCGTATATAAATCTTTGTCGAGCTGAGCTGTACCAAAATCTATAATTAATGGAGTTCCCAATAAAAAAAAATAGGGCTATTTCTTCAATATTATTACTATCCAAATAGAATTCATCTTTCCATTGATGAAATTTGTGATTAATCTCAGATAATTTCCCGGCAAAAAAATTAATCCTTTCCTCGACAATCTTTATCTCCATAAAATTTAAGACTCCTTATTAAGAGAGATCAATATCATCTAAATAAAATAGAACTCTTTCAATTATCTCTTCTGGGGATTTTTGTTTTAGAATTGTTTCTGGTAGTTGAATACCTTTACGATGTGCTGACGGAATTACCAAATGATTTAGAAAAACTATATTGTCAAGTTTTTGAAATTCTTCTTCAAAGGGCATAGCACCTATTATATCGATAAGTATAGGTTCACCTGAAAAGGATGAAACCATTACATTGTGATCAGTTGGATCAGTATGGCAAATCCCCTTTTTATGAAGCTTAAGTATAAGGTTCCCTATTTTCCTGAAAACTGATACTAATTCTTTCTTATCGCACAAATCAATATAATCTGTAGTGTAAGAGAGTGGACCTAACAACCACTTTTCTTTCTTAGCATTGAGTAGTTTACCATCAATATATTCAACAACCACTGTACATGAGCACATGTCTATGATCTTCAACAAATTTGGATCGTTTAATTGTTGAATTCCCTTTAATATCTCACCTCTTTTAACAACGTTATCTCTATTTACTGTAACTCCAAAGTCATGTATTTCAGCATCCCAACTTTGAGCTAATCGCTCCAAATATAAAACATCCTTAAATCGAAGGCCTTTATTATGCCTTTTACTAAATCCAGCAAAGCAAATTTCATCAGGTTGGTCATTAATTTTATTGAGCACACAATCCGAGGCACAATATTGAAAACAAGTCTTCCCTTCATTCCCAATTGTAAAATTCATTAACTACACCCCACTATTAAAACAACTTTTTGGGAGTAAACTTTTTGGTACAAACCAATGATATATAAACACAATTCAAAATAATGATTATTTCGACTCATTAAACACGGATAGTTCGTAGAGTGAATATCCAAAAATAGTAGCTCTACTTATACAGGTTACACGGACATATCTACCAATAAGGTCCAAATCCTCTAAAATAAATACTCCTGGCTCTCCTGATACTTCCTCATAGATCAAATTCCAGTCCTCTAAATTATCCGAGAACTCTATTCGGTACTTGCTTGGATATGCTCCTTCCCAATGAAGCCGTATTTGGGTGATTGTTTTGCTAAGTCCAAGATCTACATATATCCACTGTTCGTCTTGATAGTCAGTGCTCCACCGCGTATTTGGATCATTATCCACAACATGAATACAGTCGAAATCACTGTTTTCTATGGAAGATGCTTTCACTGGCTTATGCAATGCCAAGTTACCACTTGTTATTACATCTAATGTACTTGCTTCAACTTTAACGCCGTCACTTATCTGCCCTATATGATTTCTCGCCTTTACTGTTACACAGTAATTTTTTGAGGGATCTAGATTTCCTAAGGTATACTGTAATGAGGAAGTAGAATCTACAAGAGTGTTATTTAGCCATATATCATAGTAAATCTGTTCGTATTCTCTTTGTTTATCCTCCCACTCCAACCACAAACTAGTGTCTGTGGCATGGATGACTTTACAATGAGTTGGGGGGTGTAATTCTGATTGTAACCGCTTTCTCTTTATCCCTGTAAGCAGTTCATTTTGCAACTCTCTAAGGGCATCTTCCTCTAGCCCTTGGATCGTTGTACATCGTTGTTGAAAGTCAGCGATATCAAATTTATGAGGAGTAAATGAGCTCTTCATCAAATAATTTTTTATATTCTCAGTTGATTTTGAGATTTTTAGCATCTGTTCAACGTTTCTATCTGAATAGGATGTATACTTCAAGAACATTGAAGTTAACAACCTTGAAAGAGAAATCACACCGAAAGCTTGTACAGACCGATTCAACCAAATTTCAAATTCCAACTCATTGTAAGCCCTTACAACACTTTCATAGAAAGAAGAATCACGCCTTATGGAGAGAATACTTTCCTTAAAAAGCTGTTTTATAGGATCAATCGCATTTTGATAATGAACTCCAGCCTCAAAGGTGAAACGCGACACAATTTTCGTATCTCCGGAAATATGGTCAAACCCTTTTTGAATTATGTGCTCCGTATAGGTCTGTTCAAAAGGATAATCAACCACTTTAAATTTTCCTTCATCATATGATGTCAATGTTAAGGAATGCTCACCTTCTAGATCACTATTCGTAAATTCCATATGGGGAATCCATTTATTTTTCACCCATATGTAAATTTCAGAATCATTTTCTAGACATTCGATGATATATGACCTCGCCTGCTGATAGTTTTCAAAGGTCCGGTCAACCAACTTTATACCTAACTCTTTATTCTCAATCTTAATTTTCCAAGGATAGCTCCAGCCGTTCTCCCCATTCACTATAATTTCTTGGTAAACACGCGAGGTTAGTTCATAGGCATCATGAAAAAGAAGTTCAATAGGAACTTTTTTGCTTATTTGCCTTAAAACCTGGGATTCACGACAGTGCATGTAGCTATGAAATAAAGGATTTGAGATTAAAAGCAATACTTTCCCCTCTTTTCTTCTAACTAACTTCATGAATTCTATAAATCAAAGGCCCTATTTATATTAAAAAACGAGAGACTTCCTTGATTGAATAATAGGAAGATTAAGCCGTGACGATTCCAGTACATTCATAAAATTGATTCAATTATCAGCTTGAGTTACATAATTAGGCATTAATTGTTGAATAATGGTGCTTTATATAACTTTTCTTTAATAGTACATGTAAATCCAATTAAGGTATATATCACAAATCAATTGAATTTTATACTTAACAACGATAGATTCATGTAAAAACTTTAAGTAGTATCTAAGTGGACCATAATCGTTTGAGTGGTAGATGCTTCCTCAAATCAACTTTTATATATAAAGAGTAAAGGACCTGGCGTTTCCGCCAGATCCTTTACTCATTCCCATCCCGAAGTACCAATTAATACAAGAAACCCATATACAATAACTGCGATTAAAATAGCGCCCCAAGCTGTATTATTAGTCGTAACTTCCCCACGTTGTATTCTCTTTAATAATCGGACTGTGTTCACGTAAAGTACCGCTGCAAGGACTGGCAAGCCAAATACGATGAGTCCTTCAACGATTGTATCACCTCGCTTATATCATAGCGCTCATTGGATCACGCTTCAACGGATTCTCCACAATCCAGCTGCGCTCCTCATTGTATAGATAGGCACGATGCACAAGAACACGAATCTCCTGCCCGATCTCAAGTGTCTCCTTTTCCAGCGAGCGGAAGGTCGTCAATACATTTCCTCCCACTTCAACGTCAACCAGCCATTCGCTTCCACGGAAATGTACATGCTTCACGACTCCAACAGAAGTAGCAGACAGTAAGGCAAAATCCCGCTCGCTGCCAATCTCGATATATTCCGGACGGATTAAGGCCTTTGCTTGTGAACCCAATACCTCCGTCTCGAAGCCTCTAAGCTCACACGGGTTATCAACCAGGGTTGATTGTCCGATAAAGGAGGCGACAAACGGTGTCCGCGGCTCCCGATAGATGTCCCATGGTGACCCTTTCTGCTCCAGTCGGCCTTCGCTAATGATCATAATCTCATCCGCAACCTCAATCGCCTCATCCTGATCATGCGTGACGAAGATTGACGTAATGCCAACACGTTCGATCAACTCCCGCAGCCAGGACCTTAGCTCTTGGCGGATCTTCGCGTCAATCGCAGCGAAGGGCTCATCAAGCAGCAGAAGCTGCGGCTCCGGTGCAAGCGCCCTGGCGAAGGCGACTCTTTGGCGTTGGCCGCCGGAGAGCTGATGCGGATAACGGCCCTCGAACCCTTTAAGCCCAGTTAGCTCTACAAGCTCCATCACCCGCTCTTTTATCGCACTCTTGACCACTTTTTTGACCTGGAGTCCGAAGGCGATATTATCGAACACCGTCATATGCTTGAACAGCGCATAGCTCTGGAATACGAAGCCGATTCCGCGCTCCTGTGGTGCAAGCTCATTCACGCGCTGTCCATGGAACAGAATCTCCCCTGAATCCGGCTGCTCCAGCCCAGCCAGCATGCGAAGAATCGAGGTCTTGCCCCCTCCGCTCGGTCCGAGCAATCCAATCAACTGCCCTTTTTCAATATCAAAGCTCACGTCTTTCACGGCATGGAAATTGCCAAAATGCTTATCTAGATTTCGCACTTCTATATGCATCGGAAGAGGCCACATCCTTTCATCAATTCCGGCAGCAGATGATTGAGTAAGACCGCCAGCTATGTAAGATTAACATTCCATAATTTCATATGCAATTACTTGGTTTTTTTCTTATTAAACACTTTATCAAACCGTCTAACCTCAGTCAACCAAATATTTCTAGTCCCCACAGCGTACTAAAAAGCCGTAACAATAGCTTAAGGCAATAATATGGTGGAACAGCTTCCACCATGTGGTATAATTCACTAAAGGATTATTGTCCTAGGCTAACGGAAATAGTGGACGCTATTAGAGAAAAATGCGACTTTTAAAAACCTAACGGAAAAGAACAATCTTATAAACAAGAAATTCTTCGAAAAAGGGCTGTTAACCAGCAATAGAGGATCTCATTTCCGTTACAATTTCAACATGATCATCATTTGCAAAATAGCGACTGTGGCTTCCGTTAGAGTTATCTAACGTAAAGGAGCATAGCAATGAACGAGAATGTAGTGAATGAGGTTATCCAAAAGCCCAGAAAATCCAGGGCAAAGAAAATTATAATCATCATTGCTGTAGTATTGATTGTACTGTTTATCGCCTTACTTATATTTATCCCCTATTCGATCATGCCAATGTTTCTGGGACAGCGATATGAGCAACAACAGTTCAATTCTCTAGACTATGGCATTCCATCAGAGCGAATCACCCTGGTAACAGATGATTCTCTTCATCTCGCAGCGTGGCGTACCCGAGCCGAAGACTCTAGAGGCACTATTATTATTTTATCTGGAATACAAAACCCTTCTGTTACTGCCTTTTTTGGGTATGCGAAAATGTTTGCCGACCATGGCTGGGATTCTCTGCTGATTGAAATGCGCGCCCGAGGCGAAAGTGAAGGGAAAGAAATCGGCCTGGGGATGACCGAATGGCGGGATGTAAAGGCCGGAGTCGACTTCCTTAGAGCAGATAAAGAAGTAAGAGACCTGCCCGTTGTCGCATTGGGGACATCCATGGGAGGCAGCACAGTGATCAACGCCGCAAAAGAGCTGCCGGAAGTGAATGGTGTTATATCGATCTCTGCATTTTCTTCATGGGCGGATGCGTTCGTCTCCAATATGGAGATGTCCGGGATGCCCAAGGCGATAGGTATTATGGATATTCCTTTTATTAATACATATCTTGGATTCCACTTTGGCTTCGATGCTCTGAAATATTCTCCCGAGAAGAGTATCACAAAATTAGGGGAGCGCCCGATCCTAATGATGCATTCGACAGGGGACACACAAATCCCCTACGAACATTTCGAGAAGCTGCTTAATAAGGCCAAGAAACATCATATAGACGTAACGACCTTTATCCGTCAAGGCAACGAACATTTTGTCTGTTATGAACAATACTCAGAGGCCCCCTCTCAAGACACTGAGTTTAGCCAAGCCATTCTCGATTTTTTAGCTGTTAAATTCCCTTAGCAACTGTTTTTAGTGATACATGTGTTCTAAGACGCATTAAAAGGGCCTGTATTCCTTATCGGGAATTCCAGGCCCTATATTCTTTGAAATAAGCATACATGTATGAAATAACTCCAAGAATATATAACAATCGCATCATTACCCTATTTAATTAATGCAATACAGAAGTACAGCGATGATAGTGTAAATGGATAAAGTCCTGATGGAAAACAAAAACGC
This sequence comes from Paenibacillus motobuensis, assembly GCF_039521865.1. Taxonomy (NCBI): domain Bacteria; kingdom Bacillati; phylum Bacillota; class Bacilli; order Caryophanales; family Paenibacillaceae; genus Paenibacillus; species Paenibacillus motobuensis. Next base: position 272,103 of record NZ_BAAACX010000007.1, on the reverse strand, counting down.
CCTATGACGTTAAACGGTAAATGCTCTGACTTAACATTTTGACATGGCCGATTGCAGCGGGCATGATTTCATCAAAGGTAAGACGGTCCTGGATGTAGAACGAAATAAACCCGTGTATTCCCAAAAACATACTTAGCGGAAAGGAAGGATTCTGCTGTAGCGGATGCTGCTCTTCCTTCAAGAAACGCTGCACAATGGTCTTGAACTTATCGAAGCACTTGGACTGTTCTGTACGACAATAGGACAATATCTCTTCATCGCGAAGCATGAACATAATCTCGTATTGATGCGGATGGTCGAGACCAAATTTAATGAACTCCAGCATCAGTTCTTCGGTCTTCGTGAGTCCATCCACCATCGGGCGTTTTGTCACCTGCTCACAGAGCAGGGTCAAATGATTGAAGTCCTGTACCACAATCGCATAGAACAGCTCCGCCTTCTCTTTGAAATGATAATAAAGTGAACCGTGGCTGTATCCCAAATGCTGCCCAATGCTCCGCATGGAAATACCCCGATAACCTTTCGTAATGAACAAATGTCTCGCGGCATCCATAATTCTTTCCCTTGATAATTCCTGCTCTACTGCTCTTCTTGCCATAGGCATTATTCCCCTTCAATAAAATAGACCTTGTCACCCGCCATCATCTCTGCTTGCCCTTGAGTCATATCCGTCATCCAGCCTACAAATTGCTCCGCCTCGTCTGCGAGCGGTAAACAGTGCAATGTGACTTTATCAGTAAATTCGGTCTGCCCCATGCGGATTCCACGATTGTGAAGCTCGTTCTCTGCTTTGCCAAGCCAAGTATAATCAAGCTCGACGAGGACTTCCTGATGCAGTACTCGAGTAATCGCCTCTCCCGCTTCAATCGCTGCTACGGCACCATCTGTATAAGCTCGGATCAGGCCGCCCGCCCCAAGCAGAATACCGCCAAAATAACGGGTTACGACGATCGCTACATTTTTTAAATTCTGATTCTTAATCACTTCCAGTATCGGCTTGCCTGCCGTTCCGCTCGGTTCCCCGTCATCGGATTGCTTCTGGATCTCATCTCTCTCGCCGATCATATAAGCCGAACAATTATGGGTAGCGTTCCAATGCTTCTTCTTGATCTCTTCAATAAAAGCGACCGCATCCTCCTCGCTCTCTACCGGCTTGATATGGCCAATAAACCGAGATTTGCGAATGACGATTTCCTTTTCGCCTGCTTGCCTAACTGTTCTGTAACGTTCCAACATTGATATCCTCATCCTTATGAATGTGCCAAAAAGCAGCCCATCCGGTTTTCCCGAAAAGAACTGCTTTCTGGCGTTTTGTCCTCTGGTGATTGAACTAAGTCGTAATATTATTCGGACAGTCTTGCTTCCAGAGCTGCTTTTTCTTTCTCATAGCCCGGCTTGCCAAGAAGCGCGAACATATTTTTCTTATAAGCTTCAACGCCTGGCTGATCGAATGGATTTACGCCTGACAGGTAACCGCTGATGCCGCAAGCTTTTTCAAAGAAGTATACGAGGTATCCGAAAGAATATGGAGTCATATCCGGTACATTAACGACCAGGTTAGGTACTTGACCATCCGTATGTGCGAGCAAGGTTCCTTGGAAGGCCTTCTTATTCACGAAGTCCATCGTCTTGCCTGCGAGGAAGTTCAATCCATCAAGATCGTCCGGATCGGATTCGATCGTAATATGACTTGGTACATCAGTCACTTGAATAACCGTCTCAAAAATGTTGCGGTTGCCCTCTTGAATGAATTGACCCATGGAGTGCAGATCTGTAGAGAAATCGACAGCCGCTGGGAAGATGCCTTTATAATCTTTACCTTCGCTCTCGCCGTAGAGCTGCTTCCACCACTCGGATACGTAGTGCAGGGACGGTTCGTAGTTGACGAGAATTTCGGTTACTTTGCCTTTGCGATACAATGCATTACGCACTGCGGCGTATTGGTAGCTCTCATTCTCGGCTACGTTCGGATTGCTGTATTCCTTCGCTGCGTCAGCTGCACCTTGCATCATCGCATCGATGTCGATGCCAGCAACGGCAATCGGAAGCAAGCCAACCGGAGTAAGCACGGAGTAACGACCACCTACATCGTCCGGAATGACGAAGGATTCATAGCCTTCTTCGTTCGAGAGCTTCTTGAGAGCACCCTTCTCGCGATCTGTTGTTGCGTAGATGCGCTTGCGAGCTTCTTCCTTGCCGTATTTCTTCTCCAGTGCTGCGCGGAAAATACGGAAAGCAATCGCCGGCTCTGTCGTCGTACCGGATTTGGAGATGACGTTCACGGAGAATTCCTTGCCATCGATCAGGTCAAGCAAGTGATTTATATAAGTGGAGCTGATATTGTTACCTGCAAAATAGATTTCAGGAGTTTTGCGTTTATCTTTTGGAAGTAGGTTGTAGAACGAATGCGACAAAGATTCAATCGCAGCGCGTGCGCCGAGATAAGAACCGCCGATGCCGATTACGATCAATACTTCGGAATCATTTTGAATTTTGGCAGCCGCCTTCTTAATGCGGGCAAATTCCTCTTTGTCATACTCGGTAGGCAGGTTAATCCAGCCAAGATAGTCGGAGCCTGCACCTGTACCCTTATGTAGCTGCTCATGAGCAAGACGAATGGGTTCAGCAAAATAATCAATCTCATGCTGTCCTACGAATTCCAGAGCGTTACTGTAATCAAACGTTACTTTTTTACTCATCTGAAACAAACCTCCATCTATATATTTATCGCACTGCCTATCCACAAGAGGTAATGATAGTCATTAGTCCTCTTAAATAAAAGTGACAACCTCTTAAATAGAAGTTCAAAAAGATCGATTCTCAGCACCGAGAAGGTTGGATAAAGCTAAGGCTTGAGGATGGGGCATACCTACCTTTGCATCGCGGTCGCTCAGCCTTGAATGAATTCGCTCGGTTTTCTTATCAAAAGCGGGCTTTTTGAACAACTACTAAAAGAACTTAAAAATAGGATACTGTAAAACCTGTATGAACACAAGGGCACAATATGCACCCTTCCCTGCCAAACATGTTAAAATACAAATATGTTTGCAGATACTTAAAAAGAGGTGGACAATCATGAAAAGAATAGGATTTATCGGCCTGGGTACGATGGGCGCGCCAATGGCTGCAAACTTGCTGAAAGCAGGCTATGAAGTCACAGTGTACAATCGTACTGCTTCAAAGTGCTCTCCTCTCGTTAGTCAAGGTGCTAAGCAGGCCGCATCTCCTAAGGAAGCGGCGGCATCCACCGATATCGTCATTACAATGGTAAGCAATGACCAATCGATAGAAGCCGTATACGACGGATCCGAGGGTGTTCTCTCCGGGCTTAAGTCCGGCGCAATCGTGATCGATTGCAGCACGATCTCCCCTTCACTTGTGAAGCAGACTGCGGCGAAGGTTCAAGAGCGGGGAGGAAGCTTCCTTGACGCTCCTGTAACCGGAAGCTCTCCAGCCGCTATTGACGGGACGCTCGTCTTCATGATAGGAGGTCATGCGGACATCCTGGAGAAATGCCGCGGCCTCTTCGAAGTTATGGGCAAGAAGATCCTGTACATGGGACCCAACGGCAGCGGTGCCGTAGCCAAAATCGCCCATAATGCGATCGTGGGCATCAATAACCTGGCACTTGCCGAAGGTTTTGCCATCGCCGCAAAATCAGGTTTGCCTGTGGACAGCTTCCTCGAACTGGTGCAGCTAGGTTCAGCAGGAAGCAAAGCAGCCGAACTCAAAGGCCGTAAAATCATCGAGCATGATTTCTCGAACCAGTTCTCGCTCGCTCTTATGCTGAAAGATTTGAAGCTAGCCTCGTCCCTTACGGACAATTCGGGAATTCCCGCTCCCATGTTAAACTTGGCCAAGAGTCTGTTTCAAGCTGGCCAGACCGAAGGTTATGGTGATGAGGACTTATCCTCCGTTGTAAAAATTTACGAGGCCTGGATCGGCCAGAAGATCGGTGATAAGCAGTCCTGATCCATCTCTCCTTCGATTTCTGCCCAATCATCATTGTCAAAAAGGCAGGTTCAGCGTTAGCTGTTCCTGCCTTTCATTTATTTACTTGTTCTCACAAGCCGCCGATCCATAAGAGCAGCAATAGTCGGTTACACTATGAATTTTCACCTTGAACGAGGATTGGGCAGGAACAGAAAATGTTCCCCGGCCACTAATTTCTCGCCACAAAGTCTCTCCAGAGAGAAGGAACTCCATCTCACCGGAAATGACATCGATGACCTCCATAGAATCCGTCTGGAATTCATATTCCCCGGGAAGCATGATGCCAAGCGTGATTTTACTGCCGTCATGAAGCCATGCGGTACGACTCGTTACCCGGCCGTCAAAGTAAATGTTGGCTGCCTTCTCAACTGTTACATTTCTCCACTCCTGCGTCACACTTCCCGCTCCCCTCGCAGAACCCGCTGCTTGCGCTTTATTTCAATTGTTCCTTCACATGCTTCACTACGTTCTCTACGGTGTAGCCATATTCAGCCATAACCTTATCGCCAGGCGCGGATGCACCAAAGGTATCAATGCCGATGATCGAGCCTTGCTCGCCTACATAACGTTCCCAACCGAATGGATGCGCCATTTCCACAGCGACGCGAGCTTTGACCTCAGGCAGAATAACCGAGTCTTTATAAGCCTTGTCTTGCTTATCGAACAGATCCCAGCTTGGCAAACTGATGACACGTACATGAATGCCTTCTTCTGCAAGAGCCGCTTGAGCCTTCACAGCCAGCTGCACTTCAGAGCCTGTTGCAATAATTTGCGCCACGGGCTTGCCGTCCTTCGCATCGGATACGACATAGCCGCCGCGTTTGATGCCTTCACGAGCAAGCTCAGCACTCTTCTCCAAAATTGGCAGGTTCTGACGAGTCAGGACAAGTGCTACAGGGTTTTCCTTGTTCTCCAGTGCGTATGCCCAAGCAGCGGAGGTCTCATTACCGTCAGCCGGGCGGATTACAGTCAGACCTGGAATGATACGCAAGGAAGCCAATTGTTCAATCGGTTCATGCGTTGGTCCGTCTTCCCCAACCGCAATGCTGTCATGAGTGAGTACGTAAGTTACCGGCAATTTCATCAAAGCTGCCAGACGTACAGCAGGACGGAGATAATCTGTAAATACGAAGAAAGTACCACCAAACACTTTCAACCCGCTATGCAGCATAATCCCGTTCATCGCTGCTGCCATACCGAACTCGCGTACACCGAAATACAAATTGCGTCCGCCACGGGTATCTGGTGTATACATATCAATGCCGTCCAGGTGAGTCATCGTCGAGCTCTCGAGGTCAGCGGAGCCGCCAAGCAGTTGCGGTACACGGTTTACAAGTCCATTCAGGGCTTTACCGGAAGCAACGCGTGTAGAAATCGCTTTGTCCTCAGCGCTATATTTAGGAAGGTCAGCATCCCAGCCCTCAGGCAGGTCTCCAGCTACAGCCTTTTCAAATTGATCTGCCAGCTCAGGATATTGCGCCTTGTATTTAGCAAAAGCTGCATCCCATGCTTTATTAGCTTGAATTCCGTGCTCCTTCACTTTGGCGAAATGCTCGCGCACCTCTTCAGGAACATAAAAGTCCTCTTCATATACCCATTTATAGAATTCCTTCGTCAGTTTCGCTTCTTCAGTACCAAGCGGGGAACCGTGCGTACCGCCGTGGCCGCCTTTACCTTGCTTGTTCGGGCTGCCGTAGCCGATGACCGTCTTCACTTCGATCAGGGTAGGGCGCTCCGTATCGGCCTTCGCTTCTTCAATCGCTGCCGCCAGCGCATCAAGATCGTTGCCGTCTTTAACGAGCAGCGTCTGCCAGCCATAAGCCTCAAACCGTTGTCTTACATTCTCTGAGAAGCTAAGGTTCAATTTGCCATCCAGCGAAATATCGTTGGAATCGTACAGGAAGATCAGCTTGCCCAGCTTCAAATGGCCTGCCAGGGAAGCAGACTCGCTAGCTACGCCTTCCATTAAGTCGCCATCGCCACAGATGCCGTAAGTATAGTGATCGATAACTTTGAAATCATCCTTGTTGTAGGTTGCAGCCAATTGAGTCTCAGCCATTGCCATGCCGACAGCCATCGAGATCCCTTGACCAAGCGGTCCGGTTGTAGCATCAACACCAGCTGTGTGCCCCCATTCCGGGTGACCAGGCGTTTTGCTTCCCCATTGACGGAATTGCTTAAGATCCTCAAGAGAAAGATCATATCCGCTTAAATGAAGCAAGCTATAGAGCAGCATGGAGCCGTGACCTGCGGACAGCACAAAGCGGTCGCGGTTCACCCAAGTCGGGTTCTCCGGGTTATGATTCATCGTCTTCGCGAACAATTGATACCCCATTGGCGCGGAGCCCATTGGCATCCCCGGATGACCGGATTTCGCTTTTTCGATCGCATCGATCGCAAGCGTACGGATCGTCGTAATCGACAGATTTTCAATCGTATTGTTGTTGTCTGACACTGGCATTTTGTTTCCTCCTTAGTTAATGAAGAGATATAACTGACAGTTGGACGTACCTTTTCTCACAAAACATTCAATTTGAAAAAATCATTTCGACTTTATTCATTATATCACTTCCAGCACACCTTTTCCATACCATTATTGCCATTCCTTGAGCAAGGAATTACGCAAATCGCACAAGAAAAGAATCCTGTATTTCGCAAGGCTTCCGTGCACAAATCAAACTTTGCTCCGTATGTACCTAGCTAGTATTAAGCAAGCTCCTACTAATCCATTAACTCATGTTGCTCAAAGAGAAATCGCCTCCATATCAATACGAGATCAATATGAGGAGAGGAGTAACTATAATACAACGATGCAGATCACCGCTCCCTCGAGATCGAGGATGTTTGGATCGATCGGGTTGGCGATATGCATACGAAACTACTAATCGTTATTTTACACAAATAGCGCCCCTGCTAATTTTAACGAAACTGGGTATCGCTATTCGCTCAAAAATAAGGCCAAACCGTTGATTTTTGTTCCAATAGCGATATGGTGTTTCGTTAGATTTATTTTGCCCCCATTTTAAGCAATATAACGTTCCATAGTTTCGTTAGCGGTAGGATACAGAAGCTCCAATAGGGAAATATCCGCATTTTTCGCCACCAGTACCAATGATGCTTGCAAAGTACATGAGACAAAAAACAGTCCGAATTAACTCCTGACGTAACAGTATTAGCAAGCTCCGACGCAGGCATTGAATCTGAAGCTATCGTCGTGCTTATCGAGCGGTCAAAAATGACCGTTAGAACGAAAAAAACAATTTTGCTCTTCCATCGGACACTTTTGACCATTAAAAGCAAAATTACGATTTTACGCAGCATATTCTCCTTGTAGTGGACATCGTTGTCCGTTACAGAAATAGTTTGCCAAACTATCAAAGCTAACGGTCAATTATGTCCAAGTGTCAAGTGATTGGGCTAAATGCAAAAGGACGGTCTCCAAGCCGGAAAATCGGCTTGGAAACCGTCCTTGTTGTCCGCTGCGGCGAGCATCCAGCCGCAGCCCTAGCGCTTGCCGCGCTGCTTGGCTGCAAGCAGCCGGCCAAGCGCGTCCCCCGCTGGCGCGGCTTCGCCTGCGCCAGCCTGCGGCCTCCCGGCCTCCTCCACAGGAGGAGAGGCCGGAGCCGCCTCTGCCC
>NZ_BAAACX010000007.1:95341-264312 GCF_039521865.1 Paenibacillus motobuensis | reverse complement strand
TCCAGCGCGGCGTCCCCATGGCCGCAAGCGCTCCGCGATGCGGCCCCAGGGCAGCGACATCCGCCGCACGGCGATGTCGGCCAGCCAGAGCAGGAGCGCCGCGATCAGCAGCGGGCGCTCCCAATCGTGCGGCTCGGCGTAGCCCGCCGCATGATACTTCAGCGCTTCGCCCGGCTTATCCCAGCTCAGCACCCGCCCGCCGGACAGCTCGGCCAGAGCGGCGAGCCTGTCAGGCGGGTTCCCGGATGCCAGCGAATATTCGGGAGAATACGGTACAACGAAGCCGCTCCCCGAACCATAGCTTGGCCGAAGCCCATCCCCGTTCTCTCCCCCCTGTAGCTGCACCAGAAAAGAGCCCGGATCGCTCACCTCCAGCGAACCCGTGTAAACCCCTGGAGAAGTCTGAAGGAGCGGCACCCGCTGTTCCGGTACGGCTTCCGAACTGATTACAGCATCGAGCTTTCCAGGCAGGGCTTCACCGTCTGCACGAACTTCGAAACGGACCTGATTGCCTTCAACCGTTGTCTGCACAGCATAATCCGAAGCCGTGAATTGCGGTAACGTCCACTTCACCATCTCCGCGAAAATCTCGGCAAACCGCGGCCAACCTACCCAATCCCGCGACCATTTGCCGGTCATATCGCTAGTCCAGGCTACAGTACGCCCTGAACCATACTGCCAGCGTGCAAGTAATGGATCAGGTTCCGGGCTGGACAGAACCGTCTGCGCCGTCGTTTTTGGCGTAGCCGCTACATAGCCATAAATCTGCGGTAGCCCGGCAGCGAACAAAGACTGCCAATCACCAGGCTGTACTAACGCCGGAACGAACGGTTTGTTCACCACATAAGTTCTGGATATCATCGCTGCCTCACGGCTAAAGATAGCCGGCAGTGTCGTTGCATCCTGAACATAATAGTAGCGCCCCTTGGCCCCATCTGCCAGCGACTGCAGCAGCTGCACATCCGCGTCTTCGCCGACAGCCACGGTGGACATCGTAATTTTCTCCTCTAGCATCGTATTCAGCAGATCGTTGTAACCGGAACTACCTGCCGATTGGCCGTCTGTCAAAAGAATAATATGCTTGCGCTGTGCCTCGACATCAAGCATCTTCTTCGTCGCATCAGCAACCGCAGGATAAATATCCGTACCACCAGCGCTCGGAATGCTATTGATCTGCGATAGAACAAAGTCTTTATCGCTGAGAACCTGGGGTTCAACAACCCACCAAGGTTGATCATCAAATGCCACCACGCCCACAGTATCCTTCGCTCTGAGCAGTTCAACCGTGCGCATCGCCGATTCCTTGGCCAGCTTGAGCTTATCGCCCTCCATGCTTCCGGAACGGTCAATCACCAGAATCAGACCGAGCGACGGAACCTCCCGCTTGCCCTCCAGCTCCATCGATACTGGCAGCAGCTTCTCGATTGGCGTCTTGAAGTAACCACCCATTCCAAAGCTGTCTTCTCCGCCGACCATCACGAACCCGATGCCGTAAGAACGTACCGCTTGTTCAATCAGTTCCATCTGCTTGCCACCAACCTGCTCACCGGACACATTATTGAAAATTATACTGTCATATCCAGCATACTTCGCTAGCTCAAGCGGAAGCATCCCAGGGGCAGTGACCTCATAGTTGATCAAGCTGGATTTGAGCGAATTTTCCAAATTGGTGCTCGTATTCGCTTCTCCTTCCACGATCAGCACCTTAGGGCTCCCTGTTACTCTCGTAAAAGCGTAGGACACATTATTCGCTGCCTGCTCGTCTCCAGAGGCGAACACCTCAGCCCGATACCGATGCATCCCGGTTTTTCGAGCCAAGCCCTGCAAAGCCACACGGTTCTCTCCGCGCTCCAGCGTCAGCTTCGTACGGCCGATCTCCTCATTATCCTCATAGAGCCTTAGTTCCCCTTCTCCGGCAAAAGTACTCTGCACCGTAACCTCGAAGCTGAACGACTCGGCCTGATACAACTTGTCCGGCATCTTGAGGGACTCTATCGCTACATCCTGGATCGGCTTGCGCACACTCGGCAGCACATCAAGCATAATTCCACGTTCCCGCAACAACAGAGCAGCGGAGCGTACATCGCCAACATTCTCTTCCCCATCTGAGATGAGAACGATCCGTCCGCCCCCATGCCCGCTGAACAAGCTGCCAGCTAATTGAAGCCCCTTTTCGAGATTTGTATACTGCGGGTTTATCGCTGCTTTCGAGCCAGTATTTGCCGACCAGGCAGTATCAAGGCTCTTCTCCACGACCGCATCAAGCCCCGCCCCGACGATGCCCAGTTTGTCCCGGGGATTTTTGCCCTGAGCCGCTTGATTCATCCACCCCAATGCTTGCTCGCCCTCCGGCATACTTGCGGAACGGTCGACGACAAAGACCATTTCCTTGTCGTACACCAACCTGAAGGTATGGAAGCCTGACATCACGAGAACGAGCAATATCGCTACTGTGATTCTGAGGCCGATCGCCCATTTTCTCCTCGCTCCGCTTAAGCGAAAGTCGCTGCGGAAGGCATATACAGCAAAGGCCGCCACTGCAATTAATAACAATAAGAACAAGGGATGCTCAAATTGAACGCCCACGCTGATACACCCCCCATTCGGCAAAAATAACGATAAAAGCGAGCAGCGCGATCAGGAAAGCAAGCGAGTACCTGCTCGAAAAATCTCCTTGCTCTTCTCCCGCCCTGGCTGTCTGCCCGGACTCGCTGACCTGTACTGCTGTGCTATTCCCTGCACCGTCAGCTACTTCAGTTCCAGACTGGTCCATCTGCTCTCCGCCCTGCGCTGCAGCAACCGGCTGCAATGGCCACAATGCTTGAGTGGACGATTCCAGCGGACTGGCTGTCGTCTGTAAATAGTAACTGGCCAACTCATTCCCATCCACATCACGCTGTACGAACCGCCACAATCCGGGAATCATCGGTGCTGTCTGCTCAGCCAATATGCTTCCATCCTTCGATTCTGCGGGGATATCAGCAGCTTTGCTTAACATCGCATACCCGCTGACTGGAGTCCATCTCCCCTGCCTGGCGTCGGCATTCACTGGAATGGCGACCTTTGCTTCAACCATAGCCCTACCAAGGCCAGTGGCCCTTCCGGATTGCAGCCACTCCACCGCATTATGCACCAGTATCGGAAATTCGGGACGTAACGGCAGATCACTATCCTCAAGTGCAAACAGAAATCCGAGTCTTGCTGTACCGGCTTCACTTCCCGCATAGATCGCTGGCAATCCATCGATTTTCATAATTGTCTTGGCCCATTCAGGTACCTGCGCTTGCTGAAGAAAGCCTGTTGGTGAATCCTTTAACGTAAAATAACGGGTCAGAGGATGATCCTCTATCTTCAGTTCTCCGCTTGACAATTGGAGCTTGTCGCCATCTCCTCCGATGGTCCACAGCGGAGTATGGGATACCAGTTCCGCCCAAGCTCCTTGCTGCATGTAATCCGGCATAATGCCATCAGCGACAATGATATCCGGCTTTGGCTCTGGAAGCTTGGGCTCTGTCACCTCTCCATTCCCATCCTTGTCAGCTGGAGTCATACGGATTACGCTCGCTCCAGCTAGCTGCAGCGCTTTTTCCAGAAATAGATTGCCACGAGAGACTAGCAGCACATCAGGAGCGGTATGCTGCTCCTGAAATGCATATGCCTCATTGTCCAATAGATAAGAATCTCCCGGACTGAGCGCAAGCCGATAAACTTCCGCCACAGGTAGCTCAGCAAATGATTCTGTAATAGCTTGTCCCGCACTAATCATAACTTGACGCGAAGCCAATAGCCGGTCGTCTCCGTATAGATCCAGTTCCGCCTCCAGTTCATCGCTTCCATTATTGCGAACGATGGCAACCCCATCTACCGTTCCAGATGCCTCATTACTTCTTACCCCAAACTGTTCAATGGCAGCATTGCCAGCCTTCGCATCACGAATCGTCATAATACTGACAGGAACATCAAATAAAATATCATCAGACCGCTCCATCCAACTCCCATCGGTAAAAATAACGACCTGCGCCTCCGGATCATCCTTCGTCATGGCCGCAGCCAGGGACAGCGTCTCACGATACGCGGATACCCCATAGTCCACAGCTAACGCCGATATCGCTTGCTTCCATTTACCGCGATCATTCTCCCGCGACAGAAGCACCTCCGGCTTGCTGCCCAATTTAAGCAGCGTCAGCTCGCTCTTCTTGCTCAGTGAAGCAGTGAATTGGCCTAGCTCATTTTTTAGCCGTTCCATTCGACTAATCGTTCCGATCTGCCTTACGTCTTTTCCGCCCAAACTGGTCATCCCGGACTTTCCAGCTGCCTGTCGAACGGGTTCACTTCCGGCCTGCGTGCTCAGACTCCCTGCTTCCCGAAGGAACTTACCATTCTCGGCACCTGTATCACCAGCCCAATCGGCCCCCTGCTCTGCCTGCTCATCCCAGATCGCACTCATGCTCGCCGAGGCATCAATAATCACAATCGTATGCTTACTACCGCCCTGGACCCATAAATATGGAGCCATAAGTGCAAATACAAGCAGTGCAGCCGCAAGTAACTGCAGCCATAACAGCAGACGATTCTGCAGCTTCTGCCAAGGACGGTTCGCCTCAATGTTGCGGAGAACATGATTCCATAGCAGGTGGCTCGATACCGTCGTATCTATGTATTTTCGCTTGAACAGATACATAAGCAGAATGGCCGGAATGGCCAAACCGAACCATAGGCCGGACCACAACGCTATCCCCATGTTTCTCCCCTCCTTAAGGTAGTTCATCAAGTCGGCATTTCGCTAAGAAAGCCCTCTAAATCAAGGCCAGTCAAGAGCGAGCGGCCACACCGCTGCTAATCCATAACCTGCTGGTCAGCAAGCAGGATGACTCCAATCTAAGAGACAACGCCGCTTCCCTCTTTTACCTACCAAGTTGCCTTGACGGTTTTAAAAACTGCAGATTTGCATCTTTTTATTCGCCAAACCCACTCTTTTAAGAAAAAGATGCAAATCTGCAGGCTTTTGTCCTCATTTTCCGAGAGTCAGGGCTAAAACGTATAGAAAACCTGCACTTTTGCAGGTATTTTTCTTTTCAAGGGATCCCACTGGGAAAAAGATGCATTTTTGCAGGTATTTCCGCTCCACAGTTACATGCTACGTTTCTATACGGAACATAGTTCTAAGTTCTATATCTCCATCACGGATCCAATTTAGCAGTAAGCCCGGGGCATCGAATCCCAAGCTTACACAACTCCTAGACCCCAATAGCCCCTGTCTTGCGCAGCGTTTCAAAAATCCCCGTCTCCAAAGGCTGGTCGCATGGGGCCATGACATAACGGATTCCACGTTCATTGCAGTAACGGGAGATTCCTTCTATATAATGCTTCAGGGCCGCCATATATTTCTCGAGTACCTTGCCGGTGATAGCAACCTCTTTGCCTGTCCCTAGCTCAATGTCGATCAGGCGCAGGTCCCCGCTGAGTCGTGGATTAAGTTCTTCCCTGGAAAGGATATGAACCAGTACGATCTCTTGTCTTGCCGCCTGCAGCATTTCCAAGCTCTGCCTTAGCTCCTCAAGTCCGCCCTCCAACCATAGATCCGAGAAAATCCAGGCCATTCCTGGCTGCCGGGGCATGAACTGCGCACTGCCCAGCGCCGAAGCCATATTTCCCGCCCCGCCTGCATTCACCGACTGTATAAATGAAAACAGCTTCACTGCCGCAGCCTTGCTGCGCAGCGGCGGAAGCGAGGCTTCCACCTTGGAGTTGAACAAATAGGCCTGCACCCGGTCTGAGCCAGCCAAGGCTATATAACCTACGGCGGCGGCCAACTGCTTGGCATATTGCAGCTTAGAATCTTCGCTACCGCCTCCTTGCGAGACGATCCCGCTGAGCGCACTTCCATTCGTCGAACCCTCAGCTGCCGACGGTTCACGATACGATCCCGCAGCCTGTCCAGACGTTGTAGCTCCTCCTGCTCCGCGGTGATCCATAGAGGCAGACACGTCAAGATACAGGCTGATGGGAAGCTCCTGCTCATCCCAATATTGTCTTACGAACGGACGCCCCGTCCGGGAATAGACGCTCCAATCGAAGCGGCGGATATCGTCGCCGGGAGAATATTGCCTATAATCGGCGAACTCCAGCGAGGCTCCAAAGCTGCCGGAACGGCGTTTGCCCTGTGCCGTCCCCCGGACTCGCCTGCCAGATATCAGCGACAGCCTTTCCAGACGTGGCAAGAAGGCCGGAGGTAATAAAGGAGCTGTCATCGTGAGCTCTCCAGCTTCGCGATAATCTCTTCAATCAGTGAATCCGTCGATATACCCATCGCCTGGCCTTCGAAATTCAAGAATAAGCGATGGCGCAGGGTTGGAACGGCAACTGCAGCCAGATCTCCCGTCGAGACATGCCAGCGTCCCTTGCAGAGCGCTCTTACTTTAGCGATTGCGACCATGGACTGAATTCCACGTGGACCCGAACCGAAGCTAACGTATTTACGGACCGATTCCGGTGCCGATGCTTCCTGGGGATGGGTCATCATCAATAGAGAGATACCATAGTCCAGCACTTCATCAGCTAACAGAATTTCTTTGGCGGTCTGGCGGATCTCCAGCAATTGCTCCGCGGTCGCCTGACGAACCGCATGCGGTTGCTCCGCCGCCGTCGTTCTGTGCACGATCTGCTTCAATTCATTCGGTGTAGGATAATTGACATTGATCTTCAACATGAAGCGATCAAGCTGGGCCTCAGGCAATGGATACGTCCCTTCGTTCTCGAGCGGATTTTGCGTTGCCAGCACGAAGAAGGGCTGCGGCAGACGCCGGGTCTCTCCGCTGACGGTAACCGTCTGCTCCTGCATCGCCTCAAGCATGGCGCTCTGCGTCTTTGGAGTAGCCCGGTTAATCTCATCCGCGAGAACAATCTGGCTAAACACCGGCCCCGGCTGGAACACCATCTCATTCGTCCCCTGCGGGCCGAAGCGAATAACATTCGTTCCGGTAATATCGCTCGGCATTAAATCCGGCGTGAATTGAATTCGTGAGAAGGACAACTCCAGCGTATCCGCGATCGTACGGACGAGCATCGTCTTCCCAAGCCCGGGAATCCCCTCCAGCAGGGCATGTCCCCCGGCAAAAATACACCACAGCAGTTGCTCGACGACCTCCTCCTGACCGACAATCACCTTGCCGATTTCCTCCCTTACAGTAGAGATCGTCTCTCTCCAGACCGTAGCCTGCTCCTTCGTATCCGGCATGATTTATTCCTCCCTCTCGCTCATTTAACTGTCCGGATCTATCTCCATGAAATAACGCTCTACAAGTCCCTGCATGCTCTGCGGCAATTCACTCCGCTCCAGCGAGCGCTTGGCCTCAGAGGCGTAATCACTGTATACCTCATCATATGGGCGGCTAATACCGTCAAAAACAGGCGACTTTCCACCTTTTTGCACCTGACCGCCAGTAGTCGGGCCGCCATCGTTCTGAACATTTCCACTGCCTTTATAATCGCGGGGCGCGGTAATCAGATTGCGACCGCCACTGCCTAGTCCTGCTCCAGAGCCTCCACTTCCGGCCCCGTTCCCACCGCTGCCAGTCCCGCTTCCACTTCCGCTTCCAGCACCATTGCCATTCCCGCTCCCAGTCCCCGCACCGCTTGAACCACTGCCTGCGGAGGAACCATTCCCCTGAGCGGGGCCAGTTCCGCCAGATCCACTTCCAGATTGAGAACCGGAAGAGCCACCCGAAGCTGAGCCACTGCCTGCAGTACCATCTGAACTACCCTCTCCACCAGCACTGCCAGTTTCTGAAGAAGCTAGCTGCTCAGCAAAGCCACCCATACTCCAGCTATCAGCGACCGCCATCCCAGAGGCGGACATATCCTGAGCCAGACCGAGTCCTTGCTCGGCCAAGGCCGAAGCAAGCTCAGAGGCCTCCGCAAGCTGCTGGGCACGTGATGCAGCAGCCCCAGCATTCTCTTGTACCAACTGCTTCAATTGCTCCATCGCCAGTTCCACCTCTTGCGCATTGCCCTCGCCTAGCGCCGCAGCCGCTTTGCTCAGTGCTTCAGCAAGCCGCTTCGCATCTTCATCATGCTGTGGTGCTTCCGCGGCCAGCCCCTGCAGCTCGTCAGCCAGCTTCTTCCGCTCCGCTGGTGACAGCTTAGGCAGATCTAACTTTAGCTTGTCAATCTCTTTCCCTGCTTGTTCTTGATCATTCTGCTGCAATCCGTTAGCAAGCTCTCCCGTAGATGGGTTTGCCTTCCATTTATCTAACCATGCGCTTCTCTCCTGCTCTTGAAGCTCAAGCCGGTCAGACATCTCCTGCAATTTCTTCATCGTATTCTCAAGTGCTTCAAGAGACTGCACCCCTGCCCGGCTCTCCTCCAGTGACTGCCGTAGTGTCTGCAGCTCTTCATCAAGGGCCTTCTTGACCAATGGGTCCAATGACTTACTCTCAAGCTGCTCGATCATTTGATCCGCCTCTTTCACCTGCGCTTTGACCCATTGCCGCTCCTGTTTATGCTTATCGATCACGTCATTCATCGGATTTGGCATAATAATAAACGCGGCAGCTACGGCAACCCCTAATCCTATAAATATCCACCATTTTGGTTTGCGTGTGAGAGGAAGATTGCTCTTCAGCCTGGAAATAAACGCTGCGCCATATTCCTCGGCCTGCAATCGCTGCTGTCTAGCCAGCTGGCTATCTGATTCCGTGAACGCTAGTGCTGTAACCATTAAGTCTTCGGCTTCACCGCGTTGGTTCAAGCGATCCATCGTCCTGGCGGACAGCCCGTTGGGTACATGGGCAAACCAGCCCCAGAGTCCACCTGCAATGGGTGCAAGCAGCAGGCAGGCCGCAGCATACGCCCATATCGCTTCAATCGGCCATAGCCGCCCGGCAATAAGACAGACCAGGGCACAGGCAATGCCGACCAATAGCCCCATCCTTGCTTGATCTAATGCGCGCAGCCATTTCAGGCGCTTGCGTACGATCTCTAGCTGGTGGTATATCGTCTCCAAGCCAATCCCCCCTCTCTATTTGAGGTAATTCAAAAAGTCCACCTTTGATCACGAAGTAAATCAGGGAGTATTCTCGACATCGAATCTTGAATTCACCCGGGCCCTCCTGTGCTCACGTACCCACTACGTACGCTCCGCTCCTCACGTCCTAGCTTCATTCAACCTTCTCGGTGCTGAAATTTGAACTTTTTGAATATGCAATATTGTGAATCTGAACAATGCTATTTTACGATCTATACTCTTTAAGACTTCTCCTATTGCTGAGGCTCCATTTTCCCTTCATTGCTATCTTCACTCGAGAAGTTTTGTTCCATCATATCGTAGCCCTTGCTGCGCCGTCTTACCGGACGGATATGGCGAATGGCTAGCCACAGCATCAACGCGATGACTACGCTGTAGACGATAATAAATTCCAGCCACAGCTCAATCGGTGCACTAGTCCCCATATTACCTCCGCGGGACATAAAGGCTGTCTTGGAGAAAGAGGGTTCAAAAATACTGATCAGCGCTCCACCTGGATTTAATCCAAGAATATAACCGATCCAGGAAAACTCCGGTGGATTTATAGAATTATAATTCATTTGCGTCATGGCCATGGCGAACAGATAAATGAGTCCCGTACCCAGAAAAATCACTAAACCGACACCATAGGTCACAATGACTGCAATGATCGTTCGTTTGAACAAGGTAGAGAAGAAAATACCGATAGAGCCTAGCAGCAGCATAATGAACAAATAGAATAGAAAAACAACTACAAGCTGCTTTGGGGATACACCACCATATATGAAAACGATGCAATATACCGGCATAGTCGCCATGATTAACAGGGTCATGAAGCTGAGCGATGACAGCAATTTGCTCAGTATAATCGTAGCTGAGCTCTGCTGTGTCGTTAGCAGCATGCTAAGCGTCTGCTTCTCGCGCTCTCCACTGATAACCCCTGCCGTTAACGCCGGGGTCATGAACGCAATCATGATCAACTGAGCGAAGCTCAGCGCATAGAAGATGATCCGGCTCACCATCGGATCAAAGCGGCCTGACCTGCCCATCCCGCCGGAGGTTGACACATAGATGATGCCCATCGCGATCAACCCCATCACCAGCACATAAGCTAGCAATGAAATCGCCGACCGGGGGGTTCTCATTCTGAGCCGAAATTCTTTGTCCAGCACGGGATTAATCAATATGCTTCGCCAATTCATTCGCCGCTTCCCCCTTTCGTAATCTCCAGGAACACATCTTCGAGATTGGTCTGCGCCTCATTGAAGGAGATTAGCTTGAAGCCAGCCGAGACCATTCTGGCCAGCAGCTCGGACTGTTCCTGATCGCCGCCATTGAAATGGATATGGACACCGGTAGCATCAACGAACACTTGACTGACATAAGCCTCGTCCCGCAGCCAGTTGCCTAGATTGTCCGCTTGACCCAGCGTGCGGATATGAAGAACTCTTTTGACTCTTAAGCGGTTCTGGATCTCAGCGACCTTCCCTTGAGCCACCATTCTGCCATGCTCGATCACACCGATCTCATCGACCATCTCCGCCAATTCCGGCAAAATATGCGAAGAAATGATGATCGTCTTGCCCATCAGCTTCAATTCTTTAATGATCTCCCGCATCTCGATGCGCGCCCGTGGATCAAGCCCGGAGGCCGGTTCGTCGAGAATCAGCACCTCGGGATCATGCACGAGACAACGCGCTAGACAGAGGCGCTGCTTCATCCCTCGGGACAAGCTATCCACATAGCTATCCTTCTTATCGCTCAGATTCACCAGCTCCAGAAGCTGCGGTATGAGTTTATCCCGCTCCCCTCTTGGAATGCCATAACTGGCACCATAAAAATGCAGATATTCTGTCGTTTTAAACTGATCATATACACCGAAGAAATCGGGCATATAACCAATTCTTTTACGTACTTCATGCGGATGCTGGACAACGTCATAGCCGCCTACCTTGGCTGTCCCTGAGGTGGGGAGCAGCAGCGTAGCCAGAATGGACATCGTGGTCGTCTTGCCTGCCCCGTTAGGGCCGACAAAACCGAATACCGTCCCCTTATCAATATTTATATTGACGGATTCCAAAGCATGGAAGCTTCCATATTCCTTCGTCAAATTATTAATTTCGATCATGGGCTCACCTGGCCTTTCAACGAGATCTTCGGAATGTCAAAGCTGGACCACTCTTCAGCATTCACGGCGACCCTCACCACTGTGCCGTTCAGTACATAATTGGAGACGGGCTCGGAGACTTGTGCTTCTCCATTGCTCCAAGTCAGATCTTCCCACTTGGCTTCAGTAAAATTCCAGATCATTGTCTTCGTTCGCTGGCCAGGATCATTTTGCTGCAGCTTCAGTGAAGTGTAATCGATCTTGCCCGGCATCGGCAGAGCAAATTCAAACTGCATTTCACCCTTATCCATATTTACTCTATCTGAACCGTAGTCCGTCCCCCAACTCATCGTGGATACGCTCGTGATTTGAGCAGGGATATAGCCGTATGGCACATCAATTTCATTTGCCTTGGATGGCTTGAATTGCACGGTTACAGGCTGCACCCACATGTTAAGCTGGTCTGTAGTTGGGTTCTTCCCATTCACGGTATATCCGCCAAATGAATCCTTACTCCAGGCGATTAGAATATTGCTCATTGAGCCTGTGTTCTGCTCAAGCAAGCTGTTCATCATGCCGCGTTCTCTATTCTTCTCATCCGATGGACCGCTCGGGTACGGGAACAATATCGAACTGTAGCTGCCATATGTGCTAGAGGTATAATTCGCGGGAATCTGCACCGTTTGATCCTTGGCAAGCTCACCTAAGACGAATATATTTCCGCCCAAAATTAACGCCGCATCACTAAGATCACGATTCAAGCGGTTGGTTACAGTCCCCTGTGGAACTCCTTTCGCATCCAGCGCAACCTCAATCTCCAGCGAGCCAAAGCTTCCTGTCTGCTGCTCAATCCACAGCTTCGCCATCGAGCGATGGGTCATATCCTTGAGATGGAGTGTCGTATTGCCATCTTGCTCACGGATCATTTGACGGCTGATTCCTTCCTCTCCTCCTCCGGAAATATAACCGTCCTCTCTTTTACTCGTTACGTGAGTTTCCCCTGGTATTTCAAACTCATAATTTCCCCCGCGGGGTACGAACAAAGCCGAGGCTGTCAATTGCGTGCCTTGCCCCTGACCATCCAGCTCTACGACATTCAGTGTATGCGCCTGCAGAGAGGACTTCCCTGAAGTACCGGTTACATAGATGCTTATGCTAGTAATAATAGCAATCAGTGGAATCAGGAACCAAGCCCACTCGCGCCGATCAAATCTCTTAAGTACATAATAGAGCACCGGGGCAACGAGCACAGCATAACCGATCAACAGCCAGAAGAATAAAGAAAAGGGCGGTAGAGCAAGCGATGGAAAATAGTTCAGATAATTATTCAGACTAATTTTCATTCCTTGGGTACCACTGTTTCTATCCATAACTGAACCGGATACTTTGCTCTGGAGCAGACTATTCCAAAAATCAGCATGACCGCTCCAACTGTGAACCGGCTCAGCAGCCAGATCATAAGCGGCATAGATCACCTTTCCTTTGCCCAGCGGCCAGGAAGCAATTAACGGCTGGTCCTGAACGTTAACGACGCTGTCCGCTCCATCCTTCAACTGCGCCGTTGATATAGAAATTGCGTGATCCAGCTTCAACTCCTTGTTCGCAAGCTTCTCCATCCCAGGCAGTGAGCTGACTTCCCTGGTTCCTGTATATTCAACTGGCGATAAGGCTTCTAGACCTTTGACCGTCTTCGGATAGCTAGGCCCGCCCGCTAATACAAGGGTTCCGCCCTGATGCACCCAGGTTGAAATAGCCTGCTTCTTCCCTTCCTCCATCGTATCGGAGGCAAAATTGTTAAGAAACAGAACATCAAAAGAAGACAGCATAGCTGTATCCTCAGATATTTGTTCCGAAGCTAATACGAGAACGTTAAGCGGGCTATTTTGATTGTTCAACAATTTCATGAAATTCAGGCTGTCCGGATCGGTAGCAAGCTGCCCAATAAATGCTCCGTTTCTCTGATTCGATTGCAGATAGGCTTGTCCAGAGGTAAAAGCTATATTTCTCCCTGATTCTGCCGAATCCTTATAGAAGCGAATAGAACTGTTATTCTTATCAAATGTGTTGCCTATAATGCCAAAAGTTACCTGCTTGGCAGTTCCTGCCGGCAGATCAACCTTCTTCACATAAGACTGGCTGCTGCCTGAATAGGGAACCTCGACCTGGACAACAATTTCCCCGCTAATATCTTCATCACTTTTTAAAGTAACAGTCAGAGGCGTCCACTTGTTCATTTTATAGCTTCCGTGATAGCCAACTTCACTCTCTACGCTAATCCTCGGACCTGCTGCATGAACTGGCTGCGTACTCCCCCCGACAACAGCGGCAATGACGAGCAGACATAAGATTAGCGCGTACATTCCACGCTTCCCCGAAATATACAAATGATTCTCCCCTCTCAACCTTCAAATCATCTTTCTATCAATGACCATTCAATATATTAACGCGATCCCAGAACATAAAGTTACTTAGCGACCTTAGCAGGAAATATAAACCTCTCTTCTTCTCAAAAAACAACCGCCATGCAAGTCGATAAGGTTTGCCATGGCGGTTGTTATAGAAAAAAATTTAATTGAATACAACTGTTTTGTTCTGATGAACCAGAATACGATCCTCGATATGCCATTTTACAGCTCTGGCCAGCACGACACGTTCGATCGTGCGACCAATTCGCTTCAACTCCGCCACGTCGTCGCGGTGGCTGACGCGCTGTACGTCCTGCTCGATGATAGGGCCGCCATCCAATTCCTCGGTCACATAGTGAGCCGTCGCCCCGATGATCTTAACACCGCGATCATAAGCCTGGGCATAAGGCTTCCCGCCCACGAAGGCTGGAAGGAAGGAGTGATGGATATTGATGATCCGGTTACGGTAAGGCTGAATCAGGGCCGGCGACACGATCTGCATATATCTGGCCAAGACGATTAAGTCCACCTTCCCGTTCACAATCTCCAGCTGCTTCTGCTCCGCTTCGCGCTTCGTATCCGGGGTAACCGGAATGTGATAGTAAGGGATTCCGAAGGACTCCACATATTCTTTCATATCCGGATGATTGCTAACGACCATAGAGATATCCGCATCCAGATCACCGGCTTGCCACTGCCACAGCAATTCCACAAGGCAATGATCTTCCTTGGATACGAAGATAGCCAGCTTCTTCTTATGGCTCAGTTGGAAAATATTCCACTCCATCTGGAACTTATCAGCAATTTCGGCAAAATCCCGCTTCAAGCTGTCTATGCGGTCCTCAAGCTGATCCAGATCGAACTCGATTCGCATGAAGAACATTCCGCCTTCCGGATCCATCGTATACTGGTCCGATTGCACAATATTCGCTCCATGCTCATACAGAAAGCGGGATACTGTCGCCACGATCCCAGGGCCATCCGGGCAAGAGATCAGCATCCGAGCCCGATGGTGCTCATACGGTTTGATTTGTCCACTTATTTTTGCATGTTTATCCATTGATTTCTCATATCCCCCTGGCGCACTAGTATTCTATGTTTAAACCTAATAGAGGTCGTTCAAAAATACCGCTTTGGATCGCGTTTAGTTTCTTCCCGCGAGCCAAGCGATCAAGCGATGATTGATTTGCTCTTCCGAGTAATCCGGGAATACATTCGCGGCAATCACCATATCGTACAAACGCTCCAACGGTTCGCGAGGGTCCGCTTTCTTCGCCTTCGCATCATTCTTCAACAAATTCCAAGTATCGAGAACGAAGGAACGGTAATGAACATCCTGCTTGTTGAAGAAGTCATGTAGTCCTGCTACATCGGCAAGGAAATCTACGCCGAAACGCTGCTCCACGTCTCCGCGCAGCAAGGCGATTTCGACTTCATACATTGGACGTTGAGTCTTGGCATCCTTGCCAACCCAAGGCGTCTCCAGAATGAAAGGCCGCCCCTGCAGCGCCTCATGATGAACGACACGATTGATCGCTTCGAAGCCGATCCAACCTGTACCGATAGGCGTATGACGGTCTTTGCCAGCGCCAACCGGATTTTTGCTATCGTTAATGTGAACAATCGCAATACGATCAAGACCAATTGTCTGATCGAATTTCTCTAGCACACCATCAAGATCATTGACAATATCATAGCCTGCATCGTGAATATGGCAAGTATCAAGGCAGATGGTCAGCCGTTCATTATGCTCGACCTTATCGATAATCGCCGCAATCTCTTCGAAGCTGCGTCCAATCTCAGTTCCTTTGCCAGCCATCGTCTCTAGAGCGATGTTCACTTCGGTCGCGTCTGTTCCATTTAACACTTCATTCAAGCCTTCCGCAATCCGCGCTACACCGTATTCGGCATCCTTGTCCGTAAACGCACCGGGATGAAGCACAATATTGCGCACCCCGATCGCATGAGTACGGCGAATTTCTTCCTGCAAGAAATCTACCGCCAATTGATACGTATTGGATTTATAGGAACCCAAATTAATGATGTATGGCGCATGTACGACGATCTCCTCAATCCCCGCCGCCTTCATCGCTTCCTTGCCTTCCAGCAAATACATCGCATCCATCGGTTTGCGCCGCGTATTCTGCGGAGCACCGGTATATATCATGAATGAGCTTGAGCCATAGGACATGGCTTCCCCTGTTGCGCTTAATAGACCTTTATCTGAGAACGACACATGTGAACCTATTTTCAGCATTAAAATTCCCCCTTTTAGGCAGTAAATCGCTAAACTTCCCTTATTTTAGCTTGATTGCGCAAATAAATAAAGTCATACGGACAAATACAGGAATAATCGCTATCATGTCACCTTCTTCGGAAGAGTCAATTCGAATCGGGTGATCCACTCCCCATCGCCCGTCTCCAACGTGAGCCGTCCATCGTGTTTTTCTGCAATATGCCTGGCAATCGTCAGACCAAGTCCTGTACCGCCATCGCTCTTCCTTGCCGCATCTCCTCGCACGAAGGCCCCGAATATTTTATCCCTCAACGGTTCAGATATGCCGACACCGTTATCTGTTACTTCAATCTGTACCTTTTCGCCACTATCAGCAAGTTTCAAGCCCACCCTTGTCCCCGCTGGATTGTATTTTAATGAATTTCCAAGCAGGTTGGATACCGCCCGATAAAGCAAGCTCTTATTAAACGGCACGATGATCTCCCCCTGAGGAATACTACAATCAAAGCTAAGCTGCTTCTCTTCGTACAGTTCATAGAATTCCACAGCAATCTCCCTGAGGAATTCGGTAAGGTCCTGCTCTTTCATTATAATCGGGTAGTCAGGGCTCTCAAGCTTGGACAGCTCGAACACCTCGTCAATCAATTCGGAGACAAGCTGTGATTTGGTATAAATAAGACTCAGAATCCGCTGCTCATGGGCCTCATCCTCTATCATGCCAAGCTGGAGCGCCTTCGCATAGCCTTGAATAGACGTGATCGGCGTCCTCACATCATGAGAGAGATTCACAAGCATCCGCTGCCTGCTTTCCTCAAGCCGTTTTTTATCCGCTTCTGCCTTCTCCAGCTTCGAAGCCATCTCATTAAAGCTCTCCTGAATCTGTGCAAGCTCATAATTTGCTTCGAGACTGAGCCTTTCATGATAACGTCCGCCAGCCACGCTGCGTATTCCCGAGGCAATCGCGCTTAGTGGATTGGTAATCCTCACGGCGGTCAGCCGGCTGTATACATAAACGTTGGCTCCGAACAGAACAACGAAAATCAGGCCCATCTCCAGCATTGTGCTCCAGAAGAGACGAAGTTCCTCCTGTGTTCCTGCTGCGCTGTTGGCCAGCTGCTGAGCTGGCGTATGTTCAACCGAGTAATGATTTGTTTGCACAATAAACCAGACCAACAGCAAGAATACGGTCAAACCCACCGTCAGCGAAAAGAATATATAGTTTCGGACAAGCATGCCGAACAATTTTGATTTAGGCCTCATCCAGCTCCTCCTCCCTGGCAAACCGATAGCCGAGCCCGCGTATCGTTTTTATATACATCGGTTCTCGCGGCGAATCCTCAATTTTATCCCGAAGCCGGCTGATTTGCACCATAATCGTATTATCATCAGCCACATAAATGTCCTCCCATACCTTTTCGAAAATTTGCTTTTTGGTATAAATACGCCCCGGCTTGCTCATCAGCAGCTTCAGCAGCTTATATTCGATCGCGCTTAGCGGAATAGCTTCGCCTCGTTTAACCAACATGCAGGCTTCATGATCCAGGCAGAGCTTGCCTATCTTTATCGGCGCTTCCTCTTCGTCCGCTCCTGCCGGGATAGGCTCATTGAATTCATAGCTTCGCCTAAACTGAGCTTGTATTCTCGCCACCACTTCCAGCGGGCTGAACGGCTTTGTGACAAAATCATCCGCGCCCAAGCCCAGTCCAGCGATCTTATCGATCTCTTGGTTTTTCGCCGATACAATTAATACCGGCAGCTTGTACTGCTTGCGAATCCATCGCAGCAGCTGATAGCCGTCGAGCTCCGGCATCATGATATCGATCACAGCCAAATCTATCGAATGCCGCGAGATTAGCTCTGCGGCTTCTATACCATTATTTGCTTCGAGTACGTCGTAATCTTTTTCTAAAAAGAGCTTGAGCAGTTCTACAATATCCGGATCATCGTCCACGAGCAGTATCGTTCTACGCATCGAAATTCCCCCTCCGCACGTAATTGTTCTTGCTTCCCGTCCAATATCCTGCCTCGTAAGGTTAATTTAAGAATCGTGCAACTTCGGAGACAGAATGATAATTTATACTTAACCCCGTAACATCTTCCAACCATTTATAGATTAAAAAGAAAGAGGAGTTTCTATGGCAAATCCAGTAATTCAAGAAAAGAAAAAGTCCAGATTCAGATTAACGCATGTCGCCCGTTTCCTGAAACGTCCAGCACCGCTTTCCCCCGGATGGAAAGGAGCATCACTTGCGCTGGGGGCTACAGCCCTGTGCCTCTATGTTGTGCAAGGGTATAACATGATTGGCGCTCGGGGAGCCATCCCTTACCTTATCGGGATCATCCTGTTCCTGCTTGCGACCGTCCTGCTGACCGGTGTCATCGCCCTGCTGCTTCACGGGGCCAAGAAAATGCCCACCCGATATATTTGGCTTGCCCTCACTTCACTCTGCCTGCTGATTATCAGTTTTATCGGCCCTATGCAGTTAATGTTTATCGCCGCTTTATCCATCATCGTAGCGTTCTCCTTGCTGGGGATGTTGATGTCCCGCTGGTTCACTGGCAAATATCGCGAGGCAAAAAAGCTATCCAAAATTCTCTCCGGCATAATGGCGGGAGTGGCATCTGCCTATATTCTCTTGGGCGGCTGCTGGCTATTTGGCAGTGGCAACAGCGACTTGCCGAAGCCATACCGGCTGCAGGCCATCAAGACCACCGAGCATTATCCTGTGGCAATGGCGAACCCGGCCGAACCCGGTACTTATCCCGTCAAAACCCTGACATATGGAAGCGCAGACAGCTACCGCAAGGAATTTAATGCCGAGGATTCATTGATAACCAGGCAGGTGGATGGATCGGCATTTGTGGAAAACTGGTCCTCGATCCGCACGAAAACCTTCGGATTCGGACCAGAGCAAATGGCGCTTAACGGGCTTGTCTGGTATCCAGAGGGCGATGGCCCGTTTCCATTAGTCATCGCTGTTCATGGAAACCATCTCGCTACCGATTATTCGGATCCGGGGTATGCTTATTTGGGCAATCTGCTTGCCAGTAAAGGCTATATTTTTGCTTCCATCGATGAGAACTTTCTAAATACGTCACCCTATGACGATCTGTTCATGCTGAGTGTACTGAAAAATGAAAATCCGGCTCGCGGCTGGCTGATCCTGGAGCATCTGAAGGTATGGGAGGAATGGAACAGCACGAAGGGCAATCCGTTCTTCAATAAAGCGGATATGAGCCGAATATCGCTGATCGGCCACTCCCGGGGTGGCGAGGCAGTAGCTATAGCAGCAGCCTACAACAAGCTGCCGGCAGCTCCCGAGCACGGCAATATAACATTCAATTATAACTTTGGCATCCGCTCCATTATTTCGATTGCCGGTACCGACGGACAATATAAGCCCGCTGATCAATCGACCCCCTTGAGCGACGTCAGCTACCTGACCATTCAGGGCTCACATGATATGGACGTCAGCTCATTTGCCACTGCAAGCCAGTACAGCCGAATCGGCTTTTCCAATAAGGGGCCTCACTTTAAGGCATCCGTATATGTTTATGGAGCTAATCATGGACAGTTTAATACCACTTGGGGCAGAGCAGATATTATCGGTTTTGGCAACAAATTCTATAATACCGCCCAGCTTCTGCCTGAGGAGGATCAATTGCGGGTGGCAAAGGTACTCATCTCTTCCTTTCTGGATGCCACGCTGCAAGAGCAAGAGCAGTACCTCAGCGTCTTTAAAGACCTTGGTTATGCCAAAGAATGGCTTCCAGACACGATGTACATCAGCAACTATTGGGATGCCGACACCACGCTTATCAGCAGCTTTGATGAGGATATCGATCTATCTACGACGACAATTGACGGCGGACGGCTGATTGGAAAGTCATTAAAGGAATGGAAAGAAGAAAAAGTCAGGATGAAATATGCCTCTGACTTGTACAGCGCAGTCCAACTTGGCTGGGATCGCAGAGCGACGGATGATCTCCCTAGCTATACGGTGGCTCTGCCTGACACCGGGCTCGCTAGGGAACCGGGAAGCTCCCTTGTCTTCTCTATGGCTGATCGCGACGATCAGAAAAAGACAGATACGCAGGAAGCGCTTATTGATTTAACTGTACAGGTTGCTGATAAGAGCGGAAATACCGCAGCATTGCCGTTAAGCAGCAACGCCAGCTTACTGCCGATGCTCCAAGGCGACATTTTAAAATGGCCGTTTACGTCGCTGCTGCCAACACGGGAGCCCGTGTTTCAGAACTTTGCTTTCCGACTGGACGATTTCAAACAAGTAAATCCAGCCTTCCAGCCTGAACAGCTCAGTCAAATCAGCTTTATATTCGATAAGACAGACCAAGGCTCAGTATATCTGAACGATATCGGCATTCGTAACGATGCTACTGTCAGCGGTCCCTAAATGATCGTATAGAAAAGAATATGACCAAAAAGTGAGGAGAAGTTGGTTATGAGCGAAAGTACCGACGATGCCGTATGGATTTTAATTCCATACGACGGTTTCAACGAGCCGTAACCTTGAAGGCTCGGCATTCTGTCAATCTCTAATTACCGGATTGGAGAAAATGTTCTTGTATAATAAACTACGAAAAAGGAGCTGCACTCTCGAAAAAAAACGGAAAATAAGTTATACTTCATGTCAAGACAAACATAAATTGGTGACAAAATAGACAATTCTTCAGCGAAATTTATTAATTTTATCATATCAAGTCGTTTGTATAACAAGGAGCTTACTATGAACATACGTAAAGCGACGATCGATGAAGCAGGTTATTTAAGCGAGCTTTCATTTCGTTCAAAGGCCTACTGGGGCTACAGCGAAGACTTTATGGAAGCCTGCCGCAAGGATTTAACCATCTTGCCTGAGGATATCTTATCTTCTATTATTTTTGTTCTGGAAGATGAGAAGGTCATCAAGGGTTTTATAGGGCTGGAGATTGAAGACGGTTCCTGTTTGTTAAGCAATTTATTTATTGATCCGAATGAGATAGGAAAAGGATACGGAAGACGGCTATGGCAGCACATGCTTGAGGTCGCGGAAGAACTAAACGCGCACTCCATTCTAATCCATAGCGACCCAAATGCGGAGGATTTTTATCTGGCGATTGGAGCAAGACGAATTGGAGAAATCGAATCAACTGTTTTTGAAGGAAGAAAGCTCCCGCTGTTGGAGATGCCTATCTGAAAGTAATGCAATAATATGCTAAATGAAAGAATATATTGCAAAATGAGGTGATCATTCAAATGGTACATACATCGTTTCTATTTCTCGCAGCAACCCAGCCCAATCGCTGGTTCATGAATTCTATCGCGCTATGGGGATTCATATTGCTAGGAATGATGTGCATCGGCGGATTTTTCATGTTCCGCAAGTTCCTGAAAGTACTGCCTAAGGCAGACGGCAAGTCCAAGCTGGACTGGCAGAACCATTGGGTGGAGACGAGCCGCCATCTATGGAATGAAGACAGCAAAGCCTTCCTGGATATGCTGGTTCAACCAGTTCCAGGCCCGTTCCGCGACATCGCCAAGCATTCCATCGCTGCGGAAATCGGTAGAATCGCCTTGGAAGAGCATGCCAATGCCGTTACGCAGGAGCATTGCATCAAAGGCTATATTTCGGCGACGCCGAAGCGAGACAATAAGTTTCTTATTACTTTTCTAGAGAAGAATAAGATTGATTATAAGCCTTACCAACATTTAATGAATAAATAATGTCTATGAGAGGAATTCAAATTACAGCACCCTTTAGCTATGCATCGAGCTTACTGGGATGCTGTTTTCATTATCTAGAGAAAAGGAGGAAGTTAGTTGAGATATGCAATCCTTGGCGGAAGTGGATTTATTGGCAGCGATCTGACCGAATATTGGCTTAGCAAAGGGCATGAGATCATAATCGTCACCCGTCGTAATTCGCATCAACAAGCTCCTCGCAACGAATCCACTTCGCGGCAGTTATCCTACTATACGTGGAACGATATAGATCAGGACCCACTCCTGCTTCGGGGGCTAGATGGTCTCGTTAATCTGGCTGGCGCGACAATTAGTCAGCGCTGGACCCGGAGAGCGAAGCAGCAAATCATGGATTCACGCTTGCAAACAACCCAGACTCTGGGGCGTTGGATCAATATGCTAGGAAACGAGGCTCCGAGGGTCATCGTACAAGGCTCTGCGGTCGGTATATACGGCACTTCGCTTACCGAGGAATTCACGGAGCATTCTCCTAACTCTGCCACGGATTTCCTTGCCAGAGTTACGACTTCCTGGGAAGAGACGGCCCTACAGGGCATTCTGCAATCTTTCAGCGACCAATATGCAGAACTCGGTCATGAGGGGAAGTTAGCGAATGTTACAGGGCCTCGTCTTGTTCTACTACGCACCGGTGTAGTGCTGGGAAATCAGGGCGGTGCATACCCGATGATGCGGCTGCCTTTCCTGCTTGGAGCCGGCGGCCGAATCGGAACGGGCAAGCAATGGGTTCCCTGGATTCATATCGATGATATCGTCTCGCTGATCGATTACTGTATGACCCATCCGGAAATATCAGGTCCCCTTAATGCGGTCAGTCCAAATCCGGTGACCAATGAGCAATTTGGACGCGCTATCGGACGTGTTCACCATCGACCCTTCTGGTTCCCGCTCCCGGCGTTTGTACTTAGAGCTGTACTCGGTGAGATGTCGCTACTGCTGCTTGAAGGACAGCGGGTCCTTCCACAGATCGCTACTTCATCCGGCTTTACATATAATTTCCCTCACTTGGAAGAGGCCCTTACGAATCTCAAGCAGAGGCGCTAGATGTTCCTTCAGAAGTCAAGGAGATTCACGACATACATAAACCTAATCGCTACAGCAATTCAGCCCCGGCTGATCCTGATTGGATCAGACCGGGGCTGAATTCAAGATTCTATGCCACAGTGCTTC
The DNA here is from genome assembly GCF_039521865.1 of Paenibacillus motobuensis. Classification (NCBI taxonomy): domain Bacteria; kingdom Bacillati; phylum Bacillota; class Bacilli; order Caryophanales; family Paenibacillaceae; genus Paenibacillus; species Paenibacillus motobuensis. The sequence goes on along the minus strand of NZ_BAAACX010000007.1, from coordinate 241,629 downwards.
AATTCTATTTTATGTATTCTCCATGGTTAACTTGTAGGTGCTATCCGCGATCATAAAGATATCCCCCGGTTCCATAGGATATTCCTTATACGGGGCAATAATCTCCCCCTTAAGCAATGTGCCGTTGCGGGAACCAAGATCCTTAATACTACAGCCCTCTTTGCGCACCATCAGTTCGACATGCGCTCGCGATACACCTACTGCCCGCTCGATATACCCGGCAACCTCTTCAGAACGGCCAATCACGAGGCTACCTGGCTTCAAAGTGATAACTTCGGGCCTATTCGCCTGCTCTCCCTCCGCACCATATCTCTCGAGACGATAAGACTCTCTTGGAGATGGTATTTTGGGCGGAGCATCCATACGACTTAGCAGCACTGTTGCAGGCTGGGATATCGGTTCTTCTGTTGCAGGAGGCGGGTTAGATGGGCCCATAGTCATTCCACTTTGTTCCATGGATCGGCCTTGGACCTGCGCTAAGGATCTTGAATTCGGCATGACCAAAGAGGATTCCGACTCATCCCTTTGTTGCCTAAGGTCCATAACCTCCGACCATACAGGCATCTGTCTAAATGTATCCTGATTAGTATCTTGCTTACGCGTGCTGCCTCCAGCTGCTATGTCCTGACTCCCCCATCCTCCGTTCCAAGGCTCCTTCCAGTTTTCAGGTTCATCCGCATCTGCCGCTTCGTCCCCGGAAGAACGCCGGCTTAAGCGACTAATGACTTCAGATACACCTCCAGTCACCGCATCGAACCGACCCTTACGTACGAGCAGCAATATGACAATTAGAATAAGAGTAATGCCAATACAAACATAGAGTCCCCATGAGTTGGGAGCATCTAGATAGATAAATTTCCAACAGAACGCTACAGCTAGCAAGGTACCCAGCAAATAATATGTAAATTTGCTGCTTTTTTTAATCGGCTCACTCTCGTCATCATCCGTATCGATTGCAGGTGTATTCCACATTCCTGCAAATGACGGATCTAGATCGAGATCCGCCCGAGCTTTATTATTCCCCCTGCGGTTCATCTCTCCAGCCTTTACAGGCTCATGCTGCTGTGCGGGATTTTGTCTATCATGAGGCTTCATCTGCGTGGAACGCTCCGGTGACAGAACGTATTCTCTAATTATGACCGACGAATCTGTCCGCCCCCGTCTGGTGTCATCCCCACTGATTAGGTCTACGTCCATAGCTTCTGATCTATGTCCGCCCAACAGATCAAGCAGCATCGTTTTCAGTGATGATGTAGAGAATAGTTCATCCCCGCAGAAGCTGACTATTCTCTGGATTCCGCCGCCTTCAACAATGGTTACACTGTTCAAAATACGGGTAATCAAGGTCAGCAGCGATAGACCCAGCCGCTCTTGGCCAGCCACCGATTCACGAGTAGGAACATAGGTGAGATACAGCACCGCTGAAGAGAGCGGCTCTTCAACGAATATAAAGTCCTCATTTATGATGAAATTGGAGGGAGACAGCATATATTGATGGCTATCATCCAAGATCGCAACAATTTGTAGTAGTAGACTATAGAACTCCTGTGCGCTCAGTTTGTCATTCTTCAAGCATTGGGACAGCATACGCTTACCAGTAATCTCATAATGAAGGTTAACGTCAAAATCAATCTCACGAAGGTCAACCGGAAGCAAGCCAGGAATCTCCACTGAGGCCAGCATCGTATGCTGAACGCGATTAATATCCTTGGATTTCAGCCCGCCTTCAGCCTTCAAAATCATGTAGGTACCGCCATTCCTCATAAAATCAACCTTATACGCCGGCATCAAAGCATCCCTCCTTCCTAAGAAAAAGTCAAAATCGCATACACAGCCCCCGGGAGAACCGCTAGCATGAACGGCATCTGCAATTGCTTCTTAGCCCCAGCTTGAACTGGACCTAAGCTGTGTAGAATCAGAATTCCGAACAAGCTATGCATAACATTGCGAATTCGCATAACAAACTCCCTCCGGAGGAGCAATATGATCATCCCGAACACACCCGCAGCTAGAATAGAATACATGAGGATGGATAGAGTCAGGCTAACACCTAGCCACGCCCCAATTGCACCAAATAGCTTGACATCGCCTCCTCCTACAGCCCTGAACAAATACATGATGAACATCAGTCCAAAGCCAGCTGCAGCCCCTTTCATAGCAAATAGAATCCCTTCAATCCCCCCGGTTACAGCATGATACACCAGACCGATAATGAACCCGCTAAGCGTGATCTTATTAGGTATCTTCATCGATCTAACATCTGTAATGAATGCCGTAATCAACATAGCAAGACAACCCCAATACTCCAATGTCATAGCCGTATGTCCCCCTCGTTCAATTCTTGATTATGAGCTGTATTCCAGCCAGCGTAGGCCTAGTTCACGCATTATTTGCGTGGGCTCTCAACATCGAACTGAGCTGTTGTCTTCACCCCGTCCTCAGTCTCGATGATAAAAGTCCATGTACCGGGCGTTGTGTTTCCACCCACCAGCCAATTCCATTCCACCCTGCCGTTCTCATCCGCAGTTGCATCCCCTAAATATTTGGCCTGACTTACGCCGCTCTTGTAATACACAGTGAGTTTTGCTGTGGTTCCCGGTTTGATCAGGGCCGCGACCAGGGCTCGATGCCCGGCGTAGGCTGGCTCCGGCTTGGATAGAATTACTGCAGGCTGGCCTTCACCATCCTCCCCGTCCCCACCCCCCTGACCAAGCTCATTCGTATCTCCGATCCACAAGCGCTCCATAGCCTTCGCTTGGAGCCTGATCGGTTTCTGGGTGAATGGCATTCGGATCGGCAATTCATAGCTGATCTCCAGGCCGAAATAAGGTGTTCGTCCGCTTTTGAGATCAGGTACTATTACTCGGTTCACATGTAGCCTGTCCTCATTTAGTTTCGTATCTGCCACAAAAGGATGAAGCAGGGGCTTGATTACAGGATCCAGAACAGTCTCGAGAACATTATTTTTCAGATTCTGCAAAGGCTCGTCCCCTTTTCGGGCAGCGGACCTGACCCATTCTGATAGTGGTTCCGGTAAAACGTCGGCGTACTGCCCAGCCCATTCCTCCAGCGATAGGCTCGGCATCCTCGATCCCGATTCCTCCTCACTTTTTGCCGCGTCGCCCTCTTCGTCGCTCGAAATAGCTGAGACCGCCAATGCAACCGGATATATATGAGAGGACACCTGTTTCACTGCATTCGATGCTACAATCTGAATCTGACTGGAGATCACTGTCATCTGAATCATGTAAATAAAGAAAAATACAACGATAATAAATACCGGCATGACCATAGCAGCTTCAAGGACAATGCTGCCTTGAGAATCCCTGCGCCGAATCGGAGGAGCTTTTATTGAATCAATAGGAGAAGTCCGCTTGCTTATCGACATAATATCGACTTCCTTCCACTCTTCCTTTCAAGGCCCCGGAGGCTCCTAGTGTCTTCGCTACTCCTGGCAGGAACCAAAGTGGCATCGAGATACTTACTCCTCCTCTTAAATAAGTTGCGCGCTGTTCTACTGGAATTCCGGTGTTCATCCGAATCAACGCCAGCATCCGTGACAGCCTCCGCTCACTCGGGCCATGCATTAGCAGGAAGATACGCAAATGATCCCTATAGGTCAGCTTTACCTTCATAAAATCACTAAGCTGAATACTCCCTTCTTTGGTTAGCATCAGCATATCTTTTACAGCATGTTCGATCCCATACAGTAAGGCAGCGGCAAGAATTAATAGCGGATTGCCTTTGTTCAAATTTTTCAGCAATCCTTCCATCGTACGAATTGCCAGTCGCAGCGCGAATATCTCCCCATAGGCAGCGGCGATATTCCCCGTTGGATTATGGAATCCGTACAATATGTATTCAACCTCCTGCTTCCCAGGCATGAACGAATCTCCTATAGTGTCAATCGCCCCTGACCCTTCACTACTTATCAATTCGTCTAACGTGCTGATATCGAATAGCGGAAAGTAATGTACAACATACTCTCCCTGAAAAGCTGCATCGGTCATGGATTGAAGAACGTGGGATAATCCGCCAAAGAAGACATCCATACCGCCCATTGCTTCGGCACCGGCATCGGCCGGATCGTCCCCTGGACCCATCAATGCTTCTTCTTCCGATGAGAGAGATTGATTAAACTCTAGATTGTCCTTATAGAAGGTCTGCAGCTCGTCAAATTGCTTCTGTGCATCTTTGAATTTATCCTTGAGTGCGGAAATTTTTCCGATCAATCCCTTGGCATCCTGTAGTGCTGTCTCAGCTTGATGCTCGATCGCCTTACGTTCCTGATCAGAAGAACGATGCTGCTCGAGCCGTCTTTTGTTATCTTCAAGAACATTACTGCTGCCAGAATCCACATATTTACGTAAATAAGCGCCTGTCGAGCGGTCAAGGCTATCTACGGCTGAATACAATGACGAATCTGAGATTGAAGCTGACAGGACCGAGCTTTCTACGCCTATAAAGGAACCTACTCCGGCATAAAACGAAGTAAAGTCAGCCTCTTGTTGACCGATATCCCCCTCCAGATCTGCCAGCAGTTCAGCAGATAGAAGAAGCGAACCGCTCTGTTTGCGGATAGCGGCGATCTCATCATCGGCTGCTACTGTCTCGTTATTGCCAAGACCTTCATGCGCTGCCACCTCATTGTAGCCATCAAGCACGGGACGTTGTTCCGCCTCTTCAATTGTCCTCTTCATCTGATCATTTATTACGATAACTTCTTGGAGCAGCTTCCTCGCTTCAGGAAGCAGCACTGCATGCTGCTGTGAAGATTTCTGCCCACTATTACCCAAGTTGCTGAATACCCCCGAAGCCATCGTTTGGTACATTTGAATTTCATATGAGTATTGCCTCTCCTCGGGTTCCCTTAACATATCTTCGTTATACTTAGCCGCAAAGCCTGCATATTCTCCGGCAACAGATGTAGCTGTTGCACTACCGCCACCTGATCCCCCAGAAGCACCCGAGCGAGGGACAAGCGCTGCAATTTCCGTCACAGTCAGTGCCGCAGAACGCTGTTTCTCCAGCATTTCATCCAGCTTAGCTTCCCGCTGATCATACAACTTCTGTAGTTTGCTCAACAGGTCGACGGTATTCGAAGCCTCTTTCATTACTTTCGACATCGGCTTGAAGCGATTTATGATCTCTATCGAGAAATCTATCGGCGCCTTATACTTCATTTCTTCGCGAATCTGTTGTGCGAATACTTCATAGGTTCCTAACGGCCGCAGCAGTTCAACGGTCGATGAATCCAGCCTCGCGTTCATCAGCGGAATATTATCGCTCCGCTTCGATAAATCCATCTGATCCTGCAACACCTTGGACATAATATAGTTCGCATCAGTATCCCCGAATGCAAATAAACCGTACTGCTCTACCAGCTGCGGGTCATAGGAAGACAGGACCGACCTTGATGCAGAATGAGCCATCATCTCCGTCTTAGTCTGCAGCGCCGCCATTCTTGCAAAATCAATAAATATCGAGACAAATGCAAATACCGAGGCAAAAATAACAACCAGAAACACGGTAACTGCACCGCTCTCCGCCCGATGTCGCTGCTTTTTATACACCTGCTTCCCCCTCTTTCGGAAATGTAATCACTCGGTCTTCTCCTCATTCTTCATCAGTTGGTCGATCACTGTCTATTTCTTAGCTCCCCTGAGCTAAGGCCGTTCCCCCTGTTTACCGAATAACGTCAACGCTTTGCCCGCTTCCTTCTGATCCATCTTTTCCCCACCGCCGCCTTTGAATTTAGCCCCATAGTACCTCGCCAAATCCACAGTCCGGATCCATTCTACCGGTTCGACTACATATGAGACAGCCTGTCCAGATTGCGTCACATCACCAATCACTCGTTCCAAAGGAACAAGCGGGATGAGTCTGTCCAATCCCACCCTGACTTTACGAAGCAGCAGCTTGTTCTCATATTGCATTCTGCCATGAATCGCAGCCGGAATCTCCGTACCGGTTGTCGCAAGCTTCTTCAGCGGCAAAGAGTCGCCTATATCCTCCATCTGTTCGAAGGGAAGAGACAATTCCGAAGTAGGCAAATCACTAGACCAGCCGAATATCGCCTGCAGCATGCCATCATCCTTAAGCCTCCAATAGAGAGAATCATACTTTCCAGTTTCGTAGGCGCCCGTCAGAGGCTTACGATAGCTGTTATCCCAGGAATACGCACTCCGTTCAGCTGCGACCGCCGCAACTTGTCCAAGCGCCGCGTTCTGATATAAATACAGACAGAAGAACAACAGAATTAAAATCGCTACAAATATGGAGGGGAATACGAGAGAAGACTCGAGAATAAAACTCCCCTTCTGATCACGTATCAACCTTTTCATAGATTCTTAAGGCTCATCATCCATGAATTTCTCGGTTTTGCTCTTCGCTTTGCCGAGCAAACTCTCCAAAAGCTCTTTTAATTGCTTACGGAAGATAATCGCCAAAATAACGATGACAGCAATGATCAAAATCATCTCCAACATTCCCAAGCCATCCTCATCTTGAGAGAATGTCTTGATCCTATGTGCGAATGTACTCAACATCATATAACCCTCCTATTTTTTATTGTTAATAAGGTTCAAAAAGACCGGTTTTCAGCACTACCTCTATAGCTCCATAATCATGAGTGCGGGAGCCCCTACCATAACCACGATAATTAAAAACAACATCAGCATAGGAAATACTAGTTTCGACGAAGCCTGTTCCCCTAGCGTCTTGCTGACGGCTTTGCGGCGTTCCCACAGTATATGAGACAAATCCATCAATGCGAGCACAAAGTCATTACCGCCGCGGCGATAATTAAGCAATACGGAGGTTACAAAAGCGGACACCTCCTGAACACCCAATCGCTTGCTAACCCCCTCCATCGCCTGATGGAAGGAGTATCCGCTCTCCCATTCCCGCTGCATTCTGAACAATTCACGATAGAGCGGGTGCTGTTCCGCTCCTGTCTTACGCTCCAGACACCGCTTGATAGCCTGCTGCACAGTTAAGCCCGCCCCAACCAGTAACACTATCTTATTAAGCAGCTCCGGTAGCTCCAGAATAATATCACGCTCTCGCTTGACCACTTTCTGATGCAAATCCCTAGCGAGTGCAATTGGAATGAGAACGGCCAGAAAGGCACCAAATATCATCACCGTGGGATCTTCGCCGAGAAGCAGAGAGAACAAACTGCCAGCGATTAGAATAAGCCAGCCATACGAGAGCATTTCAGCCAGGAACAGCAGAGTATACTCGCCACCACGCTTATCTCCGCTAATCTTCTGCACGGAACGCTGTATTTTGAAGAAAAAAATAGGGAACCTTTGCGACACTCTCAGCTTCTCCAGTAGTAACAGCATTGGAGGCGCTATGATCTGCAATCTGAGACCATCCATCTTCATCTCCCGGCATCCCTGATATTTAGGGCGCGAATTCCGGTACAGCAGCAACCAGGCTAGTACCAATACTGCGATCACTGCGATGCTATAAACCTTCATCGTTTGCCTCCTAGACCCGGATATCCATAATTTTGAGCATCAGCCAGAAGCATAACGCAAATACAATCAATGCAAAGAATGAGATGACGAGGCCTATACCGCTATGCATCGGCAGCATGTAATCCGGTGAAGAGAATTCCATAAATACGAGAAAAAATATCGGTGCGGCGGACATCGCTTTCGCTTCGAACCGTTTCTGAGCAATCATAACGCCGATCTCCTGACTAATCTCCAGCTTCTCGCTAATAATCGTAGACGTGCGCCGGATCACTTCGACCAAATCCCCTCCCGAACGCTTGCAAATCGTGAAGACGTCAGCAAAGTTGCTGATATCCTCCAGCCCTGCCCGCTCACTGAAATCAAGCAGTGCTTCTTCAATCGGCTGACCATACTCCAAGCGGGTGCAGATAATACCAAGCTCGATGATCATATCGCTAGAATTACCGGGATAGAGCAGCTGAAGATCTTCAATCGCTTCACGAAATCCATTCTCTACCGAGCGACCTGCCGCCAAGGAAGAGGAGAGTGAATAGAGCGCTTGTTTGAAGTGAAGTCCAAGCGTCTCTCTTCGCTTACGAAGAAGATAACCGCTCCAATACTTTGGCGCAAAAGCAGCTCCGCAGGCCGGAACCAGACTAATCAGCCATGAATGGAAGAAGATATATCCTATTAAGAAGAGACCAACCCCGCCGATCAGCAATGCTGACAGCTTTTGTCTCGAAGATAGTACATAGCCGCGATAATCCGTCAATTGGGTTGATTGTCGGACATTATTCTTCACTACTCCCTGCGCCGCACCGGATCGCTCCAATCCGTTCATCGATTCGAAGCCTCCTCTCATAAGTTCATCCCTTCTATAGAGATGCCGGCCATATTCAGCTTGTCCGTATGCACTAACCGCTGTGGAGTCCGTTTCAAACTACCGATTACTTTTCCTTTCTTCTCCGCTTCTTCCTCAAACACATAGAGCGGATGCAGCACCACCTCCCCATCTCTCATCCCGCATACTTCGGATATTTCCAGAACCCGCCGTGAACGATCACGAAGCCGGCTCAAATGAACGATGATATCGATCGCAGAGGCGATCTGTTGCCTAACTACCCCCAGCGGCAAATCAGCACCGCTCAGTACCATCGTCTCCAGCCGGCTGATCATATCAGTAGAGGAATTCGCATGCCCTGTAGACAGAGAGCCGTCATGTCCAGTATTCATCGCCTGCAGCATATCCAGCGCCTCCCTGCCCCGAACCTCTCCGACAACAATCCGGTCCGGCCGCATCCGCAGCGAGGAACGGATCAGATCGCGGATTGAGATCTCACCCTTGCCTTCGGTGTTCGCATTGCGAGTCTCCAGGGATACTAGATTGGGTAACGTCACAATCTGCAATTCTGCCGAATCCTCAATCGTAATGACCCGTTCATCTGCGGGAATGTATCTTGATAGGGCATTGAGGAAGGTCGTCTTGCCGGAACCTGTTCCACCGCTAATAAAAATATTGTATTTACTGCGAACCAAGGTCTGCATAAAACGGGCTGCTTCCTCGCTTAGTGATTCCTTCTCAATCAACTGCTCCATCGTAAGTGGATGCTCAGGGAATTTGCGGATCGTCATCGTCGGTCCCTTCAAGGCGATCGGAGGCAGCACGATATTGACCCGGGAACCATCCTTCAGTCTCGCATCCACAATCGGCGACGATTCGTTCACGACCCGATTGACTCCGGACACGATGGTCTGGATAATATCCTCCAGCCTCTCCTGGGATTCAAAATGGAGCGCAAGCTTGCGGACCCTGCCATTCTGCTCAACGAAGACCTCCTTATGACTGTTGATCATTATCTCCGATACAGAGCGATCATCGACCAGTGGCTGCAGCACATCCAAGCCGCGAAACGAATCATATAGCCTCCGTACCCACCTCCTCTTCTCCGATGAAGTGAGGTTGGCCAACCGATTATCCTCGAGCACTCGCCGTTCAATGTATTCCATCAGTTGCCCGTCTTGAAGCGTCAACGTAACATCAAGTCCGGAACGGATCTCCGCTCGTAGCTGGGTGAACATCTCCTCCGTCATCGCTGTCCGCTTCGCCCCCTCAATACTTCGACATTGCCGTACAGCTTGCGGCAGAGTTGCTGTACATCGCGCTGATAGAGTGGAGAATGCATTGCGGCAGCCTGCCGTATCCCATTCTTCCAAGCAGAGATGTACGAGAGCATCGCTTCAAATACAATTTCGCTCCCCGGTAGGGAGGTAACCAATTCTCCTGTATACCGGTTCACAGCAAACAGAGATTTGCTCAACATATGACTATGCATAGCCGGGCGAGATCGCTCCAAATGATTGAACCACAGAGCAGTCTTGCGCATGACATTATCATCATCGGTTACAAGCCATACCAGCTTATCCGCCCGTTCCAGCACCGCCTCAGTTCTTTCATTCGGATAAGAGTCGGTATCGATCACAACAGCGTCGTATAATCCGCTTGCCGCGATGAATTCGATCAGATCGACGGTCTCCTTGCGCTGCAACTCGAGCATCTCATTCAAATTATCAAGCGGAGCAAATATGTCCCCCTGAAGCAGTGGATGTCTGCAAGCATAGGCCGATATGGGGAACTTCAGCTCCTGCTGCCCATCTTCCGCAGACTTCAAATCATAAAGTAAGCGGGCTAAGCCACCCTGCTGTCCTTCACGAACATTCTGACCTTCAAAGATTAGTCTGTTATTCACCGTTTCGAGATTCAAATAAAATACTTTAGCTCCTTCGGAAGCGAGCTGCTTCGCGATATTCCATGAAACGGTGCTCTTTCCCTGACCGCCGACAATCGAATGCACACCGATTACGACCGTACCAACTTCCATATCCGCCTGCTTCCCCCTGTCCCCTCGGACCATATTCATGAGCGAGAACAGCAATTGATGCAAGGGTTGATATTTATCCAGGCTCAAACCTGAAACAGATTCTCCTCTCTCACATAAAGAGACCACGGTCAGACGCCCCGAATTCAGTCCCTTCCACGCTTCAAGAAATGTCGGTTCAGCTAGCACGATATCCACCAGTTCTCCGGAGTCTTTCATATACATCTCAAAGGCATCCTGCCGGCTGAAACCTGTTACGATGATACGCCGGTCGAACTCACTGCAGTGAACGTACTGCATAAATGGATCTATGTACAGCTCATCCTGTACAGCCAGAACCAATCTGACGGGAATCAAACTTTCACCTTCCTTCTTACCCGGAACACAAAAAAGCACCGTCCAAATACCGAATTATCGGTTCATTTGGACGGTGCTCCCGTTCACGAGTTCCTAATATTTACAGTCAGAATATCATAGATCATTTTCTCAGGCAAGTCCTAAAAATATATATTGGACTTCCTCTATAAATCTATGAAGCGTCCCTTGATCTCTTGGGTTGGCAACATGCACGCATCGGATTGGCCAAACCATCGATACCTGTTATTCGCAACCAATCGGTAAACTGCATCGCGCAATCCATGGGGAACGATGATGAATGCATATAATAATGGCCAGGGAAACTTAAGTCTTTTGGCGATTCTAAGTGCCGCAGTAGAACGAGAGTGCAGCGTTCCTTGCTCCAGCAGGAACATCGTATTCATCGGCCCGTCAGCAGTTCCTCCATACTGTTGAAGCAGCTCCCTACCAGCATCGGATTGCAGTGACGCGAACCTGAAATAGGCATCGGGATCAAGCCTGATGATCCATTTTACGGCGCCCTGACACAAAAGACACACTCCATCAAACAATACAACTGCAGTCTGACCTACATCCTTGGTTGACATCCGCAAAACCTCCCTGCTAAATCCATTATATCCGTCTTATAATATAGATTCAAAAGCAGATTGTTCCGCACTAAGGATGAGAGCTTCTCGAATTTTATCTAATAAAAAAGAATACGAAGGAGCCGATCCCCTCCGTACTCTTTAGACTTACTCTGCCAGTAGCTTCTCGATCCATTGGTCCTCAACAAGCTGGCTGTGGAAATCTTCTGTAAAGCTCTCCATGCAATTGCAAATGTAGTCTTTACGGCATACCGGACATGGCGTCTTCTGCAGTCGATTGATATTCGTGAGGCGCCATTCTGGAAAACGGTGATAAAATACTCTGCACTTCGTTCCATCGGCCAATTTCACGGCAAATTCGTACAATCCTTCCTTCTCGTTGCTCCCGGCTATGGACACGTTCTGAATACTTGGTCTGTAAGACATCGTCATCACCCGTTTTATTAAATTAGAAAAGCTGTTCAAGCGGAAGTTCAAAAAATCATCTTTCAAATAAAGCTTGACTTTTGGAACTCTCACTTTAAGTACTTAGACATATTAAATAATTTTTTATGACATGTCAACTTGAATCCCCGCACTGAGCCTCATAGATCCAACAGAATTCAAAAAAAATAATAATTTCAAGCGTTTACATAAGCAAAAACAGAACATCACATTGTATTATATTGTCCAAAAAATAAAAAAAGATCCTTACCAGAAGTAAGAATCTTTTCACTGTTCTTCGTAATGCGGTAGAGAGGACTCGAACCTCCACGGGCGTACGCCCACTACCCCCTCAAAGTGATCTGAGGGCTATAGTAGAACCTAACAGACCTTTGCAACCCTTGTTAATCAGGGGTTGCTTTTTTATATATAATAGTAGAAACGAGTGAAAACTGGTGTTAAAAAGTAAAGTGTGTCCCCAATTTGTCCCCAATCGTCCCCCTGTAAAAAAGCCCCACCAGTTGGACACTGGCAGGGCTTCATCACCGGTGCTTCCGGATTTGATTTTAGTATACTATAAATCCAGAATATTACAAGTTGTATCCCTGACCGCCGGGCTTTGTTGGGTTACTGATAATACCCAATGTAGCAAGCAAACCAAGCAGTACATCCGTCACGGCCAGAATATCATGCTTCATCACATCGGTTAAGTTAAACAATCCTGTCAGATGTCCCAGAAGTTGAACGAGGAGCAGTACTTGGGATACGATACTTACCCATAAAGCATAGTTCCGCCATCTCTTCTTATTCATCATTGCAGATCCCCTCCCTTCTCGATTACTTCAAGCTGCCTCTCCAACTCACTGATCCTTGCCGTATTGCCGGCAATAAGCTTGAGGAAGTTATTCCGCAGCCGGTTGATCACAATGGCCGTTTCTTCTCTTGTTATGGCAGCTCCTGGACGCTTTCCATCAAAGTAACCATTCGCCTTGGCTTCGGTCCAGTCATCAGCCGCCCAAGGGCTTACTTGATTAACATCGCGTTCTATCACCTTCGGTTCCTCCTTCTTCGGTCCGTATTTATTCTTCAGTTCAGCCTCGGTGCCATCGAATTCATTCAGGTCCACGTTTCCGTTAATTCCGTTTACCTTACGGGATCCATTCGGCAGGTAACCTCCGGCTTGTCCGTCACTGTATTGCCAGAACTCCCAGCGCTTCCACCCCGATGCATCAGCTGGCGTCTGTGTGCTGTATCTTGCTATCCAGAGTGGGTAATGGCTCAATCCGCTGAAGTTACCAATGAACGCCGGGTAAGTGTAGAGGATCGGTGTGACGCCTGTTAAGCGTGCCAGCTCCTCCAGGAATACCTTTGCCACAGTTGTAGCTCCGGCGATGCTTAAACTACTGGATTTTGATTCGTAGTCCAGTACCGGAGGTAGGTCAAACTTCACTCCTGCTGACTGGATGGCATTATAAAACGTCCTAGCTGCTGATTTGGCAGCATCCGCCGTGGTAACCTTTTCGTCTAAATAATGATAAGCGCCGATCAAAATCCCTGCTGCTTTGGCTCCCTTGACATTCTCTACAAACCGCTTGTCCACGCTATTTTGGGTTGCCTTGATATAAGTAAATGATATGCCGCTCGCCGCTACTTTAGGCCAGTCGATTGTTCCGTTCCAATGTGAAACGTCGATACCTTGAGCATTGCCTGATTTACGTCCTTGCATTTTTAATCCCTCCTATTTATCCGTGCCTTGGAAATCGATCTTTAATATCTCGAAGCTCCCCGATGATTACATCGTATTTGTCGCTAAACTTGTCTAGCAGATCCTGCAGCCTGCCTTCTCTTTCCTTATTTGCTCGCATTACATAAATAAGAAGCCATACAAACAACAAAGCAAATGGCCCTTGCGTTAGAAAATACTTAACGATTTCATTCTCCATCGCCCTTCCCCTTTTCAAATTAAATAGCCCCCGGTATACCGAGGGCAAAATAAAAACGCCTATCGGCGCTGCTAACTTAATACGGGATTTTATTTCGTGCTATTGTGTTACCTTTTTCAGCCATATTATTTAGCTTATCTTGTAATTCACGAAGCCTTGTTCTCTTTTCTTTGTTGCTGATAGATGTATCTTCTTGTACTACCCTAATCTCCATTCTTACTTTGGACATGTTCTGGTTAATTTTGTTTAACTGTTTTCTCAATGGGTCGCTATACCACTCTGGTAACTCCTTGATTTCTCTATCGTTATAAGCTTGGTCAATTTTATCTTTAAAATGGTAGAACTCTGTTGAAATATCATTGCTGAATACCGGATCTGCTGTTACCTGCTGCGCCAAGGCGCTCCCCAAATCACCACCAGGAGCCAACAACGGTTGTCCAAACTGACCTATGAATCCTGTATATTGCTTCACAAGATAATCAAGCTTCTTAGGTGATTGCTCGAACGGCGTTCCATACGTCTTGTCACCGATCCACTTAGCAATATTAGTTGTTTTTGTATCAGCCTGTAATCCTGGAGATAAGTTTTTCAAATGACCGGGAACGATTGGAGCGCCAGAGAAAGTCTCGTTTGCCGCCAAATCTGCGAATGGGCCTAAAATTGTATCGCCCACAACGCCCAACATTCTATCTGTAATCCCTCCGCCTTTAGCGGCTCCTGAAATACCTGGAGGTAAGAACTTAGTTCTTAGTTGATCAGCAAAGTCTCGGAATGCCGCTGGATCATCCTCAGCAAACTTTCTCATTAATCGCTCTGGTAAGTCAGAGAAAAGAGTGCCTAGCTCCATAGGTTTAGCGATTTTTATAAATGTTCCATCACCTTTAGGAACCAATAGGAAGTTATCTTTTGTACGATTACTTAGTTTCTTGTAATTTGGATCATTGTAGTTAACAGCATATAAAACAACGCTCGGAACCGTAAACGCAAGGAAAGCTTTGATAGTAGCCTGAACAGGATTGTTTTTGTACAATCTAACCACTTGATCGAAGCCCTGTATTGCAGCGTTCATATAAGGGAACACCTTATCAAGGTCTGCGACTATCTTCCCGCGACGCTTAAAGTTAACTGTTATGTCCTGCGCCTCAAACAAAGCCTTTTTAAGATCATCTGGTAAACCGCCTTTTGATGCCCTCTTAAACTCAGCAAGCCGCGGTGCAGACTCAACGGCATTCATGACGTTTTCAAGTCCATAGTAAAGACGTGGGCCCAAATCCTTCAAAAGACTCTTAGGAAGAACCGATCTTTTGCTTTGTGCTAACAGGTTTCGGTTCGCCGCGATACTAGACGAGTGACCACCACCAACGCGTTTATACTGTTTATACAACTCACCATCACGCATGATTTGGACAGATGCCTCAGCCATGTCAGCAATGAATCTTATAGGGTTATTTGTTGTCTTAGAAGCGACATAAGCATGCGGTATATCTCTTAGAATATTTCGCGTAAAGCTGAAAACAGGGTTAGCGCCAGTTGTTAATGTCTTCATCTTATTAGTAAGCCATCCGACCGCATCCATAACGTAATTACTGCTCTTCGGTCCGAGCGCTGTAATCGCATCAAGCAATTGAGGATCGTTTACTTTTAAATGAATCTGCTCACCGTTATTCATTACACGAACAATATTGTCTTTGTCTAGGGCTGTTTTCTGCATAGCCTTATCGAAGTCATCACTGAATCTCGATAAAACCTCATCTAATCCATTACCGTCCAACGGCAATTTTGTAAGGTCCTCTAAGCGTTCTGGCTTTTTCACTATTTCGAAAAAATCTACAAACGCTTCTGGATCCGCTTCTATATTTTTTACAGCCTGCTGCATAACTTGATTGCGTTTAGCTGTCTTAACAAAGGCATCCGTATTTTCGATTATTGCTTCGATTGGTGATATAATCTTGCGCTGGGATCCGGTTTTCTCATAGCTCTTTACCGGGTTTGATTGATTGCCAAATCCTTTTTTCGCCCTACTCACTCCATTGTTTCTTTTTTCTAAGGGCGTAAAATAACGTTTGTTTGGTACGTAGTAAGGGTTCGCATCAAACCACGCTTGAGCCATTTCAGGAGATATAACACCAGTATCCACAAGCCAACTATTTACCATTTGTCGATTGAAATTGTACAGCTTATCCGCCGTTTCTTTGAATTCAGGGAATAACTTCTCGTATTCAGCAACCTTCTGAGCACCGTATTCCGGAGTCCAATTCAGTTTTTTATCGAATACAGTTTCGCCGCGCTCGGCACGCGTAATTGCGTGCTTGTTAATCAGATAATCCTCAAAATCAACGTAAATATCCTTGCTGACTTTTCTTATTTGGGATTTGGTGCTGCTATTAACTTCACCTCTCACCGCTTTAGGCAGCCCGGAAAGAATATCCTTAAGTGACTCACCGATTACTTGGCCGTTGCTGTCCACCAAAGCGTCAGTAATAATCTGCCTAGCCGTCATGTCAGATCCTCGCGTAGCTAATGCCAATTTATGAACGCTATGAGCCGCGCTTAGTGGCTTATCCAAAACATCTTTAACCAACTTGTCAAATTGATTGAGTGGATGAAGATCGTCAACCAGATTTGTATATAAGCGGTCGGCAACACCAGCAAAACTAACTGGCTCTTTATCAAGTCTTGTGACTAATTGCGAACGTGTTGTATTGGATAGGGAATCATATGGATTCGTTTTAGAAAAAGCTGATATTCCCAATCCATTATTATCGGCAAACTGTCCAGGACGAAGTATCGGATCCGCATTAGGATCGATCTTAGGCGGATCAGGCGGCTTTATTGTGCGCTCTGCAGCAGGAGCCGCCTCACTCGCAAGAATATAATCAATGTCCTCTGGTGATAAATTACCCCCAGACGATAGACGTTCATTAATTTCTTGGCGACGAGGATCTAATTTCGATGTTCCTGGTTTAACAGGCTGAGCCGGAGAAGGTGTTGCTCTCCTCACCCCACTTGGCTCAACACGTGCATCTTTTAACTCCTGCGATATAATCGGCTGATCTGTAATGTGGAGGGCCGGATCAATTTCACGCAAGCTGTTTTGTAGATTCTCACGCACAGCAGCTAGTCCAGCTAACTGCTCATCGTATCCATTCTGATCTCGCCAAGAAGGTACAGCACCTGCTTCATCCACGAACCCATTATCAACACGCTCACGGGCTAACTGATACAGGTCCTTATTTGAAGGAACCTTACCGTTTTTAGCGTAGAACTCCTGATACCAAAGAGGATTATTGGACTGGCGTCCAGAGCGGCCAATCACATCCCCGCTTTGATTTCTCTGGATGTTACCCTGCTGAACGCCACCACGACTATCACGAGACTCTTTCAGAAACTTATACTCATCTATAACGCGTTGTTCATAACTAGTCTGCAGATCGTTAATAGCCTGGTCGATCTCCTTAAGACCGGAGCGACCTTCGGCGGCATTGGCTGATGCCCGAACAGTAGAAGGCGAAGCCTCTGGAAGCTCAAACGTGTACGGATTCGCTATTGGTTCTGTGCTGGCAGCCAAATTACCACGCTCTGCAGCAGCTGTCATCCGCGTATCCTTCTTACCTTCCGGCAAAGCAAGTATTTCGTCTATTTCCGCTTGCGGGATACCATTACGCTTAAACAACTTAGCAAGGCCAAGTTCCACACCCTTAAACGCGGCCCCTGTTGCGCCCCCAATCGCTCCACCTGTGACTGCAGATGTTAATATACCCTTATCATCCTCACCAGTCATCGCGCCGAACGCAGCGCCTTGCATTGTCCCTGCCGCTGTCTCTCGCAGTGCTTCGCGGGTTATTGCTTGAGCGGTCTGAGGATTCTTGAATACCTTACCAAGTTGATTGGCTGCTGCCTGTTCTAGCTTCTGTCCAGCTGGAGAGGTTAGAACCTTGTCAGTCACACCATAAGTTCCAGCTATTGGCCCAGCACCAGAAGGGGCGCCTGTAGGTGTAAATACAGACGCAACTCCACCCGTTATATCAGCCACCTTATTAGCTACCTTGCTGCCCGTGTCAGGCTGGGCCGTAACAGGATTGCCCCCTGACATGATGCTATCAGCAGAATGACCGATACGAGACAAAAAGTTACCTACATTAGTCTTATAGAAAAAATCATCCAGCGTATTGCCGAACGCTCTAACAGGAGCTGGCATGCTCTCGCGCTCCTGCCTACGCTCATTGTATTCGATATCTCTTGGACTCTTCGGAGCTTCAACCTGAGCAGCAGGTGCTTGAGCCTTCGTGAGATTTTGAATCGAGTTAAGCGGCGAGGCAGCCCCGTACTTTTGAATCAAGTCCGACATAGGGTGATCACCTTTTTCTGGATCCAGCGGAGCAGGCTCATCTACGGTGATCGTTCGATTCCGAACTGCGTCGAACATGCTGGTTGACTCCGCGGGAGACTGGACAGGATTCTGCAGCCGCTGCCTTACCCTTTCTCTTGCTTCTTGCCCTTGTTGTCTCCTATCTCGTTGTCTGATTGCATCGAATTGGCTAGCCATTGTTACACCACCTTAGGAAAACATGTTGTAGTACTTAGTTACACCGCTAATCCAATTCTTATTTAGATTAGTCGGATCGTTCGCAGCGCCAACAGGAGCATACTTCCTCTGTATCTGAGCAATGGAAGTAAGCCCTTGATCAAAATAATTGCGTTTGAGGTTGGACGCCATTTTATCAATTCCCTCCTGGATAGAACTGAACGACATTAGACCGTTTTTACCCATCATACCGCCTACGTTATTCTTGTTTTTGGCAGCATTGCTTGTACCATTACCGGTCTCATGGATGGCAATAGCGGCAAGTAAAGCAGGATCAATTCCATACTTCTTACCGGCCTGGACAAAGGCATCGCCTTGTCCTTTTAGTACACCGCTAAGGGTATTGTTCAACTTGGCCCCACTAGCCGAAGCCGTGGGGCGAGTCAGTTTCCCGACGATGCCCCATACTTCTGCATGTACTTGTCAATCTCAGTCTTAGTCATTCCAAGGGACTGAAGTATCTGGTTTGTTTCAGTATCGCTCAGACCAGAATCAACAACATTCAAGAACATTTGTTCACGCTTCGCAGCGTCTTGAGTGATTTGAGACCCTGCCTTTGTCTGGTTACCGAACTCGTCTTTTGTATAGACAGGTTCTGTATAAAGGCTCTTCATCGATTGCAGCACCTGATTCGCTGACAACCCGCTGGTAGCCGAGGATGAAGGATTACTCATTTGCCAATCTAATTGAGACCAAGCACGGTCGCTATCATCCCAACTCAAAGCGAGCTGCGCCTGTCTGTATGCCTGCTGATTGGATTCTTGCAACCTGGATAATCCATAACCAAGACCGAACTGACGAACATCTTCATCGAACTTCATCTTCCACTGCTGATCAGTAATAGCGTCACGAGCTTTCTGATAGGCGAATTGTTCCTGACTAAACTTCTGATTAAAGTCTTGAGATTGCTTCTGGAGATCCATTTGTTGTCCTGCCAGCGTTCTTATGCCTTGGTTATTGGCGCTTGCTGTCTTAGAGTTCACATTAGCTCCATACAGGCTAGGATCAACGCCTAAAGCTTGCAATTTTGATCTTAGTACGTCTGCTTGTTGACTTAATCCAGCCCGTTCCTGCGCGGTAATTCCTTTTGTTTCTGCTTGTTGCTTCAATCCCAATATTTGATTTATAACTTGGCGGGCTTCAGTAGGCAGATAATTACCTGTTAACTCTGCTTCAGTTATTGGATTCTGGAAATACTCTTTATCCTGCAATCCATACAGGTTGGACAATCCGCTAATCGTGTCTTGACCAACTCCGTAATTAAGCTGCTGAATCTGCAAGTTTCGATTGGCATCATCTGTATAACGTTGATAGGCTTGCTGCATTAACTGCGGCACCAGGTCATTAGCAATGCTAGCCATTGTACTATCAGCCACTTGGTTAGATACCATCTCAGAATAAGAGGACTTTCCTTGCCCGTTGCCCCGCAAAAATGCGTTTGTATCAGCCTGCTGATTAGCAATGTTCTTCTTCGCTTCAGCTAGTTGCGCCTGATAAGCGGGATCGGTATTCGGATCATACGTAAACGGATCTGGAGCGTTGTACTGATATTGTGATTGTTTGTTAATAAAGTCTTGAATCTGATTCAACGTGTTTTGTGTCGGTGGAGTATATGTCGCCTGAGGCGTACTAGATACATTGTTTGCTGCCTGAACCATTGGATTAGGTTGGTTGCTTGGGGTATAGCCAAGGTTTACCGTCAAGTACTTTTGTTGTGCCGACGTATCCAAGCCTTGCGCCTGTCTGCTGGCAATAACAGATAGCGTTCTATTTATTTCATCTTGTTTGAAATTCTGGTCGTTAGCTATCTTACTTTGGTTCTGAACAATACCTTGTCTGCCTGTAGAATTGGCTGTTGCGTAGTTAATGCCACCATATCCTAGATTATTTGTAGCCATGTTACACCTCCTTGTAGGCATAAAAAAGAGCCCTCGATTTTGAGAGCTCATATCAATCATTTAAGTTTTAAATTGTTATCCCTATTAGACCATCCATTTACCGTGCCGTTGCTGAATGTCACTGAAGAGTTTCCGTATTTCCAAATTTCATGTAGTTCCCCTCCTATAATACCATCAGGAGTTCCCATGACTTCTTGAACTCTATCAGGACTATCTCCTTTTTCAAAAAAATCACTTGATTCATTTGGAGAACTAACTACATCGGCGTTCTTATTCCTATTCCTGATGCTATCAAAATTTATTTCACCATAATCATCATTGGTGATGTTATCTTGATTAGCTAATTGCAACTCAGATTTAATAGCATTCAACATTTCTTCTTTTAGTTTTTCGATTTTCTCATCAATAATGGCATCAACATCTTTATTACTTTTCTCAGCATTGTCTACCTGAGCATTGTTATTTACTGTTCTCCATCCATCTGCATAAAGTATTTGTGTATTACCCGTAATACGGTTAATTTTAACTAGAGTTTTCTGATTAAACTTATCGTATTTATATAAACCAGGGTAAATGAATATACCAAATGAAATTATCAAAACAAAACATAGAGAAAACAAATAAATTCTTTTCATTTATTTACCTTCTAATTTATCCAACTCTGCCTCAAGTTCAGTCAATTTTTGTTTGTACAATGGAAGGTTAGTTTCTGCATCTTGTAGGTTTTTTTTGGACTTTTCAAGTCGTTCTACATACATAGTGTACATATTTTCATCGTAATACTCATTGTTATCGGCCTTTTGCTGTTCAAGCAGTTCAACCATGTCTTGACTGCTTTCTATCAATCTTAAAATCGCTTCTTTATTCCCTATTACGTTTTCCGCGCCACTAATCTCCTTGTTCAGTTCACGTATCTGCTCCTGCAACTTCTTCATTTGCTCTGAATTGTTAACGGCCTGAGTTCCAGACACTTCCGATCCACTGGACAACAATACCTCTTTGGTGTCCACTTTCGTCACTTCCAATCCCATTTCATTTGCTGTTGCTCTTAACGGTAGATAGGTCGTTCCATTGATTACAGCACCTTGTCCAATGGACTTATCATCAATTTTGACACTCACTACATTGCCCACCTTGCTACCTAACAACTTACTGGTAGCCGCTTGAATTTGCGGCGTAAACATCACTGCTGCGCCGAGTACAAAACCAGCCAAAACTAACGATAGATTACGAATCATTTTCATAGGATTCACCTCTGTGTCATATTTTGGCACCATTATAACATACTAGCACTGGCCTACCCTAGACCTAATAGTTCACTCAATGATTTTCCTGTATCGTTGTCACACAATTGAGCAAACGATACCCATACTCTCCCGCGGCTGCTCGGACTTAATTCAATATCATAGGATGAACTCACCATTAAATTTTTTGTGGAATGTAAAAGAGAACGCTGGCTTTGTTGGTATAAAATAACGCTGTCCCCTCCCCCTGATAACGTCAACTGAGGGGAACCGTTTGCCGTTCCAACTGCGGCCATTTTTACATAACTGCTAGGAGATGCGTACGTAGAAAACATATCTTCTGTTTGGCTCATCTCGGCTCTTGGGTACCCACCGCGCCTAGTGGCGATATATGAACCGTATATCTCTACTGATTCGATCAATCCTGCAATAATATGACCAAGGTTTGCTGATATGGCAGATAATTCATTAACCATGATCTTATCGGCTGTAACAGATCCTGCTTGAAGCTTTTCAGTAGTTATGGAACCGGCCTTAATATTCTTGGCTTCTATACCATTTGTTCGAATATTATCGAACGCTACATTACCATTCAGAATAAATTCCAAATCCTTAGCCATCTTCGCTGTAATATTTGCAAGCTTCTTAACATAATCAAGCAGCACCGCAACATCTCCCGTTTGCGGCGGCCCCTGTATCTTTGGAGCATCAGACCAAGTACTCATAGGCTCCCTCCTAATAAAGCGGCAGTTGTCGTGTCTGACGGGTGAATTCATGCATTCTAACCCGACCAGTGCCGCTGAACTTAACCCGTATCCAGTTCTCTCTAGCGAAACTAGCAACTGGAATAATTACTCTCTTAACCTGTGTACCGTTACTTGTGATCGTCTGGACCAGCGTCCAATCCTCTCCAGTGATCGATGGAGACAAGTGAATCTGCATAGTCCCGGTTAACTCAACAACCACCCATAGCTTATACCAACGCATCTTTTGAGCCGCAGAACCGCCGTTAAATGGCTTTGTAATTGCATACCAAGGTATACTATTCCCCGCATCTGTAGCGCCATCTAATCGAAGCACACGGCCTTGTGCGTCGCCAATATATAACTTCCCTTGCATCGAAACAAAATGGAGTGCCGTAATACCGCTCCACTTGCTCCAAGACTGCACGCCAGCGCGCGGATCATAGACCATTAACTTGTCATCTGGGATGTTGAAATACAGTTTCGTTCCATCAGTGCCAGCTGCGCTCTGATCGGTTATTCCAGTTAGGTATTTTCCAACAATATCGGACACCGACTTTTCAGGAGCGACACCGCCGCCGTATTCATAAATTCCTGTGCTGTGCATGAACCGCATAAAACCTTCTTGAGTCACAGCGGATTTATGGTTGGCTAGCCCGGTATCTTCTGTAATTAGCCTAGTATTAAAATCTGATGGCCTACTTCCGTATAACTCATGTAGTCCGTTAGGCATACCAATAGTCAGTTTTGTTAAACTACCGGACAGCATATTTATTTCTTCGCCCAGACTGGATTCCATTGTTTTACGGTAACTCGCATCGTCATTAAGGAAACTATCCCAAATGGTTGCGTTGTCCAATTTACAGGCCCACAATTCCACGCCTACTGCGCACCAGAGCCTATTCTGATATGTTGTGATGTATTTACCCTTAGAAGGCGCGCCGGACAAATTAGATACTGTAGAGCCGTTATAGCGCTTCATCGTGTCTACACCGTTGCAGCCGATCAAGTTCACTTCATCAAAATTACCCTGAAAATTGGTGAAGCTCCATTCAGCAGAAGTGTTTAATCCGCTGGCCAATGTTGTCCATGCGTTGTTCTTCCACCTGCGCCATGTACCATCATTAAATACTACATGCAATTCTTTACCTTCCCATACGCCCATCCCTAATACTTTTGTTCCACCAGATCCAATAACAGAATAACCCGGCCTAGTAGATACAGCCGGGTAATCATCGGAAGTCATATTTTGCATGTCTGTGAAAAATCCATCCGGTATAGTTAAAGGATCAAATGTATTTAACCCCTTAAATTCTCGAATAGGTATAGGTTGCATCTGACCAGGCAAAGACTGATACTGCGGCAGATTGTATTGAACAGTCTTCATTAACCATCACCGCCTTGGTAGTTCTGAGCTGCTACATTCCAAGCTGCCTTATATTGTGACTCATAGTTTGAAGCCTTTACACCGTCATCCTGAGTGTTAGCGATGTAAGCAGCCAAAGCTGGAATGAACGTCCAATGGTATTCTTCTGGAGGATCAGGGACAACCGTCAGGTTCGTAGAAACAAAAGTTGTGGTGCCTACCCTACGGTATCTTAGCACGCCCTGCAGATCAGAGTATGGAGCAGGATAAATAGATAAAGTATGGCTTACGTCGTCAAAGCTATAGGCATTTTGTGCTGGTGTAACTGCGTCACGATCCAAGCTCTGATAACGGAACATGCCGACCATTAGTAAATCAATGTTCTTTGAACGTACATCGTTGGGTAAAATGTAATCTTGCTTAGCTGCCGTACAATTAAACTTTGTGATCTTTGGGATCTTCACTACGTTGAAAAAATCCTGATTGATAGCATTTAGCCAAACGATTTTATCCGCAGTAGGAACTTCGTTAGGTACTAACAGATCGGCTTCTTTTATAATATCTCCTACATTCATATACTCACCGCCAAGGAAAATTTTCCTGACCTATTCAAATTTAATTCCCGTAATCTCCTTGTACTGCTCAGGTGTAATCTCTCCAAATGGATTGGACTCAGTAGTGACCGCACCCTTAAGCGCCTCTGCTGTCACCCATTTCATCGAAAACGCCAATGTCCAAAATTTCATTGTGCCATTCCACCTTTCATTTGAATGATTTCGAGTTTAGCTGCAGCCAGCTCCGATCCTAAGGAAGCAATGGTCTGCTGTTGCTCAATTGTCGTGAGCTTAGTTGTTGCTAATTCCGATCCCATACTACCGATTAAGGATTGTTGTTGTATGCTTTGTAGCTTCATAGCCGTCAACTCTTCGCCTAGCAGATCCACCGGATTAGGCTCCTGCGGCTGCGGCTTAGTCAGTTCCTCGATCTCTTCTGGCGTCAGTCCCTCCACCCAATACCCGGTTGGATCAGTCTGCACGTCCTCTTCCCTCGCTTCCCATGCCGCCAAATCAAACTGCGGCAGATACAGCCCCTGCGGTACAGGAACACCAACAACATACCCGGCAATCTCCGGTTCAGCCTCTTCTACCTCTTCCTCCGGTTCATCTGCCGCCTCAGGATCGGTTTCAGGCGGCAGCTCCGGCAACGGGGCATAAAAAGGGACGACACCATAAAAGGCATCGTCCACTAGCGTATCCTCTAAGTAGAGGCCGTCTGTATTTACTTTAGGTACTGCTTTCAATGTGTATCACTCCTTTATTGTGTAGGGAAGTTCATAGTAAGTGAGATACCAGAGGCCGGATTTCCCGTTACCAACATTACTCTGCCCGTAGTAGCGTTAACGTCAATGATTGCCACTGACCCATCCGATACTGCTGCAAGTACACGGATATTTTTAACCGGGCGATACCCTTCTGGCAGGTTAAAGATCGGCACTGCTAGCGCACCACCAGCGACTAAACCCACCACCTCCACCATGCCATCCGAATCTTTTCGATAGCCTTTAAAGGCATATGATGTATCCGTATACGCAGACCACCCGTTAAGCAATGTCGGAGCAATCCATCCCGGCGCATCCTTCTCCGCTTTCTTCTGCGTTAGCACCGATACACCGTGTAACGCTTCGGCAACGCCTGCGGTAAGGTCGGATAGCTGCGCCTTTTCATTCGCGGCCACTACGCCGGAGATTGGAACAACAGGCGATTTGTCGAGCTTGATGTAGGTGACGCTGTAGGCTGAATTGACAGAATAGTTATATGCATACGCAGCCGCTCTTTGGTTACCCCAAGAATTACCGTCAACGTAAAATATCCACTTATTAGTATCGTCACCGCTGTCCCTATAAATATTAAGTAATTTAGATGCTTTTGATTTCAGAGGTGACGCAGGCACATTAGAATTAGGAGCAGCATTAATGTTATACGCATTGTATGTTGGGTCATGCGATGGTTTAATGCCCTCCCGCAAAACAATCCCCGTACCTACTTGTACCACGTTATCGCCTTCTTTAAGAGTTAGGCAGTCTTCGGATACGACTGGTTCGACATCCTCTTTGGCGAGCCGGTATAAGAGTTGGTATGGGGTATAGCTATAATTTGCAGGGAAGGTTGAAGGGATGACATTCACCCCAAAAGTGTAATCACCAGTAATAGGTGTCCAGCCTTTATTCAAACCATCCGTTCGATTGTAAACAGAAGTTGCAGAAGCTTTTGTACCGTATTCGTACATCTTCCAGCCGTTAAAATACGCCTTGATCTCGTCCGGTGTCGGTGTGTATGCGTCTCCCCATCCGCTGTCTGTGTTGGATATCGAAATTATTAAGCGACCTACGCCTTGAAATGCTTGTTGATCAGATGCGCTCGTATTTGTACCCCACGCTACTCTTGCGAGATTCGCTCCGTTATATTTCGTTAAGTATGCGCTATCCACTGCGCCAGAAAATCCGTCTAGTTGAAACCTTTTAAAAGCCGTTCCTGCACTGTGATAAGTCCAGCCTAACGATCCGTCCAGTACAACCTTTCTCCACGGGCGTAGCGCAAAATACTGCCCATTCCGCTCAAACAACTGGTCAGGATCGGCTCCCGTCTCTGGATTAGCGTGTAACTCTGTCTGGAAGGCAAGCATAGAGTCTTCGCGCGGGACAAACGGCTTAGGCTCGGTGCCTAATGTGAGCATAGGATTTGAAAATGTAAGTGTTCCTGCAACTATCGTATTGTTAGAAACAGTAAATTGAATAAACGCCGTATCTGCTGTTGTTTCAATAACTCCGTATTGATCAGATGTATAAGGATATGGCCGAGATAATTCTGTTCCAGCTTTATTTTTAAGCGCCACTACAATTTTCCCGTTATGTTCTAGTGAAAAATAATATCTCTTTGAAGCCATAGCAGTAACTTCCACACCACTATTTTGATTTACCGCATCTGGAGTCAACTTCAATTCATACGGCGCTATTACATTAGCTTTAGAATTTAATGACCATTCATAAAACGGCGGCAATAGATTCCCGCTGATTTGCGTAACATAGGGATTCTCTACACCTATGATGCCGATGCGACCCTGCCCGTTGATCTCGCTCTTGCCCTTTATACTGCCGAGATTAAAGCGTGCGTCACGCTGTGCGTTGATAACCTGTAAGCCTGGTTGTAAAGTGATCTCGTCTGTGTCGGAGGTATCAAGGCGATTACGAATGTCAACAAGTTCTGGGATAGGATCTGCACCATCGTGATCATGACTACTTCCGTGTAGTCCGGGAATAGCCTCTCCATTTGCGGTAAATGTTATTTCCTTGCTATTCTTATTAGTCGAGATTATAATCCCGGTTCCGCCTTTGAGTGTGATTGCATCTGTTTTATTCAAAGCTTCAACATCATTGACTTTTGAAAAAGCATTCTGATTTACTTCAGCTCCTGGAGCGATTCCGTCAAGTTTCTTTTTGTCTTCAGGTGACTCAAATCCTGCTTGTGTTTGCGTGGCATTTGGGTGCGTATGATTTCCGGAAGCTTTGCTGTTCCAGTTATCCTTATCAGCCTGAGTGACGTGGATAACTGAATTCTGAATGTGATCATCAAACTGTTGATTCTTCTCGTCAGTGTACTTATTTGCTTGTTGTAACGCCTTGTCAGCTTTATCCTGTGCCCCTGCGGGCGTTTCCCATTGAGATGTTGATTGCCCTGCGATATCTTCGCTCGTGTCTCTCCAAGGATATCTGCTCATTCTACCACCTCTCATCTACGCTATATTTTTCATATCCATTGTTAGCAGCTTTCCAATCATTTAAGAGTTGCTGATAAAGCTCGTCGAAGCCGCCAGTAATCTCTCGAAGTACTCCATATACAAGCACCATGTCATAATCAGGATCAAAACCCGTCATTCCGTCCATATCGTTAATAGATAGCGGCGGCAATACAGGGATATGAAATATCTTAAGACCCATTGTTACATCCGTATCTGGTGTTGGAACAAGTCCGATCATCCCAGATTGAACGTAATAATAAGGTTTGATCGAAGCATTATGAAATTGTCTGTACGGTATACGACGCCACTCCCCTTGCCAGAGAATATCAACGTCCGTAATATTACCGACTGGGCACGGGAGAATGTAGAGAGCCTGGCCAGTCATAAGGTCAATCCCTGTACATACGGTTTCGGTTTGTTGTTGGCCAGAGCCTAACTGCCTAAGTAGTCGATCCCTGACTTGAGTTATCTTCCTCACTATCGACTGCGGCGACAGGTAATTCGGCGCCTTTTCTTGTATTTCCTCTACCACGTCCCTTACTAGCAACGCTTCCACTCTCCTTCAAATCAACTAATCTCTGCAGCAGCTCATTTGTTTTACACTGCTCTACATAAATAGCATTCAATGCATCTAATTCATCACGATAGATTTGCATTAGCCCCACCTTCCCTCTTTTAAAAACTCATGTGAATGCTTAAAACAAGGAAAGGGAGCCGTAGCCCCCTAAGCTTGTTACTGTACATTGTGACCGTAAATGAATGAATAGTTAGTGAAACCATAACCCCAACGACCGATAGCTTTAAACTTGGATACTTCTGTATCGAAGTCAGTCATATTGCCATTCTCGATCTTACGTCTCCACTGCCATTGGTTGAATTGCTTTAGTCTAGCAGAGTCGGCGGCGAACCAGTTTTTACGTTTAGCTGGAGAAATAAACGGATTGACGATAACTTTGATGTTGCCCATGTACATATTGGCATCAAAGTTATTGCTTCCTGGTTCGTATTTAGGCAAGTCGGAATCTGGAAGTCCTGCGATTTTGAAAGCTGCTCGGGCATTGTATGGCGCGACAATCAGGGTATCTGGAATCACAGCCAATGGATTACCACGGTCATCTTTCCACTCTTGCATAGCAACTGCTGTTTCGTCCCAAGAATCAATTGTAAGCGGCTTATCACCTAGATTTGACTGTACATCTTCGCTGTTTGTAGGACTATACGGGTGGTCCACAGCGCAAAGCGGCTTTCCATCTGGTCCTACAAACGACTCGATTCTTCCTCGGAAATTCTCTCCGTTTGCTACGAAAGCATTGTTTAGGAACTCCACAGCCTGCAATTGTTGTGTTTTATAAACCGCATCTGCCAGACTGATAATGCGCGTTTTGATTTCAGTGAGCTTAAGATCATCGATAAAATCGCGCTCAATAATTCGACCATCAGAATATTTGCGATTTTTGATGATCTTTTGCCAGAGCTCATCGATGTCCTCGTAGAAGACCTGATTGTTCGACTTATTCCATTCTTCCATCAGGCCTTCGCCGCCGACTCCATCATAAGACTCCATTGACTTATTTGATGTTGATGTGTTGTAAAGTAGTGGGATGAAATCTTTCTTACCACTCATCGCAAGCGAGTATAGCTCCTTAAAAATAGGTTCAAGGACTAGCGGATCCCAACGTAGTGCTGTTTGCATTGGTCATTTCTCCTCTCTTATGAAAACTGACGGGATTTTACTTTTACCCGTACCGTTTTGCTATTGGTGTTCACGGCGAACACGGATAAGGAACCATCTGTAACCGTAGCGGCATCTACCGAAAGACCGTCTGCAGCAGTAGCAACCTCATTCGCTCCGGATACAAATCCAGCATCTTCAGTGCCTGTATACGGCGCATCGTACCAGTCGCCTTCCCTAGCCAAGATATACTCAGCTTGCTTATCCGTACCGGCCTCAATATTTGCCGTCAAAAAGCCAGCAATCGCATCTGTCGGACCTGCTTTCGTAATACGACCACCAACAATCTTAATTGCTTCCCCAGCAAAGCCTGCTTCGTTGTCTGTCATGAGTTGCTCTGTGACCCGGGTAGGATCCTTACCATAGTCGTTGTACACATATTTAAATCCTTGTGCCATTTCTTATCACCTCGTTTTATTATTCAAAGTTCTTAGCGTATTTCTGCGCCCTTTTCGGATCGATATCAAACATAGCAAAAGCAGATGTAAGCTCTTCCGGTGCGCTTGGCTCCAGATCCGCTCCACCTGCTCCTTCAACTTGCGCCCTTTTATTTAAGCGCTGATTCTTCAACACAGACTGTTCAGTTCGCTTTCTCTCGTTCGCAAGAATACTATCCCTGTAAACAAGCTCATAGGCGTCTACGGGATCGTATCCCCGCTGTAACCTACTTTGCATTTCAGGAGTTAGCCAAGTGGCCGTACCTGTCTCAGCATCTACCTGTTCAGTTAGCTCCGGGTATTTCTTGAACAGAGCTTCCCACCCTTGAAGCAATTGCTGTTGTGATTGCTCCTGTTGGCGCAATTGCTGCTCCTGTTCGCTGCGTTGGACAACCTCTCTGGCTTGTTGTAGCAAAGGATGGTTATCTAGGTATTGGTCAAGGACTACCGGATCAATACCCGCATTCTCCGCATCCTCACGCAATTGCTGTTTAAGATTGTCGAATTGATCCCGCTGCTGCTGTATTTGCTTTTGCTCGATAGCGTCAAGATTCTCTATCAATTCAGCATGGTCTTTGTACCCTTGCTGCCTAGCTAACCTGTCCAGGGCAGATTCGTATTGTTTTGCTTGACCCTTTACCTTGTCGTAATTAAGCCCCTTTTGAATATGCTCCGGTATTTGGTCATCCAATACAGTTACTTCTTGACCGTTGTGTTTGACTGTTATCCCCTTAACCTCTTGCTCAGGTTCGCCGTCTATGGTTGGATCAGCCTCACCATCATTAGAGGTAGTATCACCTTGTTCAACCTCTTCTGGGTAATCCAAGTCAAACGCTTCATAGTAACTCTTCATTTCTTCGTTGCTTTGGCTGGCAACGTCCGTGATTTCTCCGCTATGGCTGGCGTTTTGAATCACTTCATTTTCCATGGTTATCCTCCTAATCCGCTATGGCTGGCGGTAAATAAATAGGCCTGTGAAGTCTCATCACAAGCCTGGTTGAATAAAGTTGGATTGCATTATCTCATTTGCCGTTTTAGCAGCATCAAGTTCTAGCTTTTGCTGCTTCATAGATTGCTCATTTTGTTTATACTGCATATCCTGGGTAACCTTTTGATCGGTTAGTTGCGCAATGGCTTGCTGCATCTGCTGGTTTTCCTGCTGTAGTTGCTGCGCCATTTGCTGGGCTTGTACAAATTGTTGCTGTATACCTGACTCTTCTTCAATCCTGCGCTTAATAACATCCATAGGTTCCATGCGCCCGGTCTGGATTACAAAGCGAATTCCCTCTGCGTCAATCATCGGCAACCCCGTTATAGGGTCTCTCGCATTCAGAAGATTGAAAGCAAGTTGCAACCAGTACTCACGATCCTGCGGCTTATCTACACCTATATGGACATTAAGATCAAACTCGGGCACAAACTCTTCCAGTACCTCTTGTTTTTCAACCGGAGCCCTATCCTCTGCTTGCTGCGATTCATATTCAGTTGGTGCCAAAGAGATTAGAGCGTCCCGGCTGATAGCCACATTGTCACGGCCAATAACTCGGGCTATGCGTTTGGTAGTGTAAAACTGCGCTATCAACTCTACGTACTGAGTGAACACCTCTATAAGCGCTTCTGAAATCAAATCAGACACTGTATTCAAGCGTGTACCAGATGCAGCGATAAGCGTCTTGGCTTGTTCTCCACTCGTGACCTTACTATTGGCCTGACCATTAGCGGAATCGAATACCCCTGGTATCTTCTGCAGCATCTCATCGTAATAGTTCAAACTGTTGAACACGGTATTAGGCACATTCACGCCCTGTAATTCCTTGACCGCGTTCATACGTCCTGCGGCTACAGGTAGCATCGCTGACGGCAATCCTCGCTGTTCTTGCCATGTGCGTGGTTTAGGAATTGCCCCCTCTTCATACACGATAGCGCTGCCGCCTTGTTTCGCCATCGTCTCGATTATGATCTCAGCATATTTATTT
This sequence comes from Paenibacillus motobuensis, assembly GCF_039521865.1. Taxonomy (NCBI): domain Bacteria; kingdom Bacillati; phylum Bacillota; class Bacilli; order Caryophanales; family Paenibacillaceae; genus Paenibacillus; species Paenibacillus motobuensis. The sequence goes on along the minus strand of NZ_BAAACX010000007.1, from coordinate 210,201 downwards.
TTGAATATCTGCGGCTTAATCATATCGCGCATAAAGCCCTTGCCCCACGGATTGCCTTCCTGTGGGTACAGGGTGCGAGCTACAAACGGGTATTGACCGTGATCATATACGTATGCCTTATGCTCCAGGAACACGCCGGATGTCGATACGTAGATGCAATGTACGCCTTCCATGCTGCCTTGAGCCTTGGCAAGGTATTCAGATGGATCAATACCCTGCAGTAACTTCTCATTGGCTTGTTCTGTAAAAAGTTCCTTGTCCTCTTTACTCACTAGCTTCGGAAGTCCACGGTACCAGTACTCTATCAGTCCAGTCGTCTTATCACTAACCTGGGTATTAAGTGACGAATCACCAGTAGAATCATAAGCGTCCGTACTGAATATCTCAACTTCGGACGACACATTATCGGGCTGAACCTTGGCTCCCTGTACCTTCCACCGCTTTTTAAAGTATTCCAGCGGCTTGCGAACATGGATTATGATCGCTGACATATCCTGCAGATAAATGAAATCGTTGACCCTCGGATCCGGAAAGAATGTTCCCAGGTCAACTGGGAGTATATCGTTTCGCCCTTGGTATCGATTCAAACCTCTGCCACCTTCGACTGTCGGGTCAAAGATCGTCTTATAAATCAACGGCCCGTGAATCACACAGCGCCGTACAGCTCGAGTATGCTTGTGTCGGAATTTGATCTGCCGTAACTCATATGGCATAAAGTCATTCAAATCCCTAGCCTTATCCTCGTCACTGGGCTCCATGGCGCTGTAATCCGGAGTGGGCATCCAGCCGGTCAACTTGCCGACAATTGACTCCACCTGGCTAAACACAACGTTCTCCACGGCATCAGGCCGGAGCTTCGATACAGCCTCTGTCCGGAGACCGCGCCAATGATCGCCCATGTAAAAGCGCTGCTCCTGCTGCCAGATCGCCTCCATCGGCTGGCGGGCGGCTTTGAATACCTGGTAATCTTGGTGGACGGTATCCCATATCTGCTGTTGTTCTGGCGTATTTGGGCTTGTACTATCTTGCTTGTCTGTGGTGGCGTCGGAGAAAATACCTTTGATCTTATCGATTACACTCATGCTCCATCACCGCCTAAATCCGGGGATAACACCCTTTTTCATGTCTTGTAAGTCCTCGTCGTCCACGTCCGGAACATTCGGATCATCGTACCAACTTAAAGGCTTCCTACTCTCCACATTAGTGTGAGGATCATCTCTCGCCCGAGTCATAGACACGTATTCGGTGTAATTACGGGACATCAGTTTATCGGTTAGCTCTCTGATCGTCTTATCTTTATCACGCATCATCAAACACAAAAAACAGATGACTCCAAAGACCAATACAGCTAACACAATTTCCGTCATTGTGGCCCCTCCTTATGTAATTCGTCTGATAACCTTGTTCTTCCACATTCAGTACACTTCCATATAGACCTTTTGAACCCGCGATGTATAATCTCATCGCCGTGAATATTCCTTACAAAACTATATTTGTGTTTACAAAATAGCTTCTTAAATATCATGTTCAGCTCTCCCTTAACTTGCATATTTATTCGTCTTGCGACTCTTCGGCCAAAATCAAAAAGCCCACAACCACGCGGTTTATGAGCTGCTGCATAATCTATGCATAATTTACTTGCCTTTTAAAATTACATAAACCATTATGTACTAATGGTTGCGGCGTTTGGACATATTCACAAAACCTTGTCTTTTGTACACATGTCTTGCATACCTTATGCATTACCAGAAGCCCTGAACATCTGGCATATCGTCGTCATCGTCTTCGTCAAAGTCGCCGGATCTGTTAGGAAGAGATTCAGGGTTCGCTCCCCATGCCTCCTCACCTTTCGCTGGAGTCGGCTGACTCATCACCCAATATCTAAGCGCGTCCGGAATATGGTCAAGGCTGTGAGCAGCTACGTCTTCCACTTTCCGCTCATCATGCATCATGGCTGGGATCGCCTCGATTGCTTTCACACAGGTATCAAATATTTTTAACTTGGCTGTCTTGTAGGATTGTCCAGTTACGTGATCGATCGCATCATACACCTTGAGCCATTCACGCAGCCGTTTCCAACCATTGACGCGCTCTTTCTTCGCCTGGATAAGCGGAACATCTTTCTGCGCAAATATCTCGGCAGGCGTGATATTCTCTGTCTTAGCTTTATTCCAAAAGCTAGTATCAGCGACATTGTACTCAAACCTCTCTTTAACCGGGGTATTCAACCGAACCAGCTCAACCTGCTCTGATGTTAGTAGTTTAGATTGTGAGAGCTCCCTATACAGATAGCCAGTCCCATCAGGTGCTAATGCGATCCATAAGCATACAAACGGATCCGTGTATCCTTCGTCCAGCGCCCGATACCTTTTCCAGTCGCGCGGGATGTCGAAAGGCTTGACTACATGAATCGAGCGAGAAAACTCACCGAAATACTGGCCTGCGAATACATCCCAATCCCCTTCGAGCAGCTGCTTCCGCTCTACATCCGACAGCGCCATTAATCGCGCCAAATAGCCCGGATCCTCTTGGAGCAGGGATTGGTTGTCGAATACGTTAGCTGGAATAAACATTCTGCTACGAATGATCGGATCGCCGGCTTTCCTACCGGGGACGCCTTCTGGCCAGTAGAGTTGATTTCCATCATCATCCGTCTCTGGAACATGGTACAGTGTTTCTGGCGGTCCTAGTGAGACAAAACGCTTCTTAACCCAGGTATGCCCAAGCCCGCCCGGGTTCGTCGTACTGCGCACGCTTTTCGGATACCCGTTGGATCCACGGCAACGGGACAACATGTATTTGTACCAGGCTTCTTCAAATTGCGTGAGCTCCTCCCAGCGGATCACGTCATATTCAGCACCCTGATAGTTCATATAGTTGCTATCATTGTCCCAATATGCCAGCTCGATCACGCTGCCATTGATGAAGGTCCACTCATGAGATGAGGTGTTATACTTGCCCAGCTCCTTCGGATATACCTTCAAGGTCCGATTAATGATAGACCGCTGAAGATCGGGAAATGTTCTCCGGAAGATAACCTGCCTACTTCCAGGATACTGCATAGCGTATTTCAAAGCATCGAATATCGTGCCCTCTGACTTACCGCCACCTGCAGCCCCTCCATAAAGGATTTCATCGGCTTCGGCCTGGTGGAAAACCTGCTGACGTGGCTGCGGCTTATACGGAATAACCACTGTATTACTCATGATTTAGTCATCCCCGAATCAAAAATAACTTGAAGTGGACCGCCGCCCTCTCCACCAATCTCCAGCTTATCCTTAAACATACCGAGGTGACGGGCGATATTCTCAAGCGCCTTGTCTTGATCGTGGAACTTTATCTCAAGCCCTGCAGCCGTTGTCTTCGCTCCTGCGTACAACGCCTTAGCCTGCGGGCTCAAATCCCGTGTATCGTTAACATGAAGCTGCCCGTGCCCCTCTCCATGGCATTGAGGGCACTTAGGATGTGGACGTATCAACGGATCGAATCCATATCCACCAGCATCAGATGGAAGCTCAACATGCTTCTTCTTTTTGCTCTTTTCCGCTTCAGCCCGTGCTATCTTAACGGCTGCCTCATATTCCGCCTCGTTGATCCACTGGTACTGGTGATCAATACCAAAGCAATAACGGCAGCAGACACGGCGAAAATGGATAATCTCGTTTGGATCCGCGAAGGCAATATCCTTCCAGCGCTGCAAAACCTGTTCTGCTGATATCTCCACCTTAGCAGCTCGCTCATCCATTGCCTTCTGGATGGCTTTCTGAACCTTAACATTACTTAACAATCGGCTTGCCTGTTGCTCGGCCGTTTTCGGACTATAACCTGCTCTGATCGCTGCCTGCTTGGCATTGAGATCGACCAGGTATTCCTTGACGAATAATTGCTGCTTGGCCGTCAATGCCATCGCACTCAACTCCTCTCAGAGAAAAAATAAAAAAGCCGCCTATTGGCGACTAAGCTTACTCGATATTTATTTGTGCTGAATATGTATTTCCGTCATTTGTTTCTGTCACCTTAATGTCGCTTGTGGTGACTTTCGGCTTCCAATTCGGATTTTCTTTAAGTTGTTTCTCATAATACTTGTTCACTTCGCCCGCCGACTTCTTTATTGCTTTTGAAATTTCGTTCAAATCGCTCACCTCAAAGATATAATATCATAAAATTACCGACACCCGTTAAGATGCCGGCCAATGAAGGGGGAGAATACAAAAAAAAGGTGAATAATCCGAACGGCAGGATTTGAACCCACACTACTTGCTCCCAAGGCAAGCGTGCTACCCAAGCTACACCACATCCGGTTAATTGAATATGCGGGCAATGATTTCCACCTTGCAAGGCGCTGCACAGTACGGCTCATTTAGCGCCTATCATGCCTACGTTTTAGCGTCTACTGGTCTATCTGACCCTTTACTTAGGACACATCCCTTATAAAGTCTATTCCGCCACCGCATTTAATCTAAGAGACGCAACCGCCGAACCGTATAAAACCATTGACAGCTGCGTCTCTACACTTATCTCACACTATCATTTTAACAGGGGTTGACATGGCAAAAACGGTCATCCAAGGGTCAACAATGCGTCAACCTGTATAAATCTTTGAAAACTCTTCTACGGCCTGAGCCCTCCAACGATCAAAAGTCTTACGAGAAATATGCAGTTCCTCAGCGGCATCAAGGACAGGTATCCCGTCAATAAATCGTAACTTCAACAACTTGGCGTACTCTGGCTTGTACTGCTCTAAGGCCTTAAGAGCTATATCCATATTCTTCACTTCTGCCTGCAGATCCTGAAACTCAGCCAATCGTTCAAGTATCTCGTCAATATTATCTCTGACCTCGTACCCTCTTGCCGCAATAACCTTCTGAATTTTATCTTTCAGTTCCTGAAGTAGCTCACTATCCTCGTCATCCATAACATTCACAGGAACGGCTCGCTTCTGTGCTTTAATTCCAGCTGGATAACGTGTCATATAAGCATTTGCTGTCTGCTCCAACTTCTGCTCATGCTTACTCAAGTACATATAGCTTGGCATTCTCCGAAGACGTGCATGCAAATCTTGAAGCTGATCATCTTCGTTCAGACGTGATACTGTAATGCCTGCCCCGACGCTGTAAGTTGATAAAGCCTGTAATATTGCTTGCTTTTGTCTATAGCTAGAAAGCTGCTCAATTGCCCGTTGTTCGTTCATCCTCTGTCCCTCCTTTGCTGCCGTGCTTAGCTATCCGTACTGCTGCTATCTGCCTGATCATATTGTCGATCACGATCAATGCAATGAAAACTAATAAGGCCGTTAAATACGGATGTTGTACCGCATATTGAGTCATTTTTTCTTCACCCCTTCTTCGCCTTTGCATTTATGTTTATCGAAATATGATAGGGAATAACGTTTCCGGCACTTTTTACAAACTTTAAGCCTATACTGGTATGGTCTAGGATTCTTGTACATAGGCTTCACGCTGCTTTCTTCATGCATAACGTTTTGTTCTCCCTTCCATCCTCCACCATTTCGCCTTTCGCCCATGCCTCAGGCTATATTCTTCAGCAGCCTCCTGAATCAAAGAGAGAGACACTCCTGGTTCGTGGTAGATGATCTGCAATAACTCTGTATCCGTAGCCTGCTTCCAATTCATTTCGGCTTCACCTGCTTCTCATAGACTTCTTCCAACCATTCAGTCATCATGATCATTTGCTTCATAGCCAGCCGGTGGTCGTTATATTTCTTGCACAGAGCTCCAGCAGAGTCAGCGACCCATTGCCAAAACTCCGGTTTGTCCATGCCGTATTGCATAGCTGCTTGATTGGCCTGTCCGATCCACGCCTGTACATCCGCGAAGAATGCTCCGTAATCCATAGGCTACAGCTCCTCGATCCGGATGTAGATGCCAGGAAACGCAGCCCAGAACTTTTCAGCAATCAAACTGACTATTAATGCATCGTCCTTCCAGAAACCACAGGCTGTCATACAATCAAGCAGTAGCTTCTGACTGTTATCAATATCTGGCTTAGTATGCTTGTATTGCCCATCAGCAGCTTTGCCAGTGAGCGGGAAGCACCACTTCACGATTAACCGGACTCGATGAATATATGGCTTCGGCGGTACATGCTGTCCCAGGTGTGCCATCAGCTTCGCTCGAGCAGCCTTCAACTCTTCTGGTTCATAAAAGACAGGCTTATTATTTACAACTGCTACTTGCTTCTGCTGGTGTGTGATCGTCGGGACCTTCTTCATCGGCATAAAAAATTCAGTCATCCAAAACCATCTCCTCGTACAAGTTACACCGTAAACAATCATTTTCAGCAAATTCTTGAGGGTGCTTTGCTCCTTTACACAACGGATAAGGATCTTCGTTTTCTCTATAGCAACTAGGCTTCAACTTTTCATTACGTTCTTTTGATCGGCCCCAAATCTTCACCGTTTCTCACCTTCCATTTTTTTGCTTTTACTTTTGCGGCGGTTGCCTCATAAATTTAGGGGAAGGGGGAGGGGGATTTTTATACCCCCTCCCTTATTCCTTATATATTTATATATAGTGGTCTCCGCCATCGGCGGCGGCAATCATACCGTATCAAAATCCCCGCAACTTATTGCAGAATTGCAAAGACCATATTTCGCAAATTGCGGCAATCATTAAATAGTGATACTTGCAACATTTTGCAACGACCATAAAATCATGATTGCCGCCGCGATTATTCATCTTCTTTATCTTCCTTTTTGACTATGCGGAAACCGATTGATCGATCAATTTCATAACCGTATTTCTTGACCCAGTCTCTCACAGTACGTTCAGCTACCTCTTTTCCGGTCGAAGAATACCATGCAATGACATCCAATACCGTAGGTGGTTCCCCGAAATTGCAGTTATTCACTACTTCCTCAAATTCCTCGGCCTTGCTCCGGCGCTCCTGCTTTGCTCTATCCTTCCGTTTGTTGGTCGCCTTTTGCCACGGTGGTGTTGAAGATTCCCCTTCCGGATCGATGTCCTTCAAACTGCCGACATCATCCACCTTATGGATCGGATACTGGAACCACATGTTGACCGGCTCGAACTTGGCATACTCCCGTAATGTGCCCTCCACTCGCCATGCAGAGCGTCCTTTCACTGCCTTAAGTACCTGCTCTATGGTCGGCATGATGTTAGTCATGACCTGTGGCATAGCTCGCTTTGCGTGATCCTCCATCGTTTTGGCGCTGAGCTCGTCATCCTGTGAAACATGCTCCTGCAGATATGCAGGGTTATGCTGCTGGAACAACTGCTTGTACATGGCGCATATCGCCTTGTTCTCTTCCTGCTTCAGCAATGCTTCCGTTACATCCAACTCTACTAAGTCGATCAGCGCGTCCGGATCCCGGGCAAATACACCTGAACCAGAAGCACGATCCATTGACTTCTTATTGCCTTGCGAACCTTTACTGTGATGATGACAATAGATAACACTCGCGCCTAGTTCTGTGGCTACCTTATCGAACTGGTTCGTAAAGTGTGCCATTTGGTCAGCGCTGTTTTCGTCACCAGTAAGAACCTTGTAGATCGGGTCAATAATAACTGCGATGTACCCCTTCTTCGCTGAACGCCTGATCAGTTTAGGAGCTAGCTTGTCCATAGGGACTGTCTTACCACGAAGGTTCCAAATATCGATATTTCCGATATTCTGCGGCGGAAGCCCTAGCGCTTGATACACGTCTTTGAAACGGTGTAATGCGCTGGCCCGATCAAGCTCCAAGTTGACATACAACACTTTGCCCTGTGTACATTGCCAGCCTAGCCATTTGCTACCTTCTGCTATGGCTATACAAAGCTCAATCAACGCGAAGGACTTGCCTGCCTTGGATGGTCCGGCCATGAGCATCTTATGCCCCTGCCGTAGTACGCCCTCGATCAATGACGGGGCCAATGTCGGCATATTATCCCAAAAATCTGTTAGGCTCTCCGGATCCGGAAGATCGTCATTAATCCCCTCAATCCATTCATGCCATTCCGCCCAGCTTGTTTTGCCAATGTTCGTATCCACAATGAACTGCTTCTTGCCGTTTCGCTCGATGCCGGGCATACGAGAAAGCCGGGACGGATTACGATTCTGATTGTCTATATTCAGGCCGTTCTTTTTGCAGACATTGTATAGGTAGTCCACCCGTTTCCGATATTCGTCATAGTTGGCTGCTTCCACTCTTACAATGGCGTGGAGACTCTTACCACCGCTGTACACCATGACTGCGATCGGCAGCTCCAACTCACGCATGATGGCGTTCTGCTTCTCGATATCCATCGTGTCAGATTCAACCAAGGCATATCGAAATTCAGACACGTTCTCATTTTTTACACCTTTACCGTCTAGGGGATTGAACCTGATCCACGCACCTGCAGCTGGATCATAATCACCTAACACGCTACCGATATCACCGTCACATTGGTTAAGCAGCTGGATAAGTTCCCCGGCCGTCCGGTCCCATGCCCCTTTAGTGGGCAGATACTTGCCTTCATCGTTTTGCCAAGTGTCCACGACATAACCAACTTGCTCTGACGATTCGAACAATGTCTCAAGATAGGTTGTCAGCTGCTGCACTGGATTCCAAGCAGCCGGCTCATGAATCTCCTTGCCCTCGATCCAGTTTCGATCTACAACAACATAATCACCGCCGGAAATCTCGTCATCCCAGCTGAGCTCCCGATCTTCACGATCAGCAGACCGCGGCATCCATCCGTTGTCCTTCGCCATTTGGGTAATCGTGGCCCCGGTAACCGGATTGGCTGTACCCTCGAAGCTCGTCCACTTCTTGAAGCACTCGCCCGGATGGTAGCGTCCTCCGTCCCGTTTGCTCCAGTCGTCCCAATCACTAGCCGTGTAACCTTCATATTTCAGCGCCATGCCGACGTTGACCCATTCCTGGTAACTTAAGAAGGCGGGGTCAATGTAATCAAGCAATGCTATAAGATCGAGTTTATGTTCCATACTCATTGACCTTCCCAATTCCAAAGTCCCTGCTGCCCCTTGGCCGGGATAGGCTCAGTTATCCGTCGTACCGTGCGCAATTCCCAAGCGTAGCGCCCTTCCTCATACCAGCCAAAGGCGAATTCGTCTCCCTCAACGTGCATTGCTATTTCGCCATTCTGATTTACTGAGCCAGCAAAACTGTCTCTGGCAACTGTTATCTGATGCACTTCTTCCAAATTGCACACGGTCACTATTGCGCCAGTAGGAAGGTTATTCGCAGTGTATCCCTGCCGTTCCAGCGCTCTGCTGATCTCCGGCTGCATGCAAGCTTCCTTATCGATCTTCTTACCAGCATGTATTGCAATCAGCCCTCTATATTTCGTAGGCCAGCTCCGTGTCTCAAATCGTTTCTCGCCAAGTGCAATCAACGTCGCCCAAGGCTGATGAATTGTAATAGCCTTCATATTTATTCACTCCCCGTACTGTCCTAAATCGAACGCCTTTTTATTCCAGTTATAGCTTCAATATATCCAGCCAATTCAAGTTGTCGCTGTGCTTTCCGGAATACATAATCGATATTTTCGCCTGCTTTGATGGTTCCGTCAGCTTCAAGATGCTTATTCGGAATCCAGACATTCTGGTTAGTGCCACCAAGCGTAAAACGTTTTGCAGCGTATCCTTCATAATTTCGCTTGATCAGTTCGAGGCGGATCCCTTTATATGTCTGTATCATAAGCTATTCCCCGCGATACTCTTTCGGATTGACGCCATCCGGCACGCGCCATCCATTACCAGCGATCCGATCGATCAAGCGCTTGGCTGTTTCAAATGACCATGTACCAACATGCTCGAAGCCTCGCTGTTCCAAGAAACGGATCTGCTTCGGTGTGGTTAGACCTTCAGAACGGCGCTTGTCCAATCTCTCCAGCAGCTTCGTTGCCTTACCTGCGTTGTCGATTTCATCAGGCATAATTCCGAGTTTCTCGAGCGTCTTAACTTGCGCATCACTTGGTGGCGCCATTTCCCAACCAAATGAAGGTACATAGCTGGATAAGTCTTCTGCCTGAATACTCATTTCGAATTGCAGCGGATCCACTAGCTTACGCTTCCGACGCTTCATTTCTTCGAGTTGCTTGGCTAAGGCTTCCTCACGCTGCGCAATCACATCTTCTGCAGCCTGCTTCTCTACGGCTTCAAGATCCAGCGGAATGCCTGCCTCCTCGATCTGTTTGGTCATGGCCTGAGCGATTTCCTCATTCTCTGCGATCAGATGGGCCGGATGACACAACTCGTGCCGTTCTGTATGCCACAAGAAATCTAATAATAGTAATTCAGTTTTTCCAGGGTATAGCCGGGTACCGCGCCCGACCATCTGGCTGTATAAGCTGCGGACTTTTGTCGGCCTCAGTACGACGACACAATCCACGCTTGGGCAATCCCAACCCTCTGTGAGCAGCATGGAATTGCAAAGTACGTTATATTTACCCTTGTCAAAGTCTTCAAGGACTTCTGCTCTGTCCTGTGATTCCCCATTTACCTCGGCAGCTCTAAATCCGACCGCATTTAATATAGAAGTAAACTTTTGACTGGTTTTTACTAATGGGAGGAATACAACAATCTTCCGATCCTTTGCTACCTTCCACATTTCTGCGGCGATAGAATCAAGATACGGGTCCAAGGCGGTGCCCAGGTCACTGCTTTTGAAGTCTCCAGCCTGCTGCCCTACAGCGGACAAGTCCAGCTTAAGAGGAATTGTCATGGCCTTGATCGGGCTCAGGAATCCTTCCTTGATCGCCTTCGGTAGCGTGTATTCATACGCCAAGCTCTCGAAATAGCTGCCCAGGTTACGCATGTCGCCCCGATCAGGAGTAGCTGTCACGCCCAGAACATTCGCCTCTTTGAAATACTGCAGCACCCGTTGATAGCTGTCTGATATGCAATGATGCGCCTCGTCGATGATGATTGTATCGAAATGGTCGACTGCAAACTGCCGCAACCGCTTGTCTCGCATCATCGTTTGTACACTGCCAACCACAACCCGGAACCAACTGCCAAGAGATGTCTGTTCTGCTTTTTCTGTAGCACATCCTAATCCGGTAGATTTGGCTAACTTGTCGGCTGCCTGATCCAGCAGCTCTCCGCGATGGGCCAGGACGAGCACACGCTCGCCCAGCCTAACCCGGTCTTCAATTACTTTGCTGAATACAATTGTTTTACCGCAACCAGTCGGAAGGACAAGCAATGTCCGCTGTACGCCCTTTTCCCACTCCGACTGGATATTTTCACGCGCTTCCTGTTGATATTGTCTAAGTTCCATAGCCGCCTCCTAAAACTGACCAGGCGTGAAGCCTCCGCCTTGCTGCTGAGCGCCGGGGAATGGGGCCTGAAATTGTTGTTGCTGATTATATTGCTGCTGTTGCTGTGGTTGTTGGTTCAACTCTTCGTAGGAATAGAATGATTTCACTTGATTGTTAGTTTTCTCTTGACCGTCATTGCCCATGAACTTGTTAATCTCTAGTTTTAACCGCCCCTTGGAACCAACAACAGTTTGCCAATTCATGCGTAGCGGCTCACCTTTCTTCTTCTGTCCGATACCTGCGAAAAAATTAGATAGCAAACCTTCTGTTTTTGTATGAAGAAATAGATTATGGAAGATTACTACATTGCCGTGTTCTGGGGAATGTACTGTAATCTCAAGCTTAGCTTGGTTACAAGCTGGCATTTTGGCACTGCCTGCAAATCGCCCGCGTTCAAATTTCGTAACCGTGAAATTATAGTCACCTGCAGGAAGGAGTATAAAGTCTCCGCCATCCTTCTGAATCTCGTCATCCCAGCTAAGTTCTCGTTCGATGTTGTTTTGAGTAGTCATGTATAATTCCTCCTGAATGATTTATTAAAACGGTACATTTTCCCGTATTTCACAAATAATTGCGTAAACTTGATTCCATGCCGCTACCAGTACTCCTTCAACAAAATCCAGTGGATAATCTGCAACTGGCATATCCGCCGGAAGATACTGTCTCTTGGCTACCGCCGCCTGAATTTCTGCCTCGGTCACCTGATTTTGAATCATCAGATCACGTAGAGGGCCATAAATATTAGGATTAAGATCAGACTTTTGTTCCGATGAAGTTATCGGCGGTTGTGTCGGCACGCTTGCTGGAGACGCGGTTTCCATAGGTGGAGCAGTTTGAATAGGCGGTGGAGTCTGTGACGGTTGTGTAGGCGCCTGCTGCACTGGCTGATTGAAGATATGAGCAATATGGCTGTAATCCAATGGCAATTCGTCCGGAAGGCCGTGGCGGTTTTTCGCATCCCAAGCGGGGTGATGTGTGGTGTACATGGTCCGCGCCCCACCTTGAGCCTTATTCTTCTTGCCTTCTTTGTCAGTTGCTACGCTGAACGTTTTATAATTAATGAAGAGGACAATATCAGCCCATTCCTTGACGAGTGGAGCTGTTCTGGAACCTGTCTTAGCCCCCAACTTGAGTTGATAACGATCGTATGCCCCCATCTCGTCCGGCTGCTCAAATTTAATAATTTGCGCATGGGCGGTTAGAATAACGTGGATACCTGCCTCTACTACATCGCTTAGAAGATTCAAGAACCGCCCGATCTCCTCCGCAACATAGATATATCCCTTGCCGTACCCAAAGTCCTCGACACCGTTTTTGTTGTGAGCAGCACATACGCTATCAACGCAAAGCATTTCTGCCCAATCAACTGTGTCAATAACGAGTGAACCGAAACGAGCTGGGCCTTGCTGCTTTACCCATTGAGCCTGCTGCTTGAGCATTTCCCAGCTTGACGGTTTCGGCAGGCGTTGAACATTCAACTGCTTTGTCGAACCCTCTGTATCGATGAACACAGGATTTGGAAACTGAGCGGCCAGTGAAGATTTACCAATACCCTCTGGACCATACAGCACAACTTTTTGGGCAGTCTGAACCGTACCGCTAATAATCTCAAACATTAAAATTCACCCGCTTTCCAAGACGGTGCCTGAGCGTTCCATCCTTCGCCAGGATCGATCTCACCCGGAGGCTGCTGGAGTTGAATACCTTCCTGTCCTGCGACATAGCCGTCCTCGATAATGATGCTGCACTCCTCGCCTGTGCTGACACGGGTTGCAATCGCCTGTAAGCCTTCCTGCTCCAACCAATCTCCGAACTCACGGAGGCTATCCATATCCATCTGCTCAAGCTTGTCCAGCAGGATAAATCCGCAATCCGGTTTGAGCTTCCGCACGATGGCAGCGGCGACCTTGAGTTGATCGGCACCGCTCATGTTGTCCCAGCGCTGGCCGTTATAGAGCAGCTCTCCATCTTCTACAGACAGTCCTGGCAGCGGAAGATCCGCGTTGGTCAAAAGATCCGTTTTCTGCTGGCGTACTGCGTTGATTTCAGAAGTCAGCGTGTCGTATTGCTGGCGGTAATCTCCTGCGTCCGTTTCCGCTTTGTCCTTGTCCAGATTCGCTCGGACCTTCCGGTTGATCTCGTCGATCTGGCGAATGTTGGCTTCCAATTCTGCAGTAGATTCGTCGTGCAAGTCGATGGCGTCTTTCTGAGCAACGGCCAAGTCTGCCTCAAGTTGTTGAGACTTCAAGATGGCATCGTCAAGCAATCTCTTTAACCGCTCGACCTCTTCCTTTTGGCTGAAATGCGCTGCCTGAATCTGTTCCAGTTGCTGACGCTTCCGCTGATTTTCCCCGTTACGCGCTAGAATCTCCTGCTGCTGCCGGATCAGCTCCGAAGCGGAAATAGGCTCCTTCGGTGCATCTGGGAAATACGGTTTTTCCTTGGCAAACTTGGCCTTTTGGTCTGCTATCTGGCCGATAGCGTGCCGTCGGTTGTAAACCTCCTGCTCCTTCTGCTCCAACTCATGAAGCTGGTTACCAACGCCAATGATCTGCAGCAGAATGTTGGCCTTCTCTTTGCTTGTGGCGTTCAAGAACTTAGGAAGGTTGATTGCCAACTCTTCCACGAAACTATCCAGGAGCTGCTGTCCTGCTTTTTGCCCACTCGGATCGATGACCTTGAGGTCACTGTTTTTGCCCTTGCGCTCCACGACTAATCCGTTAGATAGAGTCAGCCGTAAGAACGGCGGCACTACTGATCCTTCCCGTTCAGCTTGGGAAGGGCGATACTTATTACCGCCCAAGGCCCATGCAATGCCATCCAGAACACTTGTCTTGCCTTGCCTGTTCTTGCCGCCGACTAATGTCAGTCCGCTTGCTGTCGGCTCAATCTTGACCGCTTTGACGCGTTTTACATTTTCGATTTCTAGCCTATTGATTTTAATCATTGCTTTCTCCGTCCTTTTTCCTTCTTATTGGAATGGCGTTTTATAATAGAATCGATATTATCAGTCATCGAGAAGATGATAGTTCCATTGCTAGATCTCAATTTATGCCAAGTCCGGGCTACTCCCCAGATATCTAAGACTTCTGCAGTTTCACCCGATTTCAACTTGACCACATCGCCTTTGAAGCAGATCATTACACCTGAATCCCGGTGATTTCCTCGAACACATCGGCGTCAAAGTTAGGAATGCTCTGAACAATGATCTTTTCATGATTGGATAGCGATTCCCAGAGATTAGCCCATGCCTGCTGATAATCAATCCGATTCCCTTCATCGTCAGTCACGCGAAGTCGCCGGCAGATATACCCAACTTCGCTATATCTGAATTCATCACGGCTAATAGGGCTTGGTTTATTGAATAGAAGGAATTCAGGTTCAATAGAACAAAATACACCGGAAGAATAATTGCATGAATTGAAATCGCCGCTGTTGTAGTAGCCGCTGTTGCTGTCGCCGCTGTTGTAGTAGCCGCTGTTGCTGTCGCCGCTGTTGTAGTAGCCGCTGTTGCGGTTGCCGCTGTTGCTGTCGCCGCTGTTGTAGTAGCCGCTGTTGCGGTTGCCGCTGTTGTAGTAGCCGCTGTTGCCTAATCCTGTATTCCCTCGGCCAAGGTTAACCATCTCCAGAACCTCATGCCAACTCAGTTCACGAACAATGCGGATTTTATTGGTTACAGACTTGTCGTCGCCACTTTCTACCTCTCCAAGCGCTTCGACCTCAGCAACCTTGTTGTCAATATTGAAATCGTAGTAATTGAAGCAGTTAGCCAGCTTCTCGCAAAAGTGAAATCCTTCATCGCAAAGCTCCATATGACCTTCATGTGTGAATGTTTTACCTACTTCGTACTGAAAGCCACGGCATGTCCAATCCGGATTGAACACTTTAAAACCCTTGACAATATTGTTTTCCATTGATTTTCTCCTTCTGTCAGTGTTACACTGACCATAGAATAGTTTGTTTTTTGCAGCTTCTAGCGGCTCCTACCCCGCAGGAAGCTGTTTTTCATTTAAGCGAGATTTCGTATTAATGTATTGATTTTCAAAACATCTTCGCAATTGCTCCGACTGTGCTGTGTCGGCCAGCTGCCGCAGATTACAGCAAACTCTCAAACGTTGCTTGCGACCCAAGTTCCTCACCTCCTTTCAAGCTAAGTAAGCGGTCCAAACACCGGATTGGTGCAGCCCTACGAACTTTTCAAATGTAATCCCGTAGCGAACATTTATAGATTGATGAACATAATAAGTACCAAGCTTGTCCAGCAAGTTATCTGGTATCAGCATCGTCGTTCACCTCCCTTCAAGGGTTTTATAGATCTTTGTCGAATATTAATATCAACAATTATTTTGTTGAGGTGAGTTTTTTGAATAATTCGATCGCAAAACTGATAAGGATGCAAGAACAAATAAGAGTTGCGATGTTACCAGCGATTAAAGCTCAAGAACAAATTTCCTCAGTTATTTCACCAGCCTTGAACCAAATTAACTTAGTTCAAGATTCGCTCCTTCCGTTGATTGAAACAATTAACAAAATTCAAGAGGATCAATTACGAGCTGCTAAAAAAGCTATTAAGCTTGCACATCTAAACTTAGAGACATTAAGTCCCACACTTGAAGCGCTAACTAAAGCTACAAATCATTTAACCAAGGTCCCTGATGCTGTGATTCCTAAAATTGATGAATTGTTTGATTCGTTTGAACCAATACTTGAAGCTGAAGAAATCGAAAAGCAGAACCAAAATATCAACATTACAATTAACTACAACACAACAACGACATCAGAAAAGTGGACATGGGATCGTATCTTATATCTCGTTCTTGCAGTTTTGCAGTTCATTTACCCGTTCTATTCGGAATACAAAGATTCTGTAGAGAAGAAGGAAGAAAAGGAAATCAGAATTCAGCAGCATAACGAAATAATTGAAAAATTCAATGAGCTAATATACACTATTCAACCTCTAATTTCTGAACATAACTCCGAAGAAGATGCTCCAGATCTTGATAATCCTGAACGATGATTTCAAATTGCTCAATCGACTGCTCATAACGTTGATTGAGTTTATTTTTTTCATAGACTGACCAGTAATTTAGTAGGATGACGATTGCAAATGCGATTATGAAAACTAGGTTGATCCGTCTATTTAACTTGTTGTATTTGTTCATTCTGCCCTCCTTGGATTTGAATGTAAAAGACATGAACCGGTCCGGATAACTCCTTTATCTGTTGCTGTGTCATGAAATCAGTTGATAGATTCACTCCGGGCGTTTCGCGATGCATGAAGTCAAGACGTTGTACAAACTTGCCTTTGTGATTGGCTTCATATCCCATGGTTATTCTCCTTCCGCATCATCTTCACGAGTCTGTCCAGCTATCACCGTCTTAGCTCCAAGCATTTTCATAAGGCATGTAGCCCCACAAACCAGATCGTGACCGATCTTAAAGACTGGCTGTCCGAAGAAAATCTCTGAATTGCATTCCGGATTAGCGCAATAGTCGATGACTTCAGTAGAAATGTGATTAGGCTGTTTGGTCATTGGTTCAATACCTCCCCAGGACGATAGTTTCTCGCTTCTTCTTCTCGCTTCCACCTATCAAGACTTACAGTACTAAACAAGTAGCGTGGACTCTTACTCCCTTCGGCTCCTACGGTGCGATGTGGAATCTTCTTTGCCTTGCAGAATTGCCGTAATGTATACTCCGACATGTGTAGATAATCCAGTGCTTGTGTAAATGTAAGTGTCCGATCCTCAGAAGCTGGAATTCGTTCCATGATTCGCTTTTCAGCCTCGGCTACATGAATGGCCACGATGTCAGCGATTGCTTTTTCAAGAGCCGTCATGAAGCCTCACACTCCCTCTCAATTACTGGAAGAATGCCCTCCCGCTTAAGTAGATCGTAGATAAACAGTCGGCCCTTCTGGGTCCACTTCGTACTCACCCGGGACTTGTCCGCATCTATTACATGGGTCGTTGTCTGGGTATATCCTTTGTCCTGATGCTTCGCATACAGAAGCCAGATGTCTCCTTGCTTATACTGAATGCCAAGCTCGTAAAGCTTCTTGTTCAGCGCTATTGCACTCATGCCGTAATCCTTGGCAATCTTCGAGACCGAGAGAAGCGATTTATTTTGTAGCACCATGTCATAATAGGAAGCTTTAGGCTTTAACTCATTGTTTTGCTGAATGAGGACCAGGTTCTCAGTAGTAAGAGCTGCTACCTTTCTTTCAAGAAATTCATGAGCTCGCTTAATGACCATTTCAGGACTGTTCCATTTACGTTCAAGATCAAGGAAATATTGCCGGGCTAGCTTCCCTTTTTCATTCCGTTGAATCATGCAGATCTCCTTAGCCATCTCGATTTTTATGTGATGGTCGGTGTACGTTGTTTCGTTACCTTGAGCTGTCGGTCTTTTTTGAACGATAGCTACGAAGTCTACATTTTCAGCGAAGCCGTATTCCAGCATCCGGGGAAACCAATGTCGGTATTCAGTCTTTACTTCCAGAAACTCGTGCAGATCACGACCGCTTACGAGTAAATTTCCATTCTCATTGGAGTGTGTTGGGATTAAATCAGTCATAAGCAAACCTCACTTTCTTCCTTCGGTACTATCTTTAGTTCGAGCCCCAGAGTATCGCAGACTTTCCGCATTGAATCTTCATTCCAGCGCCGATTTCCGTTCAGTAAATTATGAATGTACTGAGGAGAATGGCCTGACATCCGAGCAAGTTCGGAAGGATTCAACCTCTGATCTACGAGCCTATGTCTAACAGCGCTTGAAAAATCCATTGTATAGAATACCTCCTTTCTGGATATATTGTATTCTATATGGATAGTATTCGTAAAGGATTAAAAGTATCCAAATAGGATTATAATAAAGCAAAATGAAGAAAATATTGGATGATTCAAAGAAAATGCTCCTATTTGCTTCATTTTGCTTCAAATAAAACTTACATCCGTTTGATTTTTATCCAAATAGATGATATATTTAAGAAAATTAATCAATGAGGAGAGAAAATATCCGTGAAAGTACCATCTGATAGAATTAGAAAAACCCGTCGGTTTTTAGATTTAACCGGAGCTGAAGTTGCAGAGAAATTAGGAATTTCTACTCAGTATTACTACAACATCGAACGGGGGCGGAGAAATTTAAGCGCGGAATTAGCTATGAAATTAGCTGATATATTTGATGTCTCTTTGGATTATTTACTCGGTAAATCAATTTACGCCTTAATTGAAGAAAGACTTACAGAACTAAACATGTCTATAGAAGAGTTAGCAGAAATAACCGAACTTCCAGTTTCATATTTAAGAGGCCTTGATACATTACCGCCTGAGCCTTGGGACTATGAACAGGGAGAATTAGTTGATCGACTCTCCAGAGCTCTTAAAATGGATACTAAAACACTTGCAGAGGCATATGCTCGCCAAGAACCTCCCGTGTACGAGGGGCCCTCGTTAAAACCTAAAGAAGCTTTTGAGGAATTTCAAGATACAAAATTTGATAACGTAGAGACCAAAGCGCACCCAAATAGCGACGACATGACTGAAAAAGATATCATAACTCTTGCCGCCCACCAGGTCGGACATGAAGGAGCCTTAACAGAGGAGCAACTCGCACAGATTAAACTAGCCATGAAAATCGCTCTCGCTAAAAACGACAAGTAATTGAATCGGGAGATGAACGGATGATCAGCTATGAGGATCTAGCACAAGAAGTTCCTATCATCTTTGATGATAATGCGGTACTCCCCACGGGGTTAAAGGGGATTTTTATCGAATCTAGTGTGGCCGATATGATACTCCTCAACAAAACCATAGAGACCGACACTGAGCGAAAATGTATTTTGTCAGAGGAACTTGGTCACTACTATCTCACCGTGGGCGATATTACCGATCAATCAAAACTAGAAAATCAGCAGCAAGAGCTAAAGGCGAGGCAATGGGGCTATGATAAGCTCGTCCCGTTGTCCGCAATTGTACAAGCTTATCACGCTAGGATTAAAGGAAGGTTTGAACTGGCTGAATACCTAGGGGTTACCGAGGAGTTTTTACAGGCCAGCATTGATCGATACTTTAACAAATATGGGATATGTACAACTTGGAACAACTACATAATTTATTTCGACCCTCTAGGAGTTGCTGAAATGTTTGAGTAACCTTCGTGCTTTCCAGCCGTAAGGCTGTTTAAATATACCCGAAAATGGAACATACGTTCGAAAGGAGTCTTTAAATTGGCAAAAGGGAGTATTGAAAAGCGAGGAACCAACAGCTGGCGACTGCGGATCGACTTAGGTTACCACGCCGATGGTACCCGTAACCGCCCAAGCAGAACAATCACCGTAGAAGACCCTGCGCTGCTAAAAACAACAAAGAAATTACGTGAATATCTGGAAGATGAGCTTTTTAAGTTTAAACAAGAGGTTGAATCTGGTGAGTACATCAATCCAGAGAAAATGACACTGAAGCAATTTGTAAATAATGAGTGGGATCCGAAGTATGCCTGTAACACGGATAACTTATCCCCCCTGTCCTATGACACGTATAAGCGGCATATCAAGAACCACATCTTACCCAAATTTGGGCACATGTATTTAGATGAGATCAAGACGCTGCATATCGTGACATTTATAAGTGATCTAGGGAAACCCGGCGCACGTAAAGATGGGAAAGGCGAGTTATTGTCCCCTGGCACGATCCAGTACATCTATCGGGTGTTAAAAAACATTTTAACTCGGGCAAAAGACTGGCAGCTGATTAAATCAAATCCAGCAATCGGAGTTAAAAAGCCGAAAGTCGAGCAAACAGAGTTTGATTATTATGATGAAGACGAAGCTAAGGAAGTTATTAAGTGCCTCTACAAAGAACCAAGACGGTGGAGATTATTTATGTTAGGGGCGATGATCGGAGGGTGTAGGCGTGGAGAATTACTAAGCATAGAATGGTGTGATGTAGATTTTAACAATAAAACTATTGAAGTTAGAAATAGCATATCCCAAACAAAAAACGGCAAAGCAGTTGAAAAGAAACCAAAATCAAAAAGCTCAGAGCGCATCATAGCCATGCCTGAGTGGTATATGAATGAGCTACGTATACATGAACGTGAGTGGAAAAAAGAGAAACTACAAGTCGGTGACAAATGGATCGGTGGAGATAGACAATATGTATTCCATGCTGGATTCGGGAAACCGTTCTACCACACCTATCCATCTGAATGGTGGGATAAATTCACGATACGACACGGAGTTAAGAATATACGCTTACATGATCTTCGACACTCCAGCGCGACATTATTAATCGAGGCAGAGGCATCAATGAAAGCTATACAAAAGCGACTAGGCCATTCCAAGTATCAAACGACAGCCAACATCTATACTCATGTTACAAAAAAATTAAGCCGCGGAACAGCAGAGAAGTTTGATAAATTTGCCCCGGAAAATATTTCGTCCCCAATTTGTCCCCAATCTGCAAATTAGGTTCGTCCAATCCTATTCTGTCGCCCCTAAGAAAAAGTAAAAAGCCCTTGATATACAAGGACTTTTCGGCCATGCGGTAGAGAGGACTCGAACCTCCACGGGCGTACGCCCACTACCCCCTCAAGATAGCGTGTCTGCCATTCCACCACTACCGCATATTATTAACTTTTTCAGCAACTCTTTTATTATACACTGAAGATCTTGAAAAGTAAACAAAAAAAATTACTTAAGGCTTATTGCGCAAGCCCGTTCATCCAAAAGGATTTACAGGCCTGCATTGTTTTGCTCGGCGCATTAGAAATGCTAAATACATCTATTTATCACAAGACTGGCTTCTTCGGTAACGTGTGAAATCGATGTACTCCTTGATAAACTCTTTTTCTTTCTCAGACAGCACAAGATCGTTTCCTAGTTCATCCCATGTATATGTCGCTGCATTTTCCTTGAAGTGCAATTGATTCGGTTCCTTGCCCAATATGAGCCAATCCAGGCTAACATCGAAGAACCCAGCAATCTCAACCAGTTTATTGGTACTCGGTGTCGATTTCCCTCTTTTCCAATCTCCTAGATTCCCCGTACTGATGCCTAGCTTCTCGCAGAATGATTTCTTGGTCATTCCCTTCATTTTAATTAATAATTCGATTCGATCATAAATGGATTGCATATACAACCGCCTTCCAAATATTCGTCTTAAGACGCATTTCAGTAATTTTCTTCTTGCGAAGTAACGCAAAGACGTATATACTTTTCTTTATGCAACGGAAATTATAGCATAATGGTAATTGTACCATTAATTCCATGCCATTTACTATGGACTCCTCATGAACACACACCGACGGATAGTTATCCCCTCCAGATCCAACTTAAGCAAACCTATACCCCCCTAGAGTTCAACAGAAGCAGTCCCATCTCAAATAGAGGGAGCGACTTTATTTTGCATAACTCAGGCATCCACTTTATAGAAATTATCGATTTGCTGAGACAGGATATCGCGATTATCGATCCCCAAGGCTTCATCGTATCCGTCAATCGAGCCTGGTATCTGCATTCGCTCGAAACAGGCGTCCCTGAATCCTTCGAATGGACCGGGGTTAATTTAGCGCAGATTTACAACGCTCTTGCTGAGGATGAGGGGCATCCTCCCCATGAGCTAGACGCCGTGCTGGATGGCACGAACCCATTCCTCTACAAGGAATTCAAGTCCTCGTCCCGGCTTAAGACGAAATGCTTCACATTGGAGGCTTCAACGATCTACTCTCCTAACGGAAATTCCGTCAAAGGGGGCCTCGTCTGCCTTACTGATGTTACACAAAGCAAATTACTCGAGCAAAATCATCTAAAGGCACTGGCGCAAATCTGTACACTACACGGTCTACTTCCCATATGTGCGGTATGCAAGAAAATTCGTGATGAGCATGATATCTGGAATTCCATCGAAAGCTTCCTGGAGAAGCATACAAAAGTCGAATTCACCCATGACATTTGCCCGGAATGTATTCGGCGCCTATACCCTGAATACTCCTCTCTGCTGGATAAATCATCCTGTTCTTGATCTCGATAAATGAAAGGGCTGTCACTGACAGCATCAAAAAAGCGCCCCTGCCAATAGCATGAAGCGCTTTTCTTCATTTTAAGTTGTCACACGACGCAGCATCGGGCTGAATAGTGAAGGCAGCAGTGATACATGTCCCTCATCAGGAACTTCGGTCATCGAGACGAACTTTGGACCATATTCATCTGTCGTCAAGAGCTGGTACAGCTTATTAGCATCACTAACCATATTGGGCTTCTCCTGACTGCCAACACTCAAATGCAGCTCAATCTCCGTCTCACGAAGTGTCATATGCTCCCTATTATTCTCCCATAACTGAATCAGGATATGATTCTTCCACCAAATCGATGGACTGGCAGCAAAATAACGGCTGAATGAACTCGGACGCGTAAATAACGTATATAGAGTCAGGAACCCACCTAGCGAATGGCCGAATAGTGACTGCCTGGAATGGTCAATCGGAAATTCTTTCTCGATTAGCGGCTTAAGCTCATATTCGATAAAATCGAGGAACGCCTCAGCACCGCCCGTGAGCGGCCAGGCAGATCCATCAGGCCTTGCCGGCAACTCACCGCTATCAGCAAAGACCGTGTAATCGTAGAAACGTTCTTGAGTCACGATTGGATCGCTGGAGTGATACCCTATACCTACGATCACAAATGGATCCATTCCGTGCGGGCCTCTGGTCTGCAATCTGGCTGCTTCCGCCAGTGAACCGAAGGTGGCATTGGCATCCAATGTATAGAGCACAGGATAACCCCCGACAGGCGATGGGCTCATCGGCTCGGCAATAAAGATGCGATAATCTCGGTCAGCCACTCCGGAATGGAAGTTCCATACCTGCGTACCGGGTATTTGCATCTTCCTCCCGAGCATTTGCTTGGATGGGAAGTCCCTCTCTGGATTACCGAAGAACCACTTCAGGCTCTCTGGGAATTGCCTCATCATGAACAGATCGTCATGCGTACCTTCCGGTTCCACCTCCAGCTTCAGCTGAGTTGAGCCCATTCCTCTATCATGCCACAGTTGGTGGGCCTCCTTGGTATATTCAACCATATGTCGCTGCCGCGTCTCTTTATAAATTCCTTCCTTATCTCCAACCGACATATACACGCGCTGATGAGTTTCAAATCCATCATGCTCCCGGATGAAATCTAGCACTCCTTCATACCAGAAGGAGGCCGACAGCAGACCGAGCCGTCCGAAGGTGTCTGGCCGCCAGCAACCGGCGAAGAGGGAGATTAGTCCGCCAAGCGAACCGCCGATGATCGCCGTCTCCTCCGCCTGTCTTTTTGTTCGGTAATGACTATCGATATAGGGCTTGATTACATCTGCAACCTCATTTACATAGTCCTGTCCCCGGCCGGCGAATGGCGAGAAACCATCTACCAGCGCGGCCGCAGGCCACGGTGTATATTCGTCATTACGCGAATGCGGCTCTATACCAATCAGAATAACCTCAGCCAACTGGCCGGATAAATACAAGTGATCCAAATAGTTAAGGCAACCGCTGAATAACTCGCCTCCGTCCTGGACATACACCGCCGGATAGCGGCGCCATGTTGTCACATAGGATGGCGGCAAATGGAGGACCAGCTTCCAGTCTCCAACATTAAGCCGCTGATATCGTTCCATACTCTCCTCCCATGTCTTTCCTTATCCCCTAGTTCGAAGTAATAAATAAACGAAATACGGCACGCCGATGATAGACACGACAATACCAACCGATAGTTCTGCCGGTGCAAATACAGTCTTGCCAATAAAATCACCGATCAGCACCATAATCATGCCCACCAACCCGCTGACCGGGATGAGACGCGTATGTCGCAGACCTACAAGCTGCCGTGCTAGGTGGGGTGCAATCAAGCCGATAAAAGCGATACTGCCCGATACGGCAACACTTGCACTGACCAGTCCGATGCTACAGAGCAGAAATATGTTTTTCTCCCGCTCAACATGCAGCCCCACGCTCTTCTGACTGTCCTCACTAAGTTGAAACAGGTCAAGCTTATAAGATCGAAGACAGATTATCGGCAGAAGTAGCAGCCATGGCAGCATTGTGACGACGAACTTCCAATTCGCATTATGAAGGCTCCCGGCAAGCCATACGACGGCCATCTCGTAATCATTCGGATTCATCTTCAGGGATATATACATCGTGAGTGCCCCGAAACCTGACGCAACGGCGATACCGACCAGAATTAGCCGCTGCGGATCGAGTCTGCCCTTCTCTTTAGCGAACACATATATCGCTGCGGTAGCCAGCAAGCCGCCTGCGATGCCAAACATCGGCATCAGCATGACTCCAAGCCAACCTGTCACCGTAATAACTCCCTGGAACAGAAACATGAACAATACGACGGCCAAGCCAGCTCCGGCATTAATCCCTAATATCCCTGGATCGGCAAGTCCATTCCTCGTTACCCCTTGAATGATCGATCCAGCAGTGCCCAGTGCGAACCCAACGAGCGCTCCCAATACAATGCGCGGCAGCCTGAACTCGAATACCACAAGGTTATGTTCTGGTCGAGAGTCTATCCCTAGCAGGGTCTTGATAACATCCAGCACCGACATGTCGAATGTGCCGTTAGTCAAGCTGAGATAAGCAGCCGCAACAGCAATTAGAATACCGACAGTTAATACTGTCCAGAATCTTCGCTGCGTTATATTACTCACGGTGGGCACCTCCCCTGGTCTTGATCAGATACAGGAAGAATGGCACACCAATCAAAGAAGTGACTACTCCCACCGGAGTTTCAAACGGATAGTTAATAAAACGGGCTACAATATCACATGTCGCCAGGAAAATGCAACCAAGCACTCCAGAGACCGGAATAATCCAGCGATAATCAACACCCGAGAGGAAACGCGCGATATGAGGAATAATCAGGCCGACAAAGGCGATTTTCCCGGCCAGAGCAACGGAGACTCCGGTCAACAGTACAGTCGCGAGAATAGCCAATGCCTTGATGATCCAAGTGCGGATGCCCAATCCCTGGGCTACCTCTTCCCCCAAAGAGAGGGCTGAGATATACCTGGAGATTAGCAGCGCCAACGTCAGGCCGACCAGTGCGAACGGGATGCTAAGTCGGATTAGCTCCGGGTCCATTTGATGTAATCTGGCGTTATACCAGAAGCTGATATTTTGCGAGACTTGGAAGTAAGTCGACATCGCATGGGCCGTTCCGCTAAGAAAGGTTCCAATGATTGAACCGAGAATGGCCAGTTTGACCGGGCTAAGCCCGTTAGGAATAAGCCAGGCTAACCCAAAGACGATGGTCGTTCCCAAGGCAGAGCCAATCAGCGAACTGGTGATATATAAATTGGGGCTGGCATTCGGCAAAAATATCATGCACAGTGTAACCGCAAATACGGAGCCGTCCGATACCCCCATGATCGAGGGCGATGCGAGATAATTCCGGGTCATGCCCTGCATAAGAGCTCCTGAGACAGCGAGGAATGTTCCAATCAGGATCGACCCGACGACACGTGGAAGAAGGGAGCTTATAATGATCTGATGATCAACATTGTCCGGATCAAAAGCAACAATCGCGTTCCATACCTCCGCTGCCGTAATGCTCTTGGCCCCATATAAAATTGAAGCAAGGATCAATAATACAATGGCTGCCGGGGCCATTCCAAGAATGACCACCGGCAGCGTTCGTTTTAACCGCATCGTCAACACGCCTTATATTAACTGTAGTATTTTTACTTGGTAAGATTGGCAACCGCTGCTTTCAGGAACTCAATCTTGCTATAAGCCGTTCCCCCTTGGGCAAGCGGGTCGACGATGTTCACGAACACCTTACCGTTCTTGAATGCATTCAGACTTTTCATAATCGGATCTTGCTGGAACTCATCCAATGCTTTTGGCGTGTCCATATTCTCATCCGCCGAGAATTGAATAAACAGATAATCCGGATTCATCTCTGCGAGCTTCTCCTTCGAGATCAGCTCCTGAGCCTTGGCAGCTTGTACTTCTGCCGGAACGGCCAGACCGAGATCCTCATACAATACCGGGTTGAAGAATACCGCTGCCGGATAAATGTACACTTCCCCACCGCGGATCCGTACCGCCACGACCTTCTTGTCCTTCAGACTATCTCCGATTTGCGACTTGG
This sequence comes from Paenibacillus motobuensis, assembly GCF_039521865.1. Lineage (NCBI taxonomy): Bacteria > Bacillati > Bacillota > Bacilli > Caryophanales > Paenibacillaceae > Paenibacillus > Paenibacillus motobuensis. Next base: position 183,765 of record NZ_BAAACX010000007.1, on the reverse strand, counting down.
CCGCATCCAGATCGGCCTTGTATTTGGCTATTTCCTGCTCAGCCTGCTCCTCTTTACCACTAAGCTCTCCGAGCAGTCTCAGATTCGCCTCCCAATTCGTGGATATGTGGGAATACGGGATGGTCGGAGCAATCTTCTCCAGCTTCTCATTGACCTCCGGTTTGAACTTGGTCGAAGTCAGGATGACATCTGGCTGAAGAGATAGAATTGTCTCAAAGTTCGGCTCCATTTTCTCGCCGACAGATTTCGCTTCTGTAGTGATTGATTCGAACAATGGAGGGAACTTTCCAGAGAATGAAATGGCGCCGATTGGCTTCACATCGAGCACGATTGAATCCTCCATCGCTTCAACGGCACCCGTAATAACAATTCGTTCAACTTTGGGCGGAAGTATATATTCCTGATCCAGATATTTTATAACTCTTGTATCCGATGATGCCGGTTGCTCTGCTGCTTCCGCAGGCTGCCCCGCGGCAGTTTGGTTAGTATTTTGCGCTGCTGGAGACCCCGAGGACGAATTCTCCTTGCCGCAGGCCGACAGGACTACCGTTAACGCCAGAAATACCCCTAATAACATATTGAATCTTTTCATATTCTCTCTAACTTCTCCCTTCGACAACTCTCGCCTTAATTGATAATGATTATCATTATTGATAGTAAAGGAGGAGTGCCGAATGTACCATGGACAAATTCCCGAATTAGCATGGACTTTTTCCAGTTAGCAGCTCTGTTGCAGCTTCTGCCATTTGCTCCATCGCAGTCGGAGAATGTTCCCGCCACGGATAGGAGTTAATAAGATGCATCGTCCCCTCTCTAACCGCCTGAATGGACATCCATGCCGCCGAGGATGATAACTCCCTCCAATAGGCCAATGTCTCCGAGTCTTGTCGGACTAGGACAAAAATATGCTTTGCCTTGATCATCGCCAATTGATCTATAGTCAACGATGCAAAGGGTTGTGCCTCTTGAAGATTAGGGGGTGTTTCGCAGCCCAGCAGCTTGTAGAGTACTTCATGCACAGCTCGGCTGTTATATAATGCAAGCTGATCATGGAAGACGCGCACCACAACTGCTGCCGGAGGCTGCATATACTGAATGATCCGAAGTCTCAGCCGAATAATATTCCGTTCAAAGGATTGCAGCCATTGATCTGCCTCCGCCTTCCTGTCTAGCAGCGTGGCCAGTGTCATTAGCTCTCTCTTCCAATCCCCTGTCTCCAATGCCAGCTCATGGAGCGGGGCAATCTGCTCTAATCTCTGTTTCTCCCAAGGCTCCAGCCCTTGGATGCATATAATCCGCTCCGGCTTGGCCGCTACAAGCTTCTCAAGATTAGCCTCTTTATTATGATTTTGCCGATAGGCATCCAGATGAACAGGGATATCCGGGCCAAGGGTATGATACCGCTCGGATGACCATTTAGGATGCAATGGAGCCGCATAGGGGATAATCTGCAGCGGAGTCAGATATCCAAGCAGCGAGGTAGAGCCGTATAAGGCTATCCTGTTGCTCCGCTCCTTCATGTATGCCGAAGGGGACAAGCCCATCTCTTTTTTGAATTTTCGGCTAAAATAGAATTCGTCCTTGTACCCCACCAACGGGGCGATCTCCTTCAACAATGCACCTGAACTAAGCATTAACTGCTTCGCCTTTGCCATTCTTACCTGTGTTACATAATCCATGACGCTGTGTCCGTATGTCTTCTTGAACATATCTGCAAAATATTTCGGACTGAACTCTGCGACCTCAGCCAGTCGTTGTATCGTCAATTCCTCACCATAATGCTCCTCGATATACGTTCTGGCCTTTTCAAGCACTTGCGCTTTATCGATTCCAGCCGCATTCCCGCTCCCGGCCGCCAGTTCGTACAGCAGCTCCTGGAAATCAAGCTGGGCCTGACACTGCTTATGTGACTGACTATGATGAAAATTCCTATGCACTTTACGGCTTACCGCCTTCAGGTTCTCTGCCGAACATACAGCCAAATTGTCCTCCCAGAGCGTACAAGATCCCAAATCTGTTATCTCTTTTATAGATTCCTTATATGAAGCATCCGCCTGATAGAGACTAAAATGGAATACGGCTGCTGTCACGAGATCGCACCTACGGCTCTTCGCTCCAAAGGTTCTTCCGCAAGGACATAGCTGAACACCGCCCTCACTAAGATGAACCGTCCGCCCCTCCAACTCGAGATTGAGCTCGCCCTTTAACACTATAATTAACGCATTTTGCATAGCCAGTTGCTGCTCCAGATTCAATCCGGTCTGGTTATAAAAGTCCGCATGCCACAGTCGGACCATCATAGCCTGAAGATCTACTCGTTTATGGTTTGCATTGGTCATCATTTATGTACCGCCTTTATTAATTGAGAATGGTTATCATTATCATGTAGATATCATACCATAAACGCCAGTCTGCGATAAGGACTTTCCATACGACTCTCTTCATTCCTATTAAAATAAAAAACAACCCCACTCCTTGTAAGGAATCAGGTTGTTCATAGAAAATAGAAAAAGCACCCGCCTCAGCGAATGCTTCTTAACTGTATGCGGTAGAGAGGACTCGAACCTCCACGGGCGTACGCCCACTACCCCCTCAAGATAGCGTGTCTGCCATTCCACCACTACCGCATATAACATGGTGACCCGTAGGGGATTCGAACCCCTGTTACCTCCGTGAAAGGGAGGTGTCTTAACCCCTTGACCAACGGGCCATATTTAATTAGGTTCCAAAAGCAGCGACAAGAAAGATTATAGCAAGAACTATTAAACATGGCAAGATGTTTTTTTAAATATTTTTACACCTTCACACCAGAAATAAAAAACTCCCGACACCGTTATGCAGCGCGGAAGCTTCAACTCTGAAGAACCCTTCTTATCAGGATTCTCATCTCTTGTAAATGAAGTTATTCAAAACGGAGAGAGAGGGATTCGAACCCTCGCACCGCTTACGCAGTCTAACCCCTTAGCAGAGGGTCCCCTTATAGCCACTTGGGTATCTCTCCAAGAAATGGCTCCCCGAACAGGACTCGAACCTGTGACAACTCGATTAACAGTCGAGTGCTCTACCGACTGAGCTATCAGGGAACATTGAATAACTATCAGAATAAATCCAATTTTATTACGCTTTCATCAGAAAGTCAAGATAGCGTGGCAGACTTTTGCTAGATCACACAATAAGCAATAAGAGGACAAGCTAAGCCAAAAAAAATTTAAAATTCTCCTCATCCCCCCTTGCTAAATTCCAAATGGTGGATATAATAAAGTCAACGTCAAAATAATTTTAATGTTAAATAAAATTGAACGAGTTAAATATTTTACCGAGAGGGAGATATTTATGCCTGAAGCTGTTTTGATGAAGGAAAAGAAACTCTCCAGTCTGCTTGCTCATAAAGAATTTACCCTTTATCTTCTTGCCAGAGTTATCTCTCACTTTGGCGACTCCATCGACTCGATCGCTTATAGCTGGATGGTCTACATGCTCACAGGATCGAAAATCATGATGGGTACTTTGTTCGCTCTTAATTTCGTACCTGGCATTCTGTTCAATTTCTTCACTGGAGCCCTAGTGGATCGCTGGTCGAAGCGCAAAGTCATTGTCATCACCTATTCTTGCCGCGGCCTACTTGTCATTTTTACAGCACTGTTGTATTGGCAAGGATGGCTACAACCCTGGCATCTGTATGTATTGACCTTTACGATCTCCACCATCGAATGCTTCTCGCATCCCGCGGAAATGGCGATCGTACCTTCCCTGCTTCCAAAACATAAACTATTAAGTGCCAACTCTATCTCCACCTCCGCCACAAGAACTGCCGAATTAGCCGGTCTTGCAATTACTGGCGGCATGATCGCCTTCTTGGGTATTTCCGGAGCAATCTTGCTGGATGGAATCACCTTCTTCACAGCCGCTACGCTGATAGCCTTTATCCGTGTCAACAAAGAAGAAACTGGAGAAGATGCATCTCAATCTTCAGCTGCGAAGACCTCTTTTATTCAGGAAATTAAGTTTGGACTCAAGTTCCTCTTCTCGAATCGGATGATCGTCACCATTGTCATCTGCGCTGCTTATGTTAACCTATGTCTCGCGCCCTATAATGTATTGACTCCGGTCTATGTAGCAGAAATTCTCAAATCCGGACCACAAGGGCTAAGCATACTCGGAATCGGCATGATCAGCGGAATGATCGTAAGTGCACTGTGGATTAGCCACAAGGGCACCCAGTTCAAGAAAAGCCAGCTTATCATCTTGGGTTATTTGATGCTCGGTCTAAGCTATTCTCTGTTGTATCTGCCTACCTTCTTTCAGGTCCATTCACTTTATTTTGCCGTCGTTATCACTTTTTGCATGGGGATGTCGGTCTCACTCATCAGCACGCCGGCCACTACTTACTTTATGGAGACGGTACCGAAGGAGCTGTTGGGCAGAGTCGGAGCTATTTATAGCATGATCTGTACGATAGCAATACCGATTGGCAGCTCTCTGGCCGGATTTTTAGGGGAATGGATGAAAGTCAATCTTTTATTTCTCATCTTCGGTCTATTGATGATCGTTCCGTTCTTCTATTTACTCAGCCGGCGTAGCTTCCGTGAGATCTGACGGCGGCTATCCAGCCGCTACTATCTTGTACTTTCCCTTGCATGAGTTATACTAAAATGAAGCAGTTATATGAACTTATTAGATTCCAGGGGGAACATCGTGAAAAAGGAACTCAAAACTTTAGAAGAAATCCGTATATACTCCGATCCCTATCGCATTCAGATTCTGAATGAATTTATAAGCTTCAACAGACCCGCAACGGTAAAAGAAGTGGCCGACGCTCTTCATGAAGTGCCTGCCAAGGTGTATTATCATGCCAAAAAGCTGGAGAGCATCGGAATGCTTGAACTGGTAGATACCAAGCTGGTGAACGGAATTACAGCCAAATATTATGAACCTTATAAAGGCCAGGTCATCATTCGCAAAAGTGAAGTTGATGATACGATCAAGCAGGTCTTCCAATCGGAGGCCGAGAAGTTGGTCTCGAACTTCTATGATGAGAACAAGAAGCGTTTCCTGCAGAATTACAGTGGAAGCATGTCAAAAGGAAACTTATTTAATAACAGTAGCATCTATTTAACAGAGCAGGAAGCCGAGCAATTGTTCTCGATGATTAATGAATTTTGTGAGCAGCATGGCCACCTTTCCCCGGGAGAGGGTCGCGTGCGGTACGAGATGTTCTTTACTCTATTTCACAATCCAGATATCAAATCCAAATAAAAAGAACCATCGTCTCCATTGTAGGAATGATGGTTCTTATGCTTATTCCTATTTAATTGCTCCAGCTTGCTCTTCGTCCGTCTTGTTCTCATATCCGCGAAAGCGAACTGGCTTCGTCCATCCTCCGGGTTGCGCTTGCCTTCCCTGACGCATTTTTGCCGAAATTTCTTCGCCTTTGATACTGCCATATACATCTCACTCCTCATCTGTTAATAGCTCTAGTATAGCATAAAACCGCATCCCTATATTGTATGCAGCTTCAATACGCCTGAACAACGGCCGCAGCGGTACCTTGCAGGATCCACCTTACGTTTGCGCTTATACTCCATTCCACAGCGGACACATATTAACTTATAGCGATAGGGCAAGGTCCGACGTTTAGCAGCTCCCGGCAGCGACTGGCAATAACGGCTTCCGTCTACCTTTTGCAGCAGTGCCTTGAATTCAGGGTCTCGGTGCTTGTATCCTTTGCCCGATATATGAAGATGATAGTGGCACAGTTCATGCTTAATAATCTTCTCCACCTCATCCCGGCCATAGGTCTGAAGCTGTGCAGGGTTAATCTCAATATTATGACTTTTTAGAAAATATCTTCCCCCGGTCGTCCTTAAGCGCCTGTTAAATGAAGCTTGGTGGAGAAAAGGTATACCGAAACTGCGCAGTGAGATTTCCTCGACCCATTCCTGAAGCTGTTTGTCGTCCATAGTTGCGGCTTCTCCTCTTGGTATAGTAACTTGTACTACTTTATCATAACACGCCGGTCATCATGCTGATTTTACTTGAATTTTAACTTCCTCTTAGGCTACACTGTCAAGTAGTAATGACAGAATAAAGGAGATTATTCGCGATGCCTTCAATGAGATACGTCATTTTGCAGCAAAATAGCGATCTGAAATTTGTAGAAATGCCTGAAGAATATGCCTATCAGCTGAGCGCACTTAACCTGCGACTGAACAAGGAGATCGCCAAGTTAACTGCCGCCAATGTGCCAAGCCTGCCGCTGGCTGTTGCCGAGTGCGACCGTCTTGACCTGCTGCAGCCATCCTTGCAAATTATGAGTGGAATCAATTATATCAATGAGTTGGAGTCCGCCTTCGCTTCCATCCAGGAGGAGAATTACCCGCTCATCTCCCTGCTGACCGAGATTCGCGCATTGCAAGCCCAGCTCGAGCAGTGGTACGAGGAAGAGGAACTTATTTAACTTTTATATAAGTGATTAACAAGGCCGCTTTTCAGCTCCGAAGCCTATCCTTCCGATGTGTGTTTTTTCAAAACGCTTCAGTTGGATGAAGCTAGGGACGTAAGGAGCGCAGCGTACGTAGTTTGTACGTGAGCACCTGAGATGTTTCCGTAGGGAACATGACTTCGTAAGCATTTGCTTAGGCCCGGCTGAATTCAAGATTCGATGCCGAATAGGCTTCTCAGTGTGACTTCGAGATCAAAAGCGGCCTTTTTGACTTCCTCATTCTAATAGATGTTCAAAAAGGCCGCTTTTCAGCTCCGAGAAGGTTGGATGAAGCTAGGGACGTAAGGAGCGCAGCGTACGTAGTTTGTACGTGAGCACCTGAGATGTTTCCGTAGGGAACATGACTTCGTAAGCATTTGCTTAGGCCCGGCTGAATTCAAGATTCGATGTCGAATAGGCTTCTCAGTGTAACTTCGAGATCAAAAGCGGCCTTTTTGACTTCCACTATAGTGGCGGACCTGCACTTTTTCCGGCATTCCCCCATATGCTAAACGTACTAAGCATGCCGGAGGAGGAGATATCCTTGCCAACTTGGCTAAGTAATCAAATTATGCGAGCCTTTAATAAACGGGATCGCCGTCAGATACGATTACTCAATGATTGCTGGTTCTTCTACTATAACCGTCAATGGACCAATGGGACCTCAAATCAACTGCCCCGTTCCAAATCATAGCCTAATTAACCGTCCACTATAGACGAAAGCCCGCCATCATCTGGCGGGCTTCTTTCACATCCTATTGCGGACTGTTGGCAGAATCGTTAGGCTTGCGCATGGTCAAGCCGACTCTTCCCTTCTTCAGATCAACATTCAAGACCCAGACGGTCACATTATCTCCTACCGAGACGACATCCATTGGGTGCTTCACAAAGCGATCACTAAGCTGGGAAATATGCACGAGACCATCATTCTTGATTCCGATATCGACAAAGGCACCAAAGTCGATCACGTTGCGTACGGTACCTTGCAGTTCCATACCTGGCGTCAGGTCCTCGATCTTAAGCACATCGGTGCGGAAAATCGGTAGAGGCAGTTCTTCACGCGGATCACGGCCTGGACGCTGCAGGCTGTCGATAATATCGCGCAGTGTCGGCACGCCGACTTCCAATTGCACGGCAACCGCCTCTGGCTGTAGAGTGGCCAGCTTGCTATTTAATTCTTTCGAGCCAAGCTGTTCCATTTCTACACTCAGCTCAGCAAATAACCGCTCCACTACTTCATAGGATTCCGGATGAATTGGCGTACGATCCAGCTCGAAGCTGCCATCGTTAATACGCAGGAAGCCGATGCACTGCTCATAGGTTTTGGCACCCAGCCGCGGCACCTTCTGGAGTTCCTTACGGCTCTTGAACCTGCCGTTCTCATCCCTATATTTCACGATATTCTTCGCAATGGTTGCATTTACGCCAGATACATAAGACAGCAAGGAAGATGAAGCCGTATTAACATCAACACCAACATGGTTAACAGCGGATTCCACGACATTCTTCAGGCTCTCATCGAGATGCTTCTGAGATACGTCATGCTGATACTGCCCAACACCAATCGCTTTGGGCTCGATCTTAACCAATTCGGCAAGCGGGTCCTGTAGACGCCGTGCTATCGAAGCTGCGCTGCGCTCTGCCACATCCAGATTTGGGAACTCCTCCTGAGCGAGCTTGGAAGCAGAGTATACACTAGCACCCGCTTCATTGACGATCAAATAAGCAAGCTCCTTATCCTTGTTATTCCTGCCTGCGATCACGTCAGCTACGAATTGCTCCGTCTCCCGTGAGGCTGTGCCGTTGCCAATGACGATCAACGATATCCCGTATCTGTCGATCAACTGGTTGAATATCTCCTCAGCTTCCCGCTTCTTGTTGTTCGGCGGCGTCGGGTAAGTAACAGCAACCTCCAATAGCTTGCCGGTCTCGTCAACGACAGCGAGCTTGCAGCCCGTACGGTAGGCTGGGTCGACACCAAGCACCCGCTGACCGCGTACCGGAGGTTGAAGGAGAAGGTTACGCAAATTACCTGCAAAGATAGCAATCGCCTGGCCCTCAGCCTTCTCCGTCAATTCAGCGCGTACTTCCCGCTCAATCGAAGGGGCGATCAGCCGCTTGTAAGCATCCTCAATGACGGAATGAAGTACGGCCTCTACCACTGAACTGCCCTTGATCCAGCGTCCGGCAATATGACGATGAATCGCTTCTATCTCCACTTCTAGCGTCACCTTCAGCACATTCTCACGTTCGCCGCGATTCATAGCCAGGATGCGGTGGGAAGGCATCTTCTTCGCCGCTTCCCGGTAGTTATAATACATCTCATACACCGACTCTTCTTCCGGCGTCTTCGCTTCTGATATCATAAATCCGTGATCCATCGTATAACGGCGGACCCATGCCCGGGTTGACGCTTCATCGGAGATCTCCTCAGCAATGATATCCATCGCCCCCTGAACGGCTTCCTCTGCAGTCTCAACGCCCTTCTCAGCATCGATATACTGAGCCGCCTCCTGAAGCAGGTCCCCTTGCTTCGGCTGAGCCAGTATCCACTTGGCCAGCGGTTCTAGCCCCTTCTCTTTGGCGACACTTGCCCGCGTCTTGCGCTTCTGCTTATACGGACGATACAAATCCTCGACTTCCTGCAGCTTCACTGCGTGTCCAATCGCCGCAGCCAGTTCATCGGTCAGCTTGCCCTGCTCATCGATGATCCGCAGCACCTCACGCTTACGTTCACCCAGGTTGCGTAAATATTGCATCCGATCGGCGATATCCCGCAGCTGATTCTCATCAAGCTCCCCGGTCATCTCCTTCCGATAACGGGCAATGAACGGAATGGTGTTGCCCTCATCCAATAATGATGCTGTCGTCCTCACTTGCTTCAGGGACAGATTCAGCTCCTTGGCAATTTGGCGGACAATTAGCTCCTGCTCCTCTGCCCCTGAATGATCCTGATTTACCGTTGTAGTTACTGTCATATCCGATTGTGACAAGTGCGATCCCTCTTTCGTCTCAAAATACAATTGTCTCTATTATCACAAACTTTCCGGCTCATTTCCAGCGTGTTGAGCTTTCACCCAACTAGCTGCCGGATAAAATAATAAAGCACCGGGCTCCCCCGATGCTCTATCGCCTTATTCTAGAAATTGGAGTAAATAGCGTTGTCCACGCTTCCAGCGTAAATAATGAAGACAAACAAAATGATGAAAAGCAAAAGCCCATAAATAATAGTTCCGATAATTCCACAAACAAGTCCGGCAATTGCCAAGCCCTTTCCTTGCTCATATCTCCGCTTGAGTTCTTTTAAAGACAAGCTAGAGAAAATAATCGCCATAATCCCCAGAAGAAAACCGACGTAAGGAATCAGGAGTGATAAAATTCCCAATACCAAAGCCGCGATCGACTTGCCGTTCGTCTTCTGAACAACCGGGGGTCCCGGTGGAAACGGCGGTGGGTAGTTATTCATCGTTGAATATTGATACTGCTGATCTGACGGATTTCGATCCATTCAATAAGGTCCTCCCCAAAAATATATAGCTACATTATAACAGATATCCCCAGTTTCGGAGATGAAAAAGTCCAATAATTTTCTTTTTTTCAGCAAAATACACCTCGTGTCAGCCTCCAAAACAGGAAAATATTGTACCTTCTCCTTTCAGCAAACATTCAGCCTCTATTCAGATTACATTCAGCCTAGCTTCACTCTCCTTTCATATTCGCCCAATAAAATAACTGTGAGCCGCTTAATGTCGTTCGAATCATATGAAGAAAGCTGAGTGATTCTATTTGAAGAAGAAATGGTTATGGATTGTAATTGTAATCGTTATATTGGCGCTTATCGCCGTTGCCCTATCGCTGACGCTCCCGTCCAAGAACAACGCGGCAGAACCTCCGCAGCAGAGGACGACCAAGGTGACGAAGGGCAATATTACAGTTAGCGTCTCCGGATCAGGCTCCGTCATCTCCACGGATAGCGAAAGTGTCCGCACCAAGGACGAGGGTAAAGTAAATAAAGTGCTCGTCAAGACCGGTGACGTCGTTAAAAAGGGGCAGACCCTGTTAACCTATGAGGCAGTGGATTTGTCCAGCAACCTGGAGGACCAGGAGACAAATCTGCAGACGCAAAAATGGGATCTCGAGGATTTGCAGGATCAATATAAGCACAAGGTACAGGACGGTGCCTCTGAAGAGGAGTTAAAACAGATCCAGAAATCAATGGATAAACAGGAATTGAATATTACGAAGACAGAGCAGGATATCGCCACGATAAAAGAGAACATGCTTCCTCCCGATCCGTTGACTTCTCCGATTGCCGGGACGATTACTAGTGTCAACATTACCTCTGGCGAACAAGCCAAAGCGGGGAGCGAATTATTCGTCATTACCGACTATCAAAATTTAAGCGTGAAGACCCAGGTCGATGAACTTGATATTCCCGAGGTTAAAAAGGGCATGAAAGCGCGTCTCCAGTTGGACGCATTGCCAGACCAGACCATCGAAGGCACTGTCTCCGATATATCGAATGAAGGTTCAGCCTCTAACGGCGTATCCCTCTTCGATGTCACGATCAAGATGAACCCTACAGATGGTACGCGCGTCGGTATGACAGCAGAAGCAACTATTATAGTGAATGAGAAGGAAGATATTCTTAAATTACCAATCGAAGCTGTTCAGAAATTAGGTGAAAAATATTTCGTAATACTCCCATCCACGGGTACTGAGACAGAATCGAATATTCCGGCAGCAGCGGATTCGGCAAATGCCCGCAGAGCGGGAATTCAAGATAAAGCAGATGTCAGCGCTGAAAGCGGGAACAGTTCCAAAGCAGCCCCAGAAAATCCAGAGGATCTGACGGACAAGCAGGGTAGCTCAGGAACCACGAGCAATTCTAGGAACGGAAGACGAAGCATGTTAGGAAATACAAAAGAAGTCGAGGTTGGCGTTCATGATGAAAATTATATCGAGATCGTCAGCGGTTTAAATGAAGGCGACGAAGTCGTCATTCCAACCATCATGGCAGACTCGACGGATAATACTGCCAGGGAGCAATTCATTCAAGGCGGAGGGGCCGTTAGATTTGGTGAAGGCAGCTTCCGCAGCGAATCCGGCGGAATGATGCCAAGCGGTAACTTTAACGGAGGCGGCTTCACAGGCAGCAATAGGTCTAGCAGCGGGGGCAGTGCTCCTAAAGGCGGTGGCCAATAATGCCAGGTACAACATCGATGCCTCCCTTGATTGAAGTGAACCGGCTCGGACACGGCTATATGATGGCTGGCGAGATGATGAAGGTACTTTCCGATATTTCCTTCACGATTAATTACGGAGAATTCGTCGCAATAATCGGCCCTTCAGGCTCCGGCAAATCTACGCTCATGAATATGCTCGGTTGTCTGGATATCGCCAGTGAAGGCTCCTATCACTTGGAAGGCGTTGATGTCAGTAAGCTGTCCGATAACAAACTAGCCAAGATCAGGAATGAGAAAATCGGCTTTATCTTTCAATCCTTTAATTTATTGTCCAAATTAACAGCTTACGAAAATGTGGAGCTTCCGTTGATATACCGGAATATCCCGCATAAAGAGCGAGCGAGAATCGTTGAGGAATCGCTGCGGACGGTCGGCCTTGAGGACCGCATGCACCACAAACCGCCGCAGCTCTCAGGCGGTCAGCAGCAGCGTGTCGCCATCGCCCGCGCCATTGCCGGCAATCCCCCGCTTCTATTGGCTGACGAGCCTACAGGAGCGCTCGATAGCAGAACCGGAATCGAAGTAATGGAGCAAATGAAGAAGTTGAATGCCCTTGGTCGTACCATCCTAATTATCACGCATGATCTGTCGATTGCACAGCAAGCCACAAGAATCATTCATATCCAAGATGGCAGAATCATTGACGATCAGAGGGAGGCCATATGAATCTGCTGCAGAGCATCAAAATGGCTTGGAAGAGCATCATTGGCGCCAAGGTCAGATCACTGTTAACTATGCTTGGAATTATCATCGGCGTATCATCGGTCATTATTCTCGTCTCGGTCGGCCAAGGAACAACCTCACAAATTACTTCCCAACTGGAAGGACTGGGGACAGATCTGCTGACGGTAAATATTATGGGCCGGGGAGCCTCCACCTCTCTCTCGCTTGAAGAAGCGATGGCTCTCGGACAAATCGAAGGAGTTAAGGCCGTGTCCCCTGTCATTAGTGATTCCGTAACCGTTAAGAAAGAGACTACCAATGACACCATATCCGTCGAGGGGATTGTTCCTTCCTATGAGGACGTTAAAAATTTCCATGTCCAATCAGGTCGCTTTATTCTCGATCTGGACAATGACTTCCGGATGAAGGTCGCTTTAATAGGCAGCGAGGCGGCGCAAACCTTCTTCGGAAGCGACAATCCGGTCGGACAGACGATTCAATTGAATGGTTCCAGCTTCAAGATCGTTGGACTGCTGGAATCCAAGGGCTCGAGTCTTACAGCCTCTAACGATAATAAGATTCTGATTCCCTTGACGACAGCTGAACGAACATTAAGAAGTGGAGGCATCCGCTCGATTACCGTTCAAGCCAATGACTCGAAGCTGATCAGTACCGTCAAGTCATCCCTGGAAGCCGAGCTGAACAAGAAGTTCCAGAATGCGTCCAATTCCTACAGCATCTTTAACTCTCAGGACATGCTCGATACGGTAAATTCGACGACCCAGACGCTCTCCCTTGCTCTGGGAGGTATCGCAGGAATCTCGCTCTTAGTCGGAGGCATCGGGATCATGAACATTATGCTCGTCTCAGTGAGCGAAAGAACGAGAGAGATCGGGATAAGAAAGGCCATCGGAGCTAAGAAGCGGAATATACTCATGCAGTTCATGGTTGAATCCACCTTCCTCAGCGGATTTGGAGGAGTCGTGGGCATTGGGATAGGCTATTGTGTAAGTGCGCTGATTGGGCGTTATACCTCCCTAACTACAACGGTTCCTGTCTACATCGTGATGATCTCCTTCATCTTCTCCTTGTTCATCGGCATTATCTTCGGTATGATCCCGGCGAACAAAGCAGCCAGGCTGCGCCCAATCTATGCCTTACGCAGTGAATAAATTAGCTGCCTTACAGAATCAACATAAAAGCTGGCAACCGTATCTTCTACGATGCCAGCTTTTTGATGTTCGATATATAAAGAAAAAAGCACCCGAGACTTCGGGTGCTAGCTTGAAGGCCTTCGCCTCCAAGCTGTATGATTAAAAATCAATCAAACCTAGACTAATCAACAATGCATCATTTACTTTCTTCATCGTCTCATCGTCTAAATGTGTGATTTTGTCGGTTAATCTTTGTTTGTCGATCGTTCGAATCTGTTCCAGCAAAATGACGGAATCACGATCAAATCCGTGCGTCGCTGCATCAATTTCAACGTGAGTCGGCAGCTTTGCCTTTTGAATTTGAGCTGTGATGGCAGCAACGATCGCCGTTGGGCTAAATCGGTTGCCGATATCGTTCTGGATGATTAGCACCGGTCTTACCCCTCCCTGTTCAGAACCCACTACTGGGGAAAGGTCTGCAAAAAATACGTCACCGCGCTTTACGATCAATGGTTACACCCCGCTTACTAGGCGGTCCAGAGTGATGTCTGCATCTTCCTCTGCTTGGAACGCTTCAGAGGCCATGGATAGGTTAATTTTAGCCATTTCCATATAACCCCGCTGCATCGACTCGCGGATAAATCTCTTCTTCCGCTCATTCAGATACAGCTTCATGGCTTGCCGAATCAGTTCGCTGCGATTGGAATTCTCCATCGCTACGATCCCATCTACCTCCTGTAAAAGATGATCCGGTAAACTGATCATGATTCGTTTGGTATTGTGCATATTGGCCACCTTTACTTCCACCCCCAAAACCTTATCGACCCAAAACCCTTGTGTTAAAACACAGTATAGCATTATTCAAGGGAATTTATACAAGAAAATATATGCCGAGAGTATATCAAGTATGCTGCATATCATTATAAACAAAAATGATAGTACCGTACACACCTGATTCTTTCCATATTTCTATCATTCGATAACCTAGGCATAAAATCCTTCCCAGTCATAAAAAGTTTTGTTGGTTTTTGTCAGGTTTTTACGAAAGAAGCGGATTTAGTACTGATTCTGTCACGCCTTTACGTGTATACACCCGTGCAACTCGATGGGCCATCATACATACCAATTCATAATTAATCGTTCCAAGCAAGTCAGCCAACTCTTCGGCGGTAATTTCCTCGCCCAATTGCTGACCGATGAGTACAACCTCTTCGCCGGCTTGAATTTCTTCAGCATTTTCAGCCAAAGATTGTAATGACACCATACATTGATCCATACAAATCGTTCCTACAACAGGGACACGGCGTCCGCGTATCAATACCTGCGCCTTACCGCTCAACATCCGGGAATAACCATCAGCATAGCCGATTGGAAGGGTAGCAATCCGCTCTTCCCCATCGGTGATGTATTTGGCTCCGTAGCTAATGGCCGAACCGGGCGGTACTGTCTTCACCCAGACCGCCTGCGTCTTCAACGACAAGATCGGCTTCAGCTGAACCTGCTCCTTCACAACTTCATCTGAAGGATACAGACCATATAATGCGATACCGATTCGAGCCATCTGGCAGGTCAATTCCGGTAAATCGATTGCGGTAGCGCTATTACCCGTATGTATTATAGGAATATGCATTTCCTGATCCCGAAGCGCATCTACCACGCCCTGAAAACGTTTGTATTGTTCTAATGTATAGCTTTTGTCTCTTTCATCCGCGGTTGCAAAATGGGTAAACAGCCCTTCCACTTCCACATGCGGCATTTGCATCGCCCGACGAATAAAATCAACGGCTTCTTCCCCCGGCTGTAGACCAAGACGTCCCATGCCGGAATCAATTTTGATATGGACCTTCAGCTTATTCGTAAATTCTGCAGGATCCAGCGTCACAATCGTATCAAGTACTTCCTCACTGAACACGTTAAGCGTAATATCGTGTTCCCAAGCGATCCGCACTCCTTGCGGAGGCGTGTATCCAAGAACCAGTATCGGCAGGGTAATTCCCGCATTTCTTAGCTCCAATGCTTCATCCAAGAATGCCACGCTAAGATAGTCGGCTCCCAGCTTCTCGAGCTCCCGGGAGATCGGAACCGCTCCGTGTCCATAAGCATTGGCCTTTACGCAGGCTAACAACTTGATTCCTTCAGGCAGTCTGCGGCGAAATGCTTCATAATTGGCACCGAGTGCATCCAGATCTATTTCCGCTCGTGTGGGTCGATAATTCACTTGCACTTTCAAGTCACCTTCTCCATTGTTTTCAAAAAGTCCATGCCAAACGATACAATTATCGTAATGTTATGAGGTTCCCATGTCAATTCCGCTGCAAGCCCCATATTTGCAATTATGTGAAGTAATATTTTGGACAATGACAAAAAAAAGACGGAAATACGTTCTCCCGCCGGGATAATACACCGTCAGGATGAACCGCAAACCGCCTTCTCCCCATTATTTACCTGTCTGATCCTGCATCGAGGATGCGATCTTCACCATTTCCGTAACAGGCAGATTATCGCTTGTAATTCGGAATTCAAGTCCATCAATCGTCCAGGTCAAGGTCTGTAGATCATCGCCTGCGAGCCAGCCTGTTGTGAATCCTAAGTCCACCACTTCACTTGGAACAAGTGATGTAGCTCGATCCGCCGCTCTTGTCTCGGAAATCGTAAATTGATAAGCCCCTTCATATCTTTGTATGACAATGCTGCGATCACTATCTTCTACCGCCTTGCTGTCACTGTATACTACTCCTTCTGGTAAATAAGTAGGAACGATGACCCCGAATGGTTCCGAGAGGGCCGGAGAAGATGGTTCCTCAGTCCCTTGCCCGTTCGCCGCGGCATCCGGTGAGCCTGTGTCCATTCCTGCCCCAGTCTCGTCAGCCGACGGTACTTTCTCAATCAGCATTCCGTTCTCGTCTACCTCAAGCATAGTTCCCTTTGCATCCTGCGCAGCTGCATCCAGATTACGCTGCATATCGAATGACTTGTCGTCAAATTTGGTATTGAAATCGAACTTATCGAATTTCACTTCCACAACGACCTTTGCCTGTGCATCCGACACTTGAACCTGCTTCGGTGCGTAGTTCTCCTTGTTCAGCCAAATCTTCTGGCGTACTAAGGCATGAGTGTTGTAATTCGCAGCCACATCGAATACATAGCTGTCCTTATCGCTTACAAACTGCCGTGAGCTATCGCTTAGAATGCTGCGTATCAGCGTCTGGTATAAATACACCTGACCTTGGTTCTCCGGCCAGTCGCTCTGGAAGCGGAAACTCTTGTTGAGGCTTGGTGTCAGCACATAGACGCCTTGGTCGTTGCGCAGCACGATCTGAGTGATATTCTTCTGCGCGTTCGTGAGTGCTATCCGGTAGTAGGATGGCTTCTGATGCCATACCTCTACCTTGTATTCCTGTGGACTATCGCCGGTATACAAGGTCATCGTCCCGGATGTCTGGTAGCTCTCCAGTTTGGTTACGACTTTGTCCAAATCCTTAACGACACCTGCGGCGTCTTTTTTCCCGCATGCGGTCATTACGATGCCAAACACTATTATGATTGTCAGCATCCACGTGATCCGACGCATGAGATCATCCCCTCTGCAGTTTGATTTCCTAAACTGATACATGTCTATGAGGGAACTTGGCCGATTATGCAGACTAGCTTGACAAGCCGGCAAGGAAGTATGTGTATTGACTAGAGCGAGGCAAATGGAGTAAACTCCAGTTATATTCAACAACTGTGAAGAAGGGTAAGTAAATTTGCGTTCCAGGGACATGCAGAGAGCCGGTGGAAGCTGCGAACCGGTGTCCAGCGCAATATTGAATGGCCTTCCGAGTTGCTAACCGAACCGCCGCTGTAGCATAGTAGGCTTAGCCGGGCTTCCCACCGTTATCAACGGGAACGGTATCCAGGATTTCATCACTTGATATCTTTCGTACCGTGAAGAGAAATCGCCAATCAGGAACTGTCAGACTCTACTCAAGGTAGCCTAGTTCTGATGCGCGGTGAATTAAGGTGGTACCACGATAACTTCGTCCTTATTGGAGCGAGGTTTTTTTGTTTTTAAGAGCTTTGTTCAACACGTACTTTAAGGAGGTGATGACCATGGAAGATGGCTGGTGGTGGCAAGCAGATAACATGCAGTTGAATAGTTGCAGCTTTGGCTGCGCCATATCCATAACGGTCATCCCTCAGGATGGCTGTCCCCATGACAAGGAGGAAACTATCCATGAAAGAACGTATCCTAACTGGCGACCGAGTAACCGGCAAGCTCCATCTTGGGCATTATGCAGGAAGCCTGCAAAACCGCGTTGCTCTGCAGAGTCAATATGAATCCTATATCCTACTGGCCGATGTACAGGCATTGACAACCCATTTCGCAAATCCCGAGAGACTTCGTAACGCGCTGAGAGGCATCACGCTCGATTATTTAGCGGTCGGCATTGATCCTGAGCAATCTACGATATTCGTCCAATCGATGATTCCGGAGATCGCCGAGCTAACCGTCTTCTTCTCTATGTTCGTTACCGTCAATTCACTGCGCCATAATCCAACGATTAAGGCCGAATCCAAGAACAGCGGTCTGGACGAAATGTACTACGGCTTTCTGGGCTATCCCGTCAGTCAAACTGCAGACATCCTGTTCTGCAAAGCCACGATTGTGCCTGTGGGCGAAGATCAACTGCCCCATCTGGAATTAACTCGTAAAATTGCCCGCCGGTTCAACGAGTTGTATCGACCGGTATTTGCGGAGCCGCGTCCGATCATCAGCGAAAATCCCCGCTTAATCGGTACGGACGGCAACGCCAAAATGAGCAAAAGTCTCGGCAACGCGATCGAGCTTGAATCCACATCGGCAGAGGTTGAGCTGAAGATACGCAAAGCCGTGACGGACCCTTCCCGCATACACAAGCATGATCCCGGGCATCCGGATATTTGTCCAATCTACGCCTATCATCATGCTTTTCGGCCTGAAGGGGCCGCCGAGATTCACACCGAATGTACCAAAGGAGCGATCGGTTGCACCGAGTGCAAGCAGCGACTTTGCACGGCGCTGAACACCCTTCTGGAACCGATGCGTGAACGCCGTTCTTTCTACGAATCCAGACCGGGCGATGTCGATGATATCCTCAGCTCCGGTACGCGTAGAGCCCGTGCGATTGCACAGGAGACCATGCAGGAAGTTCGAGAAGCGATGAGTATGAACTATTTCTGATATATGAACGATAAAGAGGGTGTCCCTGGGCCATGGTCATGGCTTGAAGGGACACCCTCTTGGATGAATTACTGGTTCATAACGACATAGATCATCTTCGCAACTTCCGCACGGGTAAGCTCGCCCTGCGGGTCAAATTGATGATTCCCTTTGCCATTGATCACATTTTGCGCCTGCAGACGGTTTACCGCTTCCTTCGCCCAAGCTGAGATCTCAGCACGATCTGTGAAGACCGTATCTACCGTGCCTGCCGAGGATTTATGCAAATAAGACATCCAGCGGTCTATAACAACAGCTGCTTCCTCGCGAGTAATCTCTGCCTGTGGACGGAATGCGCCGCCGCTTCCTTGGATCAGTCCAAGCTCTGCAGCTACTGTCACATAACCTCCGTAGTAGGCGTTCGACGCTACATCGTTAAATGGCGAAGCTCCTTCTTTCGCTTGCAGCCCGGATGCCCGGACAAGAAGCGTGACGAAGTCGGCACGGCTAATCTCCTGATTTGGCTGGAAATGCTGCGAATCAACGCCGGTAATCACATGCTTGGCCGTCAGCTTCTGAATGAATTCCTGGGCCCAAGTACCTCCAACATCCGCAAATGTCTTATGGTACTCAAGTACAGCGAATGAAGATAGCTGATCCGTTGTAAATTCCAGGCTGCCTTGATCAAAGGTACCGCCTAAATATACGGCTTGACCACCGGAAATCCGATAAATGCCGGCATAGTCCCAGTTAAGCTGTTCTGGAGCGAGCTTTCTCTCTACCTTAACCGGCCCACCCAGGCGCTCAATTGGTATCTCTTGGCCTGCTTTTACAGCAACCATTCGCAGTGTATATACAATATCCGTGGAGAGATAATCTGTATTACTGTTCAAAACTTTCTGTAAATCGGTCCGAAGAGATGCATTGCTGATCGTCTCGATATATAGAGTCACCTTGTCCGCTTCGATTGCATCGCTCGTCAGTGACGTTGCCGGAATCGTGAGACGGATAGAACCGGCTTCAACACGAATCGTCAGCTTGCGTTCTTGTAACTGTCCCAATACAGCTGCGTCCAAATCGAGCTTGGCCGCCTCACCCGCCTCCTGCAATTGAATTAGGATTGTTCCATCTGTGGCTTGAATGGCCCGTTCCAAAACCGGCTTACTGACCGAATAAGTCCCATCTTCCCCTGCTTCAGCTACAATAACTCCATCCTTCAGCTGGCTTGAGGAATCCGGATTTGGAGTAGTCCCACCATTGCTGCCTGCACCCGGAGCAGTTGTTCCCGGATTAGGAGTTGGGTCCGGCTTTGGCTCAGGCTTTGGATCCGGACGGCCCGGGTCAGTTGCGCTCCCTGTATAGAACCCCCAGATATCGGAGGTGGCGCTGCCGCTGAACTCGTCATTTGCTCTAACATACCACTGATAGTAACGATCAGAGGTAAGGCCGCTCCAGGCCACTGAAGCATTTGCACCGCTCTTTACCTGCGCCTTCTGACCGATAAGCTGGTCGGTATAGACCTTCACACCGATATAATCCGTAGCAACGCGCTTCGTCTTCGGCTGTAGATCGAGATCCAGCGAGAACTCGTCTTTGCCTGGGTAAACTTCCGGATCATAATAGTTGTAATCATCTAAGTAAGGCGAGTAAGTCTTCATGTGCAGCTTGTTATTCTTCATATCGAACTGCATCAAGCGGATATATCCGAGTCCACCTTCCTCTGCTCCCTGATAATCGGCCAGCATTTGATACACCTTGCGGTCGCTGATACCGTCCCCATTATCATCCAGCTCATCAATTTTCAGCTGTGCGTCATGATAATGACCACTCAAGGCAGCAATCACGTTCTTATTAGGCTTAATCACCTTCTCGAAGATTTGGTCTGCAATCGGAGCACGATTGTTCGATACGAGCAAGTATTCATGCAAGGCCAGAATCGCCTTTCTCTCCGGATATTTCGCGACGACCTGATTCATCCATTCGATCTCTTTGTCACCCAATCCCCAACCCATATAGACGATGATAAAATCATTGCCTCCTGCGGATACAAGATCATAGTGACCTCGGTTATTATCGTATGAGCCAACGAATGTCGGCATCTTCTTGAATCTGTCCTCGCCAAAGTATTTCCAGTAGTTCGTATAGTCATTTTGCTGGTGGCCTACATCATGATTGCCAGCCAATACACCATAAGGAATGTTGGCATCCTCCAGCACCTTCATATTCTTATCCGCTTCCAGCCACTGATATTCCTGATATTCCTTATCGACGATATCCCCGGTGTGAATCACGTATTTCAATTTGATCTTGTCTTTATTTTCGGCGATCCACTGCACATTCTTCTGATAAATATACGGATAGTCCTGTGAATAATACTGTGTATCCGACATCCATAAGAAGGAGAAATCATAAGGGTCTTCACTGACCGGTCCTGATTTGAAAGTGGCAATCTCATCCTGAACCATAATCTGTATCGTATTGGCCTTCGCCTGATTGATCATGTAATCACCAGCCAGGACAGTAGCGCTAAGCTCAAAATCCTCTGTTCCGG
The DNA here is from genome assembly GCF_039521865.1 of Paenibacillus motobuensis. Lineage (NCBI taxonomy): Bacteria > Bacillati > Bacillota > Bacilli > Caryophanales > Paenibacillaceae > Paenibacillus > Paenibacillus motobuensis. The sequence continues at coordinate 162,488 of NZ_BAAACX010000007.1, read as the reverse complement.
CAATCTTGTAGCCAAGCTGCTCCCATTGCTGAGCAGGCTCACTCCAGGCATACAGACTTACTTTCCGACCTTCAAGAGAATGCCCATTCCATACGATATCAACTTGATCGGACGGCTTGATAGACGGATCCAAAGTTATCTCAAAACGCTGATACGGGAACTGATCCACCGCATCATTCACCAAATACTTGCCGTCCACAGCACGGATATCCTCATAATCCTGAGCAGTCAAAGCCTTCTCACCTTGTGGAACCATCACCTTTGGCGGTTCGGTATCGGAGGCGTTCTTATAGCCAGTGAATCCTTCCGAACGGTTTCCGTCATATTTGAAGCCCCGATAGAAGAATACATCCATTGGATCTTCGGTCGGGTCCGTCACATTCACGGTCAGATCAGGACGAAGAGATACCTTCTCCTGGCCCTGCTGCGGAGATACGAGCTCCGGCTGGTTCGGATTCTCATTCGGCACACTGAAGCGAATCGTCTTTTGCGACTTATTGCCTACTTTATCGGCAGCTTCCAGAACGAGAACATGCTCTCCACCCTTTAATTTTCCTGACGAAGTAGCATAAGGCAAGGCGATGGATTGATCATCCAGCTTCGCATCAAGCCAATCTATCCCTGCTCCATGATCCTCCGCGATCGCATCAATTGTAAACTCACCGCGATATTCCTTGCCGTCCTCTACAGTGGCCTGAATCGAAGGAGCAGTATTGTCAACAATAACCGTGGACGTTAATTTATCTGTACCATGCAGCAACTCAACCGTATGCTCTCCATCAGCTACTTTGCGGGTATCCCAGGAGTAAGCCTTGGATTTAAGCAGCTCTGGCGTCAAATTGAAACGGAAGCCAATCCATTCTTGTTTACCAGCGCTGTCTCCCATCTTGATCTCTTTATCACGCACCGCATAGTTAGGATCCCAGATTTCTGTGCCATCAGCGAGAAGCAGCCTGACATTTTTAATCTCGAAATCATCCTTGTTCTCCTCTACCCGGTCATCAAATGGCGAGGACTTAGACCCGGCGCGAATATAGATCGTATTATCGTCTCCCAATTGAAGACGGCTGGCTTCTATCGGGAATGATAGGGTCGTGTAACTAGTGATTGGATCCATGAATGTATATAGGATCGTCTTGTCTTTTAATGCTGGGTCGCCCATCGTAATCGCATTTTTAAAATAATAGTCTACGCTGTTCGCTTCAAATACGAAGTAAGCATCATGCTCAAGTGCCGGGATGGTATCCTGCTCGTTCAAGGCTTGTCCATTTATGCGAAGCTGCAATTCACCTGGGCCTGCTTGTTCAGCTGTCCCTTTGAGCGTCATCTCTCCGTGAACAACATCTCCATCTTTCACATTCAGACGAAGCGGAGAATGGTCCGGACCGCCAACCACGTTAACCCGTACTGTACTGGACTTGGTCTCATTCGTACCGTCCGAGACTACAAAATAGTATTCAATATAAGACCGGCCTATTAAATCGGCGGATGTTAATTTATGATGATACAGCTTGTCGTTATAGTCCTCTGTCAGATTATGTCCGACATATTCAGGCTGCTTGTCAGAGCGGATAAATACCTGAACAGAAGCTACCTGACGATCATCCTTGGCAAAGGCCTGAAGGTGAAGCGCATCCGCCTGATCGACTTCAGCTACTCCAGTCATGTCTTCTACTTCCGGTTTGATCGTATCTGGAACCACATGAACTGGAACTGCTGGCACCTGTGCATGATCTACGCTACCCGGACTAGGTGAATTGATGCCTGAGCTAATCTTAATCATCGTCGTACTGCCATCTACAGGATATTTGAACTCGATTGCCTTATCTTCTTTCGTCTCATCTCCCGCAGTTCCGCCATCATAGACTATAGCGTTATTATAATAAGCGGCCGAGATTTCTCGCTCCGTGTTGGTCTTGATCACGACGCCTCTGGAGCCTGAGTTGGCCATTCCATCACTCTGGATTAGGAATAGATTATCATTCATTACTAGATTGGTATGATAGAAATTGTTGAAATCGTCTACTGAATAACCGCTGTTCATACTATTGATGATCCAGAAGACCACCGACTTCTGAGCTGGAATTACAAAATCAGTTTTGGTCGAGGCCCACTTCACGTCAGATCCGACGCCCTTGTCAGGGTAGCGATAATAGATCTTGTAATTGTTGAAGTTTACTGGCTGATCGGTATTGTTATATATTTCGATAAATTCATAAGCATCGGAAGAAGTTCCCGTTACATTCGTTGAGTTCGGTACAAGCTCTGTCACCAGCAACTGAGGTGCGTGATCCGCATTAAATTCCGGGATATTCACACTTACAGAATAGTTCTCTACCAAGCTTCTGGCTCGGATTTTATAATCCAGTCTAGACTCTACCAGAGCAGCTGCCGGAATCGTAGCGCGATACTGCTCGCCGCCCGGATTGCTCATGGTAACTACTGTATAACGTGCCTGTGAAGGCGTTTTGTACAGCAGTTGGACTTCCGGAATAGGATTGACGCCATCAGTAAGATTCTTTACTGTAGCCAAGATCTCCAAGTCCTGAACATTTACGGCCCCCGCCGGAGAGTGAATAATTTCAGGCTGAGTCTCTTCCGCTCTTTGAGTCAATTGTTCATCCTGCACAATCCCTGGCGTTGCTGGGTTCTTCCCGGCGGTTGGAAGGAGAACCATCTCCACACTGTTTGTATCCGGGAGCTGGTACTCAATCCCCTTATTTACCGAGACATGTTCTTTATCGTAAGAAGCCGAGACGATAACACTGTTATCAACTACACTACGGATTTGGATATTGCGGGATGCGGTATTGGCCATTCCCCCGTTACCATTGATCCGGAATAGATTGACCCCTTCTACAAGATCAGCAGCCGCATTGAAATTACGGATAAAGTCCCTCTCATCAATCGACTCGTTCACCCCATTCATAACCCAGAAAACAATAGGTGAATGTGCTGGAATCGAGATACTAGAATCCGGTATCCACTTATCTTTATTGTTATAGAAGAAATAATAATCTTGACCGAATTGGATCATGTTGTCTGTGTTGTTATATACCTCTACATATTCATAGGCGTCTGAGCCAGATACATTGTCGGTATCCGGTACTAACTCCGTGATTAACAGTCTTGGAAAACTATTATCCTCTTCTGTCCCGCCGTCAGTCTGCTGTAGTTCAACGTGGTATGTCTCTGACTGAACTGACGCTCCATCTTGTTCGATCGCTTCGATATAGTAATCGAGCTGTTGACCCTCAAGGCGATCCGCCGGGATAACCGCCTTATATGTACTATCTGCTATCCAATCTAGCGAAATCGGCGCTTGGGGCTGTGCATCGACCGCATAATACACTGCAGCCGTTACTGTTTGTCCCTCACTATTAATAACAGCTTCGACCGTATAATCTTGCTGCTTATATGCAGCAGTAGGGACATGATTAATCTTCATCTCCATTGCGTTGGCCAATCCAGCCGGAACGACCAGCCCCATTAGTAAGCAACTCATGACGAGTAGTGAAATCCACCGTGTGCCTCGTACTGTAATCTTCAAAATCCTAACACTCTCCTTAGTCCGTAATGTAAGCTCGTTTGATGCCTTTCTTCTTTCGACACTTCTACAAGGGTACAACTGGTGTATTTGGACAGTGTTAAGGAATTGTTAAAAATATATCTACTAAAAACTAAATGATATTCAGAAATTCATAGAATCTGACCTTCCTAAAAAAACATAACCAGCGGATATCTACTCCGCCGGTTTCGCATTCCATTTTAATATATTCTTTTACGGATCCTCATAACAAGAGGATGATAGCTAGCAAATCGAATAATGCGAGTGGCAAAATGAACGGGAAGAAAGTAGCGTGCGCCTTGCTACCCTTATTATGAACCCCGCTAACCTTAAGCAGCAGTTTCTTGTCCGAGACCTTAATGATCGTCCCGTACAGAACAGCGCCCGTCTTTGTCTTGATCTTAACACGTTTATTCACATATTTTCGAGCTTCTCGATAACCGACTGATGTCGCCAAATGCGCTCACCTCCTGTGGTCTTGGCACAATATATGCGCACATCCCCAGGGGAGTGTGGGCTAACACCGACAACATCGATATGTTATTAGGCCACCGATACGAACAGCCTCTGATATTTAAGCACAGTAACGAAATTCAAGCCTTTTAAGCGGTCCGATGATCGGTATACCCACTGGTTCGTTGCAGTTGCCGATGTGCTCTGAACAAGAAGGGGATGCCGCACGCCGTCGTAAGCGCCAAAATGGCGAAGATCAGCGCTGCAGAGGCAGCACCCAAGGAATTAAGCAGCAATCCGCCAAGTAAAGGAGCCAATACATTCCCAAAATTGTTAAAGCCAAACATACCAAAATAGGAGCCCCGTAATTCTGGTTTGGCAATGCGATCGACGAGTACATCTGTCATGGTAAACATCAGCACCTCCCCGATCGTGAATATCACAACCCCAAGCATAAAAGTCCATATCTGATGAAAGCTGCCAAATACGATCATGCTTATAGCAACTAGAAGATTGCCTGCTATTAGGGGAAGCGCCGGGGAGAAACGACTGGCGAATTTGACGATTGGATACTGCACGATCAGCACCACTACTGCGTTCAATGAGATCATGTAACCGAACCATCTCGCACCGTCTGTGACATAGGGACTCATCTCCATATACTGGGCAAGCGTGGAATCAAAATATCCGTAACCGAGCACACAAAATATCATGCCAATCAACACATACATGAAAGTACGGTCTTTGCCAGTTACTCGGAAAGCCTCTGACAAGGTTAACCTATCACCGCCTGAAGGCATCGCCCCTCCAATCTCACGATAAGCAAGAAACTGTACGACTAGTAATATGCCATAGCTCAGATACACTATACCCGCGATAAGAAAGCCCAAACCCGATTGTGTCGTTCCTAACCACATGCCGAGCAGCGGTCCAAACACTACCCCGATATTGATGGCCGCATAGCGGAGATTGAAGATGAGTAACTTGTTCTCCCGTGGTGTAATATCGGCTAGCAGGGCCCTGGAGGTTGGCTCGAACATAGCACGGCATAACCCGTTCAGGGCGTTCATCATGAAGAAGACCCAGATCCGGTCTGCTGCCGCAAAGCCGAAGAAGACAAGCGACCAGCCAAATACCGAAATGAATAGAACCGATTTTCGCCCGATAACATCAGAAATATATCCACCATAGAAGCTGGCGAAGACACCGATCAGAGAACTGACCGCGACGACCGCCCCCGCTTCTGCCGGAGTCGCATGCAGAAATTTAATCAAATATATCGATAGAAATGGAATGCTCATCGAAGTGGCCATCCTGCCGAAGATCGTTCCGGCAATAATGGTCCAGCATAATGGATGGATCTGCTTCAACTGTATATTCATTGGATGCCCCTCTTTCGCGAAGTAGTCTATCAGATTATTCCCCCTTCACTTGGTTTCTGTCAATAAACAAGAAAAGGGCCTGGTATCCCGACTTTCAGGTCCCAGAACCCCATCTATCTATGTCTTGCCGCTCTCTCTAGCAGGAATCACGATCTGCACGGTCGTACCGATTCCACGTCCGCTCCCGATTGTAACCCCGTACTCACTGCCGAAATGAAGTTGAATTCTACTATGCACATTGCGGATCCCGAAGCCGGTGTTGAGCCCTTCAATCGGATCAAAAATCTGTCTAATCCGTTCTGCTGACATCCCTACTCCGTTATCGATAATTTTGAATATGATCTGTTTCCCTTCAAGACGGCCGACGATGCGAATATGTAGAGAATCCCCCATCCGGGCATGCTCGAACGCATTCTCTATAAAAGGCTGTAATATCAATTTAATCGTCTCATATTTCCCGATGGCCGGATCAATATCATAATCAATTGTTACCGCATCGCCGAATTTCGTCTTCTGAATGCTCATATATGCCTCAGCCTGCTCTAGCTCGCTGTGAACGGGAATCAAGGTTCGCCCTTCATTCAAGGACAGTCTGTAGAACTTGGCCAGGTCGAGTACCATTTGCTGCAGCTTGTCGATCTCACCAAACTTAGCCAACCTGCTGATCGATGACAAGGTATTATACAGAAAATGCGGATTGATCTGCGCCTGCAGTGATTCCAGCTCAGCCTCTTTCTTCTCGATCTGGGTCACATATACTTCTTCGATCAGATGATTGATATTTTGTCCCATCTCATTCAAGGCCAAAGCGATTTCTGAGAACTCATCCTTCCCATGATACCCCATACGCTTATGCAGCTCGCCTTCACGATAAGCATTCAGTACAGAAACAACCTTATTCATCCGAATCGAGAAGTAGCGTGAAATAAACATGCCAGCAAAAGTAAATACGACAAGACAGAACAGACAGATCGCGATGATGAACGCTTTCACCCGAGCCGAGTCACGCTCCATGACTGTCATCGGCACGTAAGCGACGAGTTCCCAATTCTGATTACCGACATTGTCCTTAATAACCAGGTAATTATCTTTATCCACTGTGCCGTTCACCTGATCGATCATATCCGGCATTTTGCCGGACAGGTACATAATATTCCCGTTCTCATCCCTAATTAGAAGAGCGCCGCCATCGCCAATCTTCGTATAATCCACTGCTTGGAACAACTCTTGCTTGCGTACGCTAAATCGCATGAACCCGACTTCCTTTAAGTTTAACGGATTCTTCATGTCAACCAGGCGTCTCAGCAGTGAAATCCGACCCAACTCATAATCGCGCTCCACCTTCTGCCAGACCATGGTCTGTCCTATCTTCTCCTCAGGGAAGTTCCGATGCCAGTTCTTGTCCTCTATACGGTCCAGATGATACAAATTATAGGTCTTGATCCGCTCTAATAGATCTGGGTTCTCATTTTCAAAAGAACCATTGTATTTTTCGGGGAGCGTGTCATTGTCAAGAAATATGTACATAGCGATATTGAGTCCCGTCGCATTCAGCGCAATATCAAATTTGGGCATGATAATTTTCGTAATCCGCTCATGGTTGTCCCATCCCATCTTATAGCTCCTGAGCTCGTTACTTAACGAATAATCGCTATACAACATATTAGAGATGCGTTCTACATCGGACATTTTATATTCAATATTATCTTTGATCTGGGTGATCGTTCCCTGAATATTGCTCCTCGTCTGCTTGAGGATTGAATCCTGGTACATCGTATGGGAGAAATAACCGATCGCGATGACCGGTATAATGATAAAGACCATATATGTCAACATCAGCTTATACCCAAAAGGTATAAACTTCATACTTTTCTGCAATTTTGGGGCTGACATACTCACCCTCCGTTATCATTCTCGTTTGCGATACTCGGCCGGTGTCATTCCGAAGGTCTCTCTGAACTGCTTGCTGAAATACGGGATGTAACGGTACCCAACCTGGTCAGCAACCTCGTAAATTTTCAGTGTCGGATCCTTCAACAGCTCGCGTGCCCGTTCCATGCGCATCGTGATCAGCACCTCGCTGAAGCTCTTGCCCACCTCTTCCTTAAATATATACCCTAAATAGTTCGGGGAAAAAGAAAACTGCTGCGCTATATCTTTCAAGGTGATATTTTCACGCAGCCGTCCCTTGACCATCTTCATAATTTCCCGGATCAGCCTGCTGTTCTTGGACGCTTCCTTCTCGTGAATCATCTCGGAAATTTCAAATACGCGCCTGATTAACCAGGAACGAATATCCTCCATCATTTCAAACTCTAGTACAACATCGAGACTATCCAACTCCATCCCTAGCATCTCGAACAAGTCCTCGTCTATGGTATGTAAATATTGATCCAATTTGAATATGATGTAGGTGGCCAGATTGTAGATCGTGAACTTGGATCGCAATGTCGATGCAGACAGAAATAAATTATCAATCTCATCGTGAATTTTAACTAGATCATATGTAACCATCGCCTTGAACAGAGCATCGAGCCGTATGTCGAGCGTTCTGGCATCTTTGAGTTCTGGCGCCTTGCGGACATTCTCATACCTAATCAATTGGCCACGCCCGAAGAACATCTTGCCGTCCAGCGCTTCAAGCGCCTGCTTATAGGAGATAGGCAATCGAAAAATATCTTCGACCTTCCCTCCTAAGCCGATCGTAATGGGTACAGCTATTTCAAGGTTCAGAGCAGTACGCATTTCTTCCATGCTTCGCTCTAGCAGCGGAGTATGAAGCACTACCGCCAGCCGGTTCCTTGACAATTTGCACCAATGCATTCCTTGATCCTGGATAACCTCTTGCAACTGCTGCAGACTCCAATCCGGCAAGGAGTGAGCGACTGATTCTTGTACCTTGTTCCATTCATTCCGGGCAGACTTCAGATTAAGCTCATCAATCTCCAGCACCGCTACGCATAGTGGAGCTTCAAGGTAATCCAGCCCATAGGCTGAGACCAGCTTCTTCATCTGCTCGTTGGTTCCCAAGACCGGCTCGCCTTCAAGCAAGCGGAGCAGCAGATCATTCTTAGCCATCGGCTTCAAATGTTGGAACTGCTCCTCAGTCTCTTTACGACGCTTCTCCTCCCTGAGCTCCTCAATAATGCTCTTTAGCGAGGCGACCAATTCATTATCGTCCATAGGCTTGAGCACATAGCTGCAGGCTTTCAGCGACAGAGCTTGCTTCACATAATGAAAATCCTGATAACCGCTTACGAAAATAATCCGTATATTCGCGCTCTTCTGAATCGCGATTCTAGCCAGCTCAAGACCGGACATATTCGGCATATTTACATCGGTGACCAGAATATCTATCTCCTGCTGTTCCAGCACTTCACAAGCGGAAAATCCGTTGCTTACTGCCGCAACGACTTCAAGCCCCAGATCAGACCAGGGAATAAACTGCTTCATGCCTTCCAGGTCCAGTATTTCGTCATCAGCCAACAATACTTTATACATGCTGACTACGCCTCCTGATGATTGGTTGTATATTCCAGTATACTCTGTCCTATTCTTCCTGAATAGATATCCTTATGTATCTACCCCATAACTTTACGATAAATGTAGCAAAGAAGGGACCCATAATACGAGTCCCTTCCAGTTTAATAATTAGTTGCCGTTAATAAGTGCTTTATTCTCATTCCATTTTTGCACGTAGAAGTCCATCACCTTCTCGAATCCTGCAGCCATCGAATCATCGTGTGCTCTGTCCAGAAGCGCAAGCGTCTCTTCATCCGACTTCGTATACAAGGTTTGTGCTCTTGCTTGTAACCAGATATCCTTTACACGCTGGTAGGCAATACCTTCCTCAGTATCCGGCAATGGCGTCATATTCACGAACTCCGTGGCATCACCCTGAGTCTTCCACGTAATTTGATACTGCCAGTACGTTGCCCAGTTCCGCTCATCTTCTGCTAATGTCGATTCGTATTTCCCCTTTGTATCATCGGCAAATACAGTGTTACCTACCCACATAAACGGATCCATTTCCGTCTGATACTTCGTCAACTGATCTCTTTGCGTTACATACTTCTCAGTAAATTTAGGCGTAATTCCATCTTCCTCATATCCTTGCCAGTACTCACCCTCAAGACCCCAGAATTGAAGTGTTGTACCTTCAGGACCGGTCCACCAATCCAGGAATGCAAATACAGCTTCCGGATTTTTGGCGCTAGTCGTAATTACAGCAGCGTTCCAGCCTAATTTATTATAAGTCCCCGGATAAATCTTGTTCTTATCAAGCCCTTCTTTATAAATCGGCCATATCATGAAATAACCATCTTCTGGATCTTTCTTTCTCAGTTCTGCGTCAGCCGTCATTGCATATACAGTAGGGTTAGCTGCTGCATATACAGCTACACGGCCGTTAATCAATTTCTCATCCACCTGGTCACGTGTTTGAGTCATCGCGTCCTGTGTCATCAAGCCTTCGCGGAACAATTTTGCGGCAAACACTACAGATTCGCGGAACGGTTCATCCTTATAGATGGACTTCATCTTATCTCCGTCCGGTACAGCGAAGAATCTAGTAAAGGTAAAGTTGTCTTCCTTGAATGCAGAGTAAAGTTGATCCAGACCATGTCCTTCAGCAGCCAAGTCGGTTTCGAACGGAATTACTTTAGGGAACTTCTCCTTTACCTGCTTCAAGTAAGCGTACAAATCATCGGTAGTCTCCAGCTTAGGCTCGCCAAGCTCTTTATAGATCTTCTTATTCACTACCCAGCCTGCATTCCCGTTCGGGCGGTTTGTATACCAGTTCGGGAATTGATACAGCTTGCCGTCAGGGGAGCGGAGCATATTAAGAGCTACAGGGTCAAGCCATTTTTTCAGGTTAGGGTATTTATCGATATAATCATCCAGCGGTACGAGTAAGCCAGCTTCGCGCATACGCTCTACATCCGCACCACGTTCACCCCAGACAATGTCGGGAAGATCACCAGAAGCAATCATGGTGTTCAGCTTTTGTGGAGAGTTGCCTCCGTTAGGAATCTCGGTAACTGTTACTTTCTTGTTCTCTTGCACCCACTTGGTTGTAGGATCTTCGCCCCACTTCGGCATTGTGTACCAGTCATAATGACCGTAAAAGCTAATGTTCAGTGGTTCCTTGCCCAGTTCATAAAGAGCTGGTCCTTCGCTCTGAGCATTATTCTGCTCCTGTGTATTTCCCGCGTTAGAACTGTTAGGTTCTTGCGCGGTGTTGCCTTTGCCGGAACAACCTGCGAGCAACGCCACAATCATCAGCACCGACAAGACATTGACGATCAGCTTACTCCTTTTCTTCATACGCTGTTTCTTCCCCTTTCAAACACTAATTTTATTTATGTTTAAAGCATGCGCTCTAAACCCTGTCCAAGGCGATGCTAATTATAACATCTAAATTACTGTTGAAATCTTAAGACTACTCTTTCAGCGAACCTACCAGAACACCCTTCACGAAATACCTCTGGACGAACGGATATACACTGATGATTGGAAGAGTCGCAACTATCATTGTAGCCATTGACAACGATTTGCTAGTTACAGTCTTGGCCTTTTGCATATGGGCAAGTGAGGCGGCATCTAAACCCGCTGCTTGCTCACTGACGATATTAGATAGCAGAATTTGCCTTAGAATCGTCTGAATCGGATACAGCTTCTGATCCGAGATATAGATCCCGGCCAAGAACCATTCATTCCAGTGTGCGACAGCTGTGAACAGTGCCAGCGTCGCGATAACTGGGCCTGACAAAGGAAGTACAATGCGGAATAAGGTACCCCAGTTGCCGCAGCCGTCAATTTTGGCCGACTCCTCAAGACCGTTAGGCAGGCCGAGGAAGAAGGTTCGGAAGATGATCATATTCCAGACCCCGATCAAACCAGGAATGATAAATACCCAGAAAGAGTTCATTAAGCCAAGATTGCGAATCAGCATGAAAGAAGGAATCAATCCGCCCGAGAAGTACATCGTAATAATACACATAACCATATAGTATTTACGGCCCATCAGCTCGCGCTTCGACATACCGTAAGCGAATATTGCGGTGCATAGAATCGATAAGACAGTACCGACAATCGTACGTAGCACTGAGATTACAAACCCGCTCATCAACCGATCGTCTTTGAACACGACTTTATAGTTCTCAAGTGTGAATACTCTAGGCCAGATTGTAAGCCCGCCTTTGGAGGTATCCAGCCCCTGGTTGAACGAAATGGCCAGGGCATTCAAGAATGGATATAACGTAGTTATTGCTAACAAGATCAAAAATGTATAGATGCATATGACCATAATGCGGTCCCCAAGGCTATCGCGCATGTCCCAATTCCTCCTCTGATCGTGTGCCTATTACCATAAGCTGTTGCCGCTTCTTCTGGCCACGAAGTTCGCCATAGTGAGCAAGCCGACGCTGACCACTGCCTTAAATACGCCAACAGCAGTCGCATAAGAATAACGGTAATTGTCAATACCGACCCGTACGACATAAGTATCAAGCACATCAGATACATCGCGAAGTGCCGGATCAGCAGCCAGGATCAAAATATCTTCAAAACCTGCGCTAAGCAAACTGCCGATAGCCAGAATCATAAAGATCGAGATGACTGGCATTATCGAAGGAAGTGTGATCTTATAGATCTGCTTGAAACGGCTCGCACCATCGATGGATGCTGCTTCATAAGTGTGGGGATCTACCCCTGCAATCGCAGCCAGATATACAATGGAACCGAAGCCAATCTCTTTCCACACATTTGTCGTTACGAGAATTCCCCAGAAATATTCTGGCAAAGACAAGAAGGTAATCGGCTTGTCGATTAGATTCAGCTTCTCCAGCAGCATATTGATGCTGCCCCCATCCACCGCAAGCATGGAGCCAACCAAGCCGCCAAGAATTACCCAGGACATAAAGTGCGGTAAATAGGTGATCGTCTGCACGACTCGCTTGAATGCCATCTTTCTAACTTCGTTCAGTATCAGCGCCAGGAAGATCGGTGCCGGGAATCCTATTAAGAACTTCAGCAAGCTGATCACGATCGTATTGCGCATGACATTTCCAAATTCAGGTGAATTAAAGAAATAACTAAAATGCTTCATCCCTACCCAGGGGCTGCTTGAAAAGCTATGTCCGATCTTGTAATCCTGAAAAGCAATCATAATCCCATACATCGGAATATAACTAAAAATAAAAATTAAGATTAAAGCGGGTATGACCATAAGCTGCAAATCAAGCTGCTTGTAAAACCGGACAAGCCCCGCCTTAAACTTTCCTTTCGGTTCAGACTTGATCGTCTGATTCACGGAAAGCTGTGCCATGACTAGTTCCTCCCCAATATCTATTTCTCCGTCTACATTTCATTTTAGAGAATGGTGTAACCGTTTACTACCTGACCAATCAACGAAATGTGATACTTATCAACAAGAAAATAATAATTATCAATGGGCGAATTACAGATCCCCCTAGCATCTCGATCTGTGAGAAACATACGATAAAAAAATAGCCTGATCATCACACAGGTGATGAAAGGCTACCCATCTATAAATTTAATATAAGAGCGTGTAAATAGATGGAAAATGCCAAAAATATATGCTTTTACCGCGTGTTATATCACTTTCTACGGATCGCAATTTATTGTATGATGGGACTCGATATATTTTTTCATCACATCACCTGGGAGGACTCTCATTGAACAACACAAATAACGAAGAACCATCATCCTTGCAGAAGAAGCTGCTTCCGCGCCATATTAGCTTCATGGCCATGGGCGGTGTAATCGGCACGGGTATATTTAAAGGAAGCGCCGAGACGGTTGGCATCGCGGGTCCGGGGGTCATCTTCTCTTATATCTTCGCGGGGCTTCTGCTCCTCGTCGTGATGAGCGCGATCGCTGAAATGGCAACGATCTATAAAGGAAAAAATATGAAGGAATTTATCCGCGAAGCATTCGGAGAACGCTTCTCCTTTGTTATCGGCTGGTTATATTGCTTCATGTGGCTGTCGGTCTGCGTAATTGAGATCATCGCAGCCGGAAGCTTCCTGCAATACTGGATGCCGGAGGTTCCTCTCTGGCTGTTGAGCCTGGCCTGCGCAGCGTTCATTATCATCATTAATACGATGAGTGTTGGCGGCTATGGAGAATTCGAATTCTGGCTGGCTGGAATCAAGATTGCCATGATTATTGTCTTTATCGTGCTTGGAGCAGGCATTCTGTTCGGCATCCTCCCTGGCGCGAACTCGCCGATGCTGCATAATTTCACTGGTAATGGCGGCTTCTTCCCTAATGGCTGGACAGCCATCTTCTCTGCACTCCTGGTTGTCATGTTCTCTTACGGCGGTTCAGAACTGATCGGGTTAACGCTGTCGGAGACGCAGGATGCTGAGAAGGTATTGCCTCGTGTCGTAAAAAGCTTCATCTTAAGAGTGATTTTGTTCTACACACTGCCAATTCTTATTATTTGCGGATTAGTTCCGTGGAATAGTCTGAATGAGCATACCAGTCCATTCGTACAGGTACTGACTTCTGTTGGATTACAAGGTGCGGCCCACCTTATTAATTTCATTCTCATTACCGCAGTATTGTCCGCAGCAAATTCCGGAATTTACGGAGCAACGCGGATGCTACATTCGATGGCCAAGGATGGAGAAGCTCCTGCTGCACTTGGCCGCCTGTCCAAGAAAGGCGTTCCAATCAACAGTCTCAAGCTAAGCGCTATCGTATTAATTGCTGGTTCCATGATCGCCTATCTTACGCAGGAAGGGCTGTTTAGACTGTTGATGGCGGTACCAGGCTTTGTCGTGATTCTGGTATGGATCAGTATCTGTATGGCTCAGTTCAAGCTTAGAAGAACCTATCCGCATGAACCTGGCTTCAAGGTATGGGGATATCCTTATATCACTCTGATCACCATTTTCTGTCTGTCCTTGATCGCGCTCATGTTCATATTCGATGCCCAAAATCGTATCAGCATCGGGGTCTGCCTGGGAGTACTATTTATTCTGATTATCTATTCCCTCCTGAAGTTTAGGACGGGGAACAAGCGGACAAGCACCTAAGAAAGCGACAGTATCAGCCTCTTAAATAATGGAAGCATATTATATCTTTTCTCCTTTGGAACTCCCGGACTAAAAATGTTACAATAATGTCATCTAAGGACGGGAGAAAATATGGATTTACAAATACAAACTGAATTTTCTTTACGGAAACCGACGCTTCGTTCAAGAATGATGCGCCGCATCCGGCGGACGTATCAATATGACACTCGCTTCTGGAGAATAAGCATTGCCGGTCCTTGGGGAGCCGGCATGTTCGCTTTTGCTCTTGCTGCGCTCGGCCTGCCGACCGGACTCGGTCTGGGGCTGGATCTGCTATTGTTCCTCTTCACAGCAACAATAGGGATGTTCCTCGTCGCTCATACGATCGCTGTTCTGCTGGCCCTAATCGGATTGCCGGTGCCGCGTCTTTTTATCGGTACTGTGCTATTCGATTTTGGAACCGCCTACTTTATTTTCGATAATGAAGAGTCCTTCAAAATCTCTATCATTGTGGCCGTAATTCTCACGTTAGTCGGCGTCATCGCAGGGCTAACAACCGGACTACTCTTCAAGCTTTATAACAGTAGTTGGACAGGAAGACGTCTCAGAACAGGGATGAAAATAATCGGGGCACTCAGTATATGCATCGTAATTGGGTTGGTTGTTAGCGGAAGCACTAAATCGATCCAAAGCGTTGCCGATTCGGATCAGACCATAGACAATCCAGCGGAGCTTGGAACCTATGCGGTTACTACCTTTAATTATGGCAGTGGGAAGGATATTTGGCAGCCAGAGTTCGGCGCAAAGGCAGACTTGATCTCTCAATCCGTCGATGCCAGTGCCTACATTACGAATTGGTCCAAATATCGCACGATGTATCTCAGATATGACCAGAAGGCTCTGCCCTTGAATGGCCGCGTTTGGATGCCTGAAGGCAGTGGCGATGAGGCCTATCCGCTCATTCTAATCGTTCATGGCAACCATTTGATGGAGGATTATTCTGATGCCGGCTACGCCTATCTGGGTGAGCTACTTGCCAGTCGAGGTTTTATTGCGGTATCTGTCGATGAGAATTTTCTGAATTACTCAGCTTGGACGGGAATCCCTAACAATGATATGAAGGTAAGAGCCTGGGTGCTGCTGAAGCATCTGCAGCAGATCCATACCTTCGCTCAGTCTCCAGGCACGCCCTTCTTCGGCAAGGTTGATATGAACCGGATCGGCCTGATCGGCCATTCACGCGGTGGGCAAGCGATCGCGATGGCTGCGGATTATGCAAGTTGGTTCAAATCCGATGCTACTCTTGATAGCGTGAAGGAATTTAATATCAAGGCGTTGGCCGCTATTGCCCCAACCGATAAGAAGGTTGACGGTATTAATGCCAAATTGAAAGATATCAACTACTTGACCATTCAAGGGGCTAATGACGGCGATGTCAGTGATTTCGATGGAGATCGCCAATACAATCGTTCCTCCTTCACCAAGGGGACAGATTTCTTCAAAGCTTCTTTATATGTACAGGGAGCGAACCACAGCCAATTCAATACGGACTGGGGATTGCGGGATATCAGCTTCCCAACGGGAATCTTATTGAATAGGAATCAATTCCTAAGTGGTGTAAATCAGAGAATGATCGCTAAACTGTATATATCCGCCTTTATGGAGACATCGCTGCATGAGCAGACACGGTATGTGCCACTATTCCGCGATTATCGCGAAGCCCTTTCCTTGATGCCGGAGACGACCTATATCAATCAGTATGAAGATGGTCATTTCACGGTGTGGACACGGTTTGAGGAGGATTCGAACCGGCAGACCCTGCCGAAGAACGGAATTGCCGAAGGCAAGAATATCATATGGCGTGAAGCAGAGACGAAGAACCGCGGTAAATCTAATAAAGGCGATCACGCTCTAATCTTGGAGAGAACTCAGCCTAGCCAAGAGGAGTCTGTCTATAGTATGAGTTGGCCATATCGAGCACCGCAGCCGACCAGCGGATCGCCCGAGATGCTCTCCTTCGCACTGGCGGATCAGAGTAAGGAGTTAGATGAGATACAAGAGGAAGAGAATACCAAGATGGACCGTTTTGCTATTGAGATCGAGCTTACGGACAGGAACGGCATTAAATCGCGCTTGCCTCTATCTCAATTCCGGGAATTACCCGCATTATCAGAAGTGCAATTTACGCTCCATCCTTGGCTTGAGCTCCATATGTCTGACGGCAAATATAACAATCCGACCGAAGCGATATTTCAGACATATCAACTGCCGATGGCTGAGTTTGTAAGTGCCAATCCCGAGTTTGCTCCCGACCAAGGCATTAAGTCGCTCTCATTCATACTCATAGGTGACCGGGGCAAAATTATGCTCGACGATATCGGCATGTATTGATCATATGTAGTAACTCTATGTGGTTATAAATTTAGCCTCTGCCTGTGTGAAGAACGCTTATTCATCAAGCTTTCCACACAGGCGAGGCTATTTTAATGCGTCCTTCAGTCCCTATAAAATCGATAAGATCAAATTTTACTCCTCTTTAGGTACTAGATCGTAAATATCACCGTTCTCCATCGCATCAATCAGACGATCAAGCCAGCTATAGTATTTAGCTGCCTCATTCATCTTGTGAATATCCTCCTCAAGGACACTCCGTAATGCTGGATCTATATCCTCAGTTAAATACTTGTTCATTTCCTTGATGGAACGCTTAAGCACCAGAATGTTTCCCTCAACCGCCTTCCGCCATTTGATCGCGAAGAAGTCAGTAAACGTCTGATACCAGTCATACTCCACTTCATATAAATCTTTGCGAGATCCCTTCTCCCACACTTTATTAACCATCTTCATATCGAGCAAGGTTCTTACTCCTGTACTCATGCTCGTCTTGCTCATTTTCATTCCCATTCCCATCTCATCAAGGGTCATCGGTTTATCAGCAAAAAAGAGCAACCCATACAGATGTCCCGTTGATAACGGAATTCCATACAGATTCATATTCCTTCCTATCGCTTCAATAACCCGTTTACGTACGTTAAGTACCGCCGTTTGTTGTTCCGGGCTGAGCTGGTCCAAGCTCATGCTTGCAACCTCCTATCGTTCCGATCAAGCTATCTTGGTGTAATACAACTTACTGATTTTAAACATTTACTTAAATGATATTTTTATCTTAAGAAAAGGATGCCCAAAAGTAAAGAAGCGAATCATACCGCAATTTTGAGCATATGGGAGGATTCATAAGATTCTATTCGTTCAGTTTTTTCTGTACGTTCTATACGTACGGATATTATCTTTGATTAATTTCCTATCCTTTTGTTACACTATAGAACAGCTAAGCACGCCACATCGCAATGTTTTAACTTTATGTGCAAATAATATGTGCAAATAAATAGTTACGAATTACAGAAAGCTGCGAAGAACTCGTGAACCCAGCGAACTGTTATCGGAACTTGAAGAGGTGAGTATATGGAACAAAGTATTCTAGAAATTAGAAAGCTGAGCAAATTGTTCGGTCCTAATGCCGAACAAGGCGTTCGGCTGCTTGAGCAAGGTTATAACAAAGAGAAACTGGCCAAAGAAAAAGGAATCACTGTTGGGGTTAACCAAATGAGTCTTAGCGTCCATAAGGGAGAAATCTTCGTCATTATGGGCCTGTCCGGCAGCGGCAAGTCAACGCTCGTCCGGATGCTGAACCGACTCATAGAGCCTACATCAGGAGAAATCCTGCTGCATGGTCAAGATTTGCTGAAGATGAACAAGGCACAGCTGAGAGAAGTGCGGCGCAAGAAGATTACGATGGTCTTCCAGAAATTCGCGTTATTCCCACACCGCACAGTATTGCACAACGTGGAGTATGGCCTTGAGATCCAGAAGGTCAATAAGGAAGAGCGCAAGCAGAAAGCTCTGCAAGCTTTAGAGCTTGTGGGACTCAAAGGCTGGGAGGATAAATTGCCTGATCAGCTGAGCGGTGGTATGCAGCAGCGGGTCGGTCTGGCTAGAGCACTGGCCAATGATCCGGAAATCCTGCTTATGGATGAAGCGTTCAGCGCGCTCGACCCATTAATCCGCCGCGATATGCAGGATGAGTTGCTTGAGCTGCAGGAGAAGATGAAGAAGACGATCATCTTCATTACCCATGACCTGGACGAAGCGCTGCGGCTTGGCGATCGCATTGCCCTCATGAAGGATGGAGCGCTCGTACAGCTTGGGACGCCGGAAGAAATGCTGACACAGCCGGCCGACCGTTATGTTGAACGCTTTATTGAAGATGTGGATCTATCGAAGGTCATTACGGCTTCACGGGTTATGCGCCGTCCTGAGACAGTTACCCTTGATCGCGGTCCTCGGGTTGCGCTTCAGTTAATGCGTGAACGAGGAATTTCCAACCTGTTCGTCATCGATCGCGGCAAGCGACTGCTCGGCGTGATTACCGCCGAAGATGCCTCCAGGGCATTGAAGGCGGGACAAGGATTGCAGGACATTCTAATTACCGATGGTCCGCGGGTTTCGCCAGATACATTGCTTGGTGATCTGTTCGAGGTGACAAGCTCGGCCAAAGTGCCGCTTGCGGTCGTAGCGGACGACAATCGATTGCTTGGCGTTATCGTGCGCGGGGCCGTACTGGGAGCGCTGGCTGGTGAGCTTAGCGATGAAATTAGCGTCTTGGAGGTGAAGGACAATGGATAATATTCCAAAAATACCAATTGCGGATTGGATTGAAAGTATCGTCGATTGGATGGAGACGACGTTAGGTGGATTCTTCGACGGTCTAGCAACGGTCATCGAATGGTTCGTTAATCTCTTCTCTGGTCTGTTCCTTCTTCCGCATCCTCTGTTATTTATCGCTATTCTAAGCGTGCTTGCCTATCTCGTCGGTCGATGGCCGCTTACACTCTTTACAGCGATCGGATTCCTGTTCATTGATAATCTCGGCTATTGGACAGAGACGATGAATACGCTGGGCCTTGTTATTACTTCAGGATTGATCTCGATTCTAATCGGGATTCCGATCGGCATCTGGAGCGCCTACAGCAAGACGACACACCGGATCGTATTCCCGCTGCTGGACTTCATGCAGACGATGCCAGCATTCGTCTATTTGCTTCCGGCTGTTACCTTCTTCAGTCTAGGAGTCGTTCCTGGTGTAATTGCCTCGGTGATCTTCGCCATTCCGCCAACGATTCGCCTGACTACACTGGGAATCCAGCAAGTATCCGGAGAGCTCTCTGAGGCGGCAGATGCCTTCGGCTCGACTTCTTGGCAGAAGCTATTCAAGGTTGAGTTACCGCTTGCCATGCCGACAATGATGACCGGCGTCAATCAGACCATTATGCTCTCGCTCTCCATGGTCGTCATCGCTTCCATGATCGGCGCTCAAGGGATCGGCGCAACAGTCTACCGCGCTGTCACTCAATTGAAGATAGGTCAGGGCTTTGAGGCCGGGCTTGCTGTCGTCATCCTGGCGATCGTACTGGATCGGTTCACACAAGGCCTATTCAAAACTAGAAAAAGGGGAGAATAATTATGAAATTATCTAGAAAATTTTTGCTTATCGGTGGTCTTGCCGCTGTGCTCGCGCTGTCCGCTTGCGGTCAAGCTGCTAATAAGAACGGGAATAACAATACGTCTGGGAATGGTGAAGCAGCTTCCGTCGGGAAGAAAGTCAATTATCAAATTATCGGCATTGATCCCGGTGCAGGGATTATGAAAGCCACGGATGAAGCGATCAAGCAATATGATCTGAAGGATTGGAAGCTGGTCGAAGGATCAAGCGCGGCCATGACTGCGATGCTGGATAAGTCGATTAAGAAGAAGGAACCAATCATTATTACGGGTTGGACACCACACTGGATGTTCTCTAAGTATGATCTGAAATTCCTCGATGATCCGAAAAAAGTATACGGGGATGCGGAAGAAATTCATACCATCGCTCGCAAAGGCTTGAAGGAAAAGCAGCCGGTAGCCTATGAATTTCTTAACCGCTTTGAATGGACCTCAGATGAAATGGGCGAGATCATGTCTGCGATCCAGGATGGCAAAGACCCTGAAGCCGCAGCCAAGGAATGGGCAGACAGCCATGGCGACCGTGTTGATTCCTGGACAAAAGATCTGACTCCGGTAAATGGAGAACAGCTTAAGCTTAGCTATGTGGCCTGGGATTCTGAAATCGCCAGCACGAACCTGTTGAAATACGTACTTGAGAGCAAGCTTGGCTATAAAGTTACAGCACTTCAGGTTGAAGCTGGACCGATGTGGACTGGTGTGGCCAGTGGTGATGTAGATGCCATGGCAGCGGCATGGCTCCCATTAACTCACGCCGATTATTGGGCCAAGTATAAAGACCAGGTTGAAGATCTCGGCGCTAACATGACAGGAGTTCGTACCGGACTGGTCGTTCCCGCCTATGTGGATATCAAATCGATTGAAGATTTGAACAAATAATAAGGCAATCCCAAGTCTCCGATATATCTGAAGACAATCCCTAAAACAAGAGGAAACCATCCCAAACACGGGATGGTTTCTTTGTGTATTTATATATAATGAAGAAGAGGGAGTATCATTACTGTAACATGGCATCCTTAATAGAACCTTACTGCAACCTGAAAATTAAATTAAAATATTCAAATCATGGAAAATAACCTATGCATGAGGGTACTAGCCGTTACTGATAGCCATTCTTCTCATACTTTATTAAGAGGTGATTTAAAAGGCCTGATTAAGATTTTTGAACAGCCTTTTACAGAAGGAGGAGAAACTGATTGATGGAAGCCTATTACAACTGTATGCGCTGTAAGAACAAGCGTGTCCGTATCTTGACGGTAGACAGAAAGCATTATGTAGGAACGATTGTAGATGTAGATTACAATAACGTTTATCTACGTGTTGATAAGGGTTGCGAAGTGAGAACCTCCGCATTCTATCCTGGCGGTTATGGAGCCGATATTTTAACCTTGAGCCTGTTCACACTGCTTGCTATCGCTTTAATATAATCATCCGTATTCGCACTGAAGGCCCTGCTATTAGCAGGGCCTTCACACATATATCATTTATGGGGTACCTTTATGCTACCTCCCCAACCTTAGAATTGGCTTAAAAGAAAATGAGAATACGATAAAAGTTAAACAAGCTCCTCCCCTCTTCTGCCAAATCCGGCTAATACGAGGAAGGGAAGGAGCTTGATCAATTACTCGACGGATTTCAAAGCCTCAATCATATCGATATGCTTCAGCTTGTAATGCATCGTAACCATCACGATTCCTGAGAACAGCAGAGTCAGCGCTGCGGCATAGCCGTAGCTGAACCAATGTACCGCAGGGCTGAACATCATCACATCGACTTCTGCAGTCTTCAGTACGAAACGGTGCAGAACGATGCCAAGGAAATCCCCGGCTACAATTCCAAGTACCGTCAGGATCATATTCTCACGATAAATATACATCGTGACCTCTTGATCATAGAACCCCAGCACCTTAATCGTCGACAGCTCGCGAATCCGCTCGGACACGTTGATATTGGTCAGATTATAGAGCACAACGAAGGCCAATGCAGCGGCTGAGATAATTAATACAATGACGACCACATTCATACTGTCCATCGTATCCTTGAACGATCCACTTACTCCACTTGTGAAGCTGACCATAGCTACCCTCTCATTTGCCGTCAATTGTTCACCGAACTGATCCTCGAACGAGGGCTCATGGTTGCTGTAATTAATCAACTCGATATTCGACTCTGGCTGCTTGCCGAAGATGCTCTCATAATAACGCGGGGTCATGTAGGCATAATGCATAGTGTAGTTCTCGGTAATGCCCGCTACTTTCAATTCAAAGGTATCATTACTGTTGTTCTGAATAACCAACTTACTACCGATATGCAGATTGAATAACTTAGCCAGCTTCTCAGTAACAATCGCTCCGTCATCCGGTAAATCCAGGATCTGCTTCTGTCCTCGCTCCCTTAACACCACAAAATCAGAGAAATGCTCTGTAGATTCAGGAACGAATAGATGAATATCCTGACTATTGACTCCTTTGCGAACGGTCTGCATCACTTCCTGGGACACATTAAGCATGCCTGTGATTCCCGGGGTATCCTCGATAAGCTTATGATAGGATGCTTCCCCAGCAGGACTAGACTCATCTTTAAAAACGACTGCCGCATTATACTTCATGATCTTGCCATACTGCAGCGGAGCGATATCCCGGATAGAGTCTTTGAGTCCGAATCCGGTCAGGATAAGCGCTGTACAACCCGCCACGCCGCATACCGTCATGAACATCCGCTGTTTATAGCGGAAAAGATTCCGTGCCGTCACTTTGCCAGTGAAATTAAGCTGCCGCCATATTATCGGAATCCGCTCCAGGAAGATGCGCGATCCGCTCTTAGGAGCTTTCGGTCGCATCAGCACTGCAGCGCCGCTGCGCAGCTCCACGCGTGCCGCCGTGAAGGCCGTCACCGTCGTACATAACACAGCAACGATCAAGGACACCAGACTATAGCTGAGGTAGAAATTAAGCCGAACCTCCGGCAAATTGTACAACGAGCCGTATGCATTATAGATGATCGTTGGAAATAGTGTAAATCCCACTGCAAGACCGGCGCCTGTCGCCAATACACTTGCTAGCGTACCGTAGACGAGGAACTTCCTCATAATATCGCCATTGCTATAGCCTAACGCTTTTAACGTCCCGATCTGCAATCTCTGCTCCTCGACCATCCGCGTCATCGTCGTCAAACTGACCAAGGCGGCGATGAGGAAGAAAAATACCGGAAATGCCTTGGCAATCGAGGCCAGCCTCTCGGCATTATCCTCAAACTCGGTATAACCGGGATTTGAATCACGATCCCACACGTAGACCTTAGGTTGCTTCAGCTCATCCAGCTTCTGCTGTCCTTTGGTCAGATCGCGCTCACCATCTGCAATCTTTGCATCAGCGTCCTGCTTCTCCTCGCGGTAGGTGCGAAGGCCCTCCTCATAATCGCGGCGCCCTTGATCCAAATCCGCCTTCGCTTTAGCCAATTTGGCCTCTCCTTCTTGCTTGGCCTTGGCCAGTTCTTCCTTCCCTTGCTTCCAGTCCAGCTCTCCTTGAGCCAGCTTCTTCTCTGCAGCCTTCAGCTGTGCAGCCCCGGACTCGAGCTCCTTCGCCTTGGAATTCAGCTCCTTCTCAGCCGCTTCCAGCTGCCGTTCCGCCTGATTCAGGCCCTGCTCGAATGCGCCTACTGCTTGTTTCAATGCAGCGGCGTCCACCTCACCCGCCATATATCCAGCGACGGCCTGTCCTAGAGCGGGATCGGCCGCTTTGGTGCCAGCAACGAGTTGATCTCGCTGTGACTGCGGAATGCTGTCCGGAGGAATCGCAGCAATCGGCTGCAGTGATCCGGCAAGCTCTCGTCCTCCCGCCAGCTTCGGCTGGATCTCTTTCTTCTGGACATCCAATTGTTCCCGAGCTTCCTGTAGCTTCGCCTGTCCGGAACTTATTTTCTGCTTATTCTGGGCCAGCTGAGCCCGGCCTTGATCAAGCTCCCTAGCCGCTTTATCCAGTTTATCCTGGCCTTTGGCCAGCTCGGATTGCAGCTTGTCCATGCCTTCCTGATAGCTGACCTCGCCTTCATCCAGCTTAAGCTTGGCATCGCTAAGCTTCTTCTCGGCATCAGCAAGCTGCTGCTTGGCATCAGTGATTTTCTGCTTCGCCTCATCTAGCTTGGCCTGTCCTTCCTCACGCACCTCGCTAAGACGCTCCTCCGGCATCCCCGTCAACGCCTGCTCAACTGCCTTCGTATGCGCTTCGATCCGATCCGCATACTCATCAGAATAGGAGCGTAATCCTGCGCTATCCTTGAAGGTCATATAGGCTTCTGTATAAACAGACATATTGAAATCCTGTTCAGGAATCACACCGAATACATCGGTCGTTCCTTTGCCAATTTGGCTCGTCCCTCGTCCGATCGTATTAATGTACTGCGGACTTTGTACAAAGCCAACCACCTTGTAGCTCAGTGTATGAAATGTATCATTCAAATCAACTTCAGTATCAGGATTCGTAAAGGTAATTGTATCACCTAACTTGTAGTGCTTCGTCTTCCCGCTCTTATCGAGCGCAATTTCTCCCGAGGTCTCAGGCAATCTTCCTTGGGTGATCAGATAACGATTGATGGTATTATCTGGTTGATAAGAGCGAATATTTGCGATTAGGCCGCTATCGTCCAGGAATACATCCGAACTATAGCCAGGCTGTACTGTTTCCACGTCAGGTACTTTCTTTAGTGTATCGATATCGACTGACTTCAACCCATACGTCGTCTGGACTTTTACATCCATCAAATTTAATTGCTCATAATAATTCTCAGCGGTATCCAGCATATCTGGTCCAGTCGCCTTGATCCCTACAAAGAAGCCGACACCGAGCATGATGATCGCAAAGATCGACAGAAACCTTGCCTTTGTTCGCCATATTTCCCGGAAAATATCTTTCCATAGCGCTTTTTTCTGCATGCTGTACAGCTCCTTACCACTCAATATCGTCTACAGAGACCGGACTCGGGTTCGTGACCATTTTGCGTACTTTGGCATTGTTAATTTCAATGACCCGATTCGCCATTGGTGTGATCGCCGAATTATGCGTTATGACAATAACTGTTGTTCCCGTATTGCGGCAAGTATCCTGCAGCAGCTTCAGCACCTGCTTGCCTGTATTGTAATCGAGCGCACCCGTAGGCTCATCGCATAGAAGCAGTTTGGGCTGTTTCGCCAATGCCCGGGCAATCGCCACCCGCTGCTGCTCCCCACCGGAGAGCTGGGCCGGAAAGTTGTTCAGTCGTTCGCCAAGCCCGACATCACGCAGCACCTGCTCGGCATCAAGAGCCCGAGGGGAGATTTGCGCTGCTAGCTCTACATTCTCCTTTGTCGTTAAGTTCGGCACCAGATTATAAAATTGAAACACGAAGCCGACATCATTACGGCGATAGCCAGTAAGTTCTTTACGGTTAAACTTGGCAATATCTGTCCCGTCAACAAGCACCTGGCCTTCATCTGCCGTATCCATCCCGCCGAGAATATTCAGTACTGTTGATTTCCCGGCACCGCTGGGGCCAACAATAACCGCAAATTCACCCTTTTCGATCTCAAAATTGATGCCGTCATTGGCAACAATCGTTGTCTCGCCCATTTGGTAACGCTTGTACTCATCCTTGATCACTACGAATGCCATATGCCCACTCCCTTTATCATCCTAACGAAGCGATCGATAACGCCGATTCTCGTATATCTATCTCTAGATCCAGTGTATCATAATCGACTATGTGAATAAAAACTCATGAGGGAAGGACTACTTTTCACCCTTAGAGCTAGATTTGGTATGATAGTAGGACAGTATGCTCACAAATTAACGAAGACAAAATATATAGGGTGGTAAATGATGGAATTCAAGACGAATGTCATGAGAATCTTGGACAAGCTAAAGGTGGAATATCGAAGTTACAGCTACGCGGGTACGGATGCGGTCAGTGGTACCGAGGTGGCCGAGACTTTGGGGCAGAATCCGGATCATGTATTCAAGACCTTGGTCACCATCGGAAAGTCGAAGAAATACTACGTATTTATGATCCCGGTTGCCAAGGAGCTTGAATTGAAAAAAGCTGCGCATGCGGTTAAGGAGAAATCGATTGAGATGATCAAATCGAAGGATTTGCTGCCGATTACCGGATATATTCACGGAGGCTGTTCTCCGATCGGGATGAAGAAGAGCCTCACCACGACGATCGATGCATCAGCCGCCGCTTATCCGACGATTATTTTCAGTGCAGGCAAAATTGGCTATCAGGTCGAACTAAGCCTGGGTGATCTGCAAAAGGCCATTTCCTTCCAATTAGCACACATTTCACAATAAGTGCTTACAACCTTATAGGCGCTCGATTCTCTTAAGCTTCGTCACCCCCTGATGCGGTTCATATGGCTTAAAATAAATATTCGGAATGACGCCGCCATGCGAACGAATTGTTCTTGCCAATGATGCAGTAATAGCATCCTCTTGAATTGGAGCGTTCCCGTCTACCTGTATCTGCACCTCTAAATCATGGGACGGGTGCTGAAGCACCTTGTATTCGTCGATCCTGTCCGAGCTCGAGTAAATGCTCTGCCGAATAAAGCCCGGGAAAATAGATACCTTCTCCTCTCCACTAGATGATAGAAACTTAAATATATCATCACTACGCCCTTCAATTTGGGAGATGGCCGTTAGTGGTGATCCGCAAGGACATGGATCTTCCCGGAGCGTCAAAATATCATTAAGCCGATAATTAATATTCGGTTGAGAAGAACGGAACAGATCCGTTACAATCGGCATAAACTTCTTCCTGTCTGCTGTCACGTACTCCCTCTTGATATAGAGCAAATCCTCGTTCAAATGCAATGTCCCATGCTCGCATGTCGTTCCCAGAAGCCCTTCGGTGCATTGATAGACCTGATGGACAGTCTGTCTAAACTGTCGACCGATAAACTCCTCATCCAGCGGATCAAGCACTTCAGCAACACTAATGACTTTACGAGGAGCGATCGTCAGCTTCGACTCCGCCTGCTGCACAGCCAACATTCTTAACATCGAAGGCGGTGCAACGAGGATGGTCGGCTGCAACTGCTGCAGGTTATCTACATGCTACTGCAAGGAATGGAGCAAGTCATAAAAGTGAAACCTAATTTTTCCGGATTGAACGGAATTATATAAATTGCTATTAGCCCGTAAAAAGAAAGCGATTCGCTCTTTTGCCAACAACCCGTGCGGTAGTAACTTGGCTAGAATAATTCCCGCCCATTGGCTCTGTTCGTCATCGGACACGAGGAAGAGCCCGCGATTCCCTGAAGTTCCGGAGGACATCCCTATCGTCATAGTCCCCATTCGCGGCGAGAAGTCCCGCGTCTCTTCACTCGATAGCGCCAACTTGAACGCTTCCTCCTTCTGAATCCCGACGGTATTCAATGTATCAAAGTGATCCATCATCACTCTTTTATCAATCGGCGTCAGAGATGCAAGCAATTCTTTAGCGGAATAGCCATTTGTAGAAGGCAGTTGCAAATAGTATGAGTAAAAAAGAGAATAGTCGCTGATAAAGCGCAAATGCCTTTTCAACTGACGCTCTTGCCATTCCATTAATGCCCGCTCGTCGCGAAAGCGACGAAAATACTTTGTTCTCATATACCATTGCAGTACACGCAGTTTGTTGGTCATTTGGCTATCCTCCCTTTTAAGAAGCGATAGACATATCCTTCAATCCAGCTCCAGGCCATCCACCGTTTTCCGATAGCTAGAGCCTTGGCCCCCTTGCCGACGGGATAGCGAAATTTCGGTCTCGCCTTTTGGGCAATTTGCGCGACTAATCTGGCAACTTCCCGGGGATCAGCCCCGTTATCTCTAGATTTCATCGCTTCTTTTACTAAATTTTCCTGAAAAGCATTCTCGATCTGCTGCTCTGCAACTTTCTCCAGTCCTCGCTCCCAAATCTTTGTCTGATAGGCAGCTGGCTGAACGAGTGACACCCATATCCCCTCATTTAGCAGCTCCAGCCGCAGACTTTCACCCCAGCCCTCCAGTGCAAATTTCGAAGACGCATATGCAGACATCCCTGGAAAACCAAAAAATCCGCTCACACTGCTGATTGCAATCATTTTGCCGCTTCCATCTCTCGGTATGAATGGCAGCAAAGTCTTCGTCGCCCGCAATCATTTGCACACAATATCAAAAGCCGTAACAAAGCTTAGGCAGGTTGAATTAATATCAAATGCCGGGATCGGCCTAGAAGGTGCTAGTTTTTGATGGATCAGGGACGCTGTACATGGAATCGGCTGTTCCATCGTACCGCTTGCGCAAACAATCGCATCGATCTCATCCAGCTCCAATGAAGCATCGCTTAGAGCTTGCAGGGCTGCCTTCGCTCCCATAGATGAAGCATGTTCTCCCTTCGCGTAATAGCGTGTTTTGACACCCGACTTTTTCTCCGCCCATCCCCTCGGCAACTGCAGCACCTGATCCAGCTCAGCCGAATCTACTTTATGCTCAGGGATATATTTACCTGTACCCATGATTTTTACTTTGTGCATTAGATGTCCTCTCTAGAAATAAATCAAAGTTATGTATAATTACGTATGTTACCAAACTTTCCAAGTTGAATCATGGTTAAGAAGTCCCTGATGTATCGACAAAAGCCCCAAATATTCGACCGAAGACAGAATAACACAAATAGAGCTTTCCCTAGAAAGCAGAGATTCTACTTCTGGAGAAAGCCCTATCTTATCTATTAATGAGGTAAGTCATTGGATACGACGGACTGCAAAGTGCGGTTTCTATCCGCATTTAATTCCCAGAACATCGCGCCGCGTAATCCTTTGGTTTTGATAAACTCATTTTTCAAATGGATGGATTGCTCGTCATCATACGTAATGAAGATTTTCGTAGAAGGATTGTAGAGGAATGGAGTCTGCGTCACACTGTTCCAATGGCGGGTATAACCTTGGCCAGCCACGGTATATTTACCCGTAGAATCAGCGGATAACAGGCCCGTGTTTTGCATGAAGGCGAAGTCATATGTCGAGCCGTCGGAACCGCCTGTCGCTTCACCGTTACAGCTTTGATACAATCCGTTGTTATTGGGACCCGCGTTACATCCCTTCCAGCCGTATCCATAGAACGGTTCACCTATGGTTAGTTTATTGGCAGAGATGCCCTTGTTCAAATAGTTAGTTACCGTGGAATTAATGTTGAATTGACTGTTGCCATTCGTGTTGGCCGGGTCATTGTACAATGGCGATACGATACCGCTTGTAGCGTCCCATGGACCATAGTAGTCATAGGTCATGATGTTGATCCAGTCCAAATACTGTGCGGCGTTAGACAGCCAGTTGTTGGTGCCGCCTGCATCGGCAAGGAAGCTGGAGTTTGCGCTGGAAGCGATCGTAATATAATAGTGCTTACCATCTTGCTGCCCGGCTGTATCCAGGGCCTGACGTAGCGTCTGCAGCAGCAGAACATAGTTCGCTTTGTCAGCTGTACGTTGGCATGTTTGACCTGATGCGCAAGGTACGCCAATGCTGTTCGGATATTCCCAATCGATGTCGATTCCATCGAATTGATACTGACGCAGGAAGTTCACGGCAGAAGTAGCGAAGTTGCCTCTGGTTACCGGGTCATTCGCCGTGTTGGAGAATTGATTGGACCAGGTCCAACCGCCGACAGAGGCGAACAATTTAAGATTGGGATTGGTGTTTTTAAGCTGTCTTATGGTAACTAATTGGTTGTATCCGCCATCGGCCGTACCGTCGGTAAATGGATCTCCAAGCACGATAGAACCGTTCGGTGCATTATTGGCAGTGCCATTGCTGTTTTGACAGGTCCATGTGTTGGGATTAGGGTTATCAGGGCTTTGGGAAGGATTTCCATGCTTTCCGTTCCAGCAAATATCCAGGAAAGCATAGTTGATAACAGTTACTTTTGTGGGGTCAATATTGGAAGGGGTAAAGGAAGGTGTATCGTAAGCAGCCCAGCTTGGGAAGTAACCAATGATCTCATATTGGGTTGAGTTTTGAGAAAGGGTGGTAACGGTGAGCGCATTACTAGCAGGGGAAACATTACCTGCTGCATCCTTTGCTTTCACTGTAAAAGTGTAAGAAGTGTTCGCAGTTAAGCCTGTTACCGTGTAGGAAGTTGTATTCGAGGAGCCTGCCAGCGTCGTGCCATTATAAATATCGTAGCCTGTGACGCCGATGTTGTCTGTCGAGGCGGTCCAGCTTAGGGATACCGAGCTTGTAGTTACTGTAGGTGCTGTTAGGTTATTAGGTGCTGTTGGCGGCTCCGTGTCTACAACAGGCGCTCCTGTCGTGACGTTGACTGGTGCGCTGGCTGCAGATAAATTGCCGGCAGCATCTTTCGCTGTGACAGTGAACGTGTAGGCAGTACTAGCGCTTAGTCCCGTGACTGTGTAGGAAGTCGTTGCTGAAGAACCGGCAAGCGCAGAACCGTTGTACACATTGTAACCCGAAACACCCACATTATCTGTTGAAGCCGTCCATGTTAATGTAACCGAGCTGCTGGTCACGTTACTGGCTGATACATTGGTAGGTGCTGTCGGCGGCTCCGTATCAGCAGGGGCTGATTGTTTGCTCCAAAGTGCAGGAACGTTTGGTGGTTCCCATCCAACGAGAGAGGTATGTCCTTGTACACATTGGTAAATATCTGTTCCATAGGTGACGATATCACCTGTTTTATAAGTAGTATTAGGTTCCCAGGGTGCAGCACCTAGGGCGGTTAATGGTACGGCTGTGAATACCATGATGATGACAAGAAGCAAGATCGCACTAACTTTTTTGACTTTTCTCAATTCTGATCACACTCCGCTTATATTAGTTGAAGGTTCGTCAAACCTGAGGAGTACGTGACATCTCTCCTTTCATTTACAAATCTATGTAATCGCATTCCAAATTACCAGAATGATAGAAGAACGCCCGATGGTGTAGAATGCGAATTTACAAGCTACTTGGGGATTTTGGAGTGTATCAATACCTATGAATCCATGTATGTAAGAAGCGAGGTAGAAACTCATTTACACGCTTCTCACTGGCACAGTTGATATCTGATCAACGCGAACGAATTGGATAAAACTCGAATGGAGTTTGGGATTGCTTAGCGGAAGGAATTCAAAACTGAGTCAAATCGGGGAAATCAAAATTAAGGATAATTCAGATTAAACGTTGTATCACGAAACTAAATATATGCACATGGGGAAGAGAGTATGAACCTCATGGATAAAACAGTATGCAAAGAAGCCCCCCACAAGTCCCGTGAACTTTATGAGGAGCCTCTTATTCAACCAATGCAAGTAAATCGTGAAGCATCAAGGGTTTCCTATTCAGGAAACCCTTGATGCTTCAGGCTTCGTCGGCCTTATTACATCATGCCGCCCATTCCACCCATGCCGCCCATGTCTGGAGCAGCTGGTGCAGCTGGTTCCGGCTTATCAGCGACTACCGCTTCAGTAGTCAGGAACAGGCCTGCTACGGATGCCGCATATTGCAGAGCGGAACGTGTTACCTTCGCAGGGTCAACGATACCTGCATCGAACATGTTCACCCATTCGCCAGTAGCTGCGTTGTAGCCTACGCCGACTTCTTCCTTCTTCAGGCGTTCTACGATAACGGAGCCTTCTTCACCCGCATTCGCCGCGATCGTGCGAACTGGCTCTTCCAGTGCGCGAAGCACGATGCTTGCGCCTGTCTTCTCGTCGCCGCTCAGGTCAAGTGCTGCGACTGCGTTATATACGTTCACGAGCGCTACGCCACCACCCGATACGATCCCTTCTTCAACCGCTGCGCGTGTTGCGTTCAGGGCATCTTCGATGCGAAGCTTGCGTTCTTTCAATTCCGTTTCTGTTGCTGCGCCAACTTTGATCACCGCTACGCCGCCAGCCAGTTTAGCCAGACGCTCTTGCAGTTTCTCCTTGTCGAACTCGGAAGTCGTCTCTTCCAGTTGCGCACGGATTTGGTTCACGCGAGCATCGATATCGGCTTTGTCGCCGCTGCCGTCCACGATCGTTGTGTTCTCTTTCGTAACGATAACTTGGCGTGCATTACCAAGCTGATCGATGGTTGTACTCTTCAGATCCAGGCCGAGCTTCTCCGTGATCACTTGGCCACCAGTCAGAGCGGCGATATCCTGCAGCATTGCTTCACGACGGTCGCCGAAGCCAGGGGCCTTAACAGCTACCGCGTTGAACGTGCCACGCAGTTTGTTCACGATCAGCATCGCTTGTGCTTCGCCTTCGAGATCTTCAGCGATAACAAGCAGTGGTCTGGATTGTTGTACGATCTTCTCAAGCAACGGCAAGATTTCTTGCGTGCTGCTGATCTTCTTGTCGGTGATCAAGATGTATGGATTATCGAGAACTGCTTCCATTTTATCAGTATCTGTGATCATGTATGGAGATACATAGCCACGGTCGAATTGCATACCTTCGACCACTTCAAGCTCC
Organism: Paenibacillus motobuensis; assembly: GCF_039521865.1. NCBI lineage: Bacteria > Bacillati > Bacillota > Bacilli > Caryophanales > Paenibacillaceae > Paenibacillus > Paenibacillus motobuensis. The sequence goes on along the minus strand of NZ_BAAACX010000007.1, from coordinate 130,035 downwards.
GTCAAGAAGCCGCGGGATTCTTCAACCGTGATAACACCGTCTTTGCCCACTTTCTCCATCGCTTCTGCGATTTGTTCGCCGATTTCTTCGTCTGCTGCAGAGATCGCAGCTACTTGAGCGATCGATTGCTTGCCTTCGATCGACTTGGAGATCTTTTGCAGCTCTTCAACCGCTACTTTCACGGCTTTGTCGATCCCTTTGCGAAGACCGATTGGGCTAGCGCCTGCCGTTACGTTCTTCAAGCCTTCACGAATCAACGCTTGTGCAAGTACAGTTGCTGTCGTCGTACCGTCACCAGCGACATCATTTGTCTTCGTCGCTACTTCTTTTACGAGCTGAGCACCCATGTTCTCAAATGCATCTTCCAGCTCGATCTCCTTCGCGATTGTTACACCGTCATTGGTGATCAACGGGCTGCCGAATTTCTTCTCCAATACAACGTTGCGGCCCTTTGGTCCAAGTGTTACTTTTACTGCATCAGCCAAAGTATCTACACCACGAAGCATTGCGCGACGTGCTTCTTCACTAAATTTAATTACTTTTGCCATCGTTACGATTCCTCCTTAAGTATATTAGAGCGTGACCGAATTGACCGAGAAAGGCCTATTAACCGACAATCGCGTGGATGTCGCTTTCCTTCATGATCAAATACTCTTTGCCTTCATATTTCACTTCAGTACCCGCATATTTGGAGTACAACACGCGGTCGCCTTCCTTCACTTCCAGAGGAACACGAACGCCATCCTTCAATGCGCCGCTACCTACGGCTACAACTTTGCCTTCTTGCGGCTTTTCCTTGGCTGTATCTGGAAGCACGATGCCGAAAGCCGTCGTTTCTTCTTGTTCGATTGGTTCTACCAATACACGTTCACCTAATGGTCTAATCATGAGAAATAGCCTCCTTATTAATATGTTGTAATGAAATCATAGACATATTCTTCTATGTATTAGCACTCGACATATTCAAGTGCTAATAACCAATATTATGATACTCAAATTAGGGACAAATTTCAAGTTCCTGATTGTATTTTTTATCAGACCAACCGCTCATTCAGAAGATATCTCATTTGATGCAAAGACTACTAGAAATAAATCCAACAAATAAGAAAAGAGCAATCTCAATATATATTTTTATTTGAGACTGCTCTATATTTTCATTTCTAACCTTGCCTGGATATGTTTATCAATCTGATTTAATTATTTATGCGTTACGTTAATCGCTCCATTCTCTGCCACTTCGATAGTACCTTGAAGTACTTTGCTTATGAATTCCACAGGAACATACATATTCTTGTTATGCAGCTCTGGAGCCGCACCAAGGGAGAACGGGGCTACCTTGTTGAAGAAATATTGATCTTTACCGAGCTCAAATGATGTAAATACGGCATTTTTGGTCAGGTCTGCTCTTTTCTCTTTTGCATTCCAGGTTAGCTTGAAGCCAAGGCCCTCAGCTGTGGAACGCAATGGAATCATAACCTGCCCTTTTTTGTTAGTATAATAATCGCTCTTGTTGATGACAACACTTGCCTTTGCAGCTTCATTATCTCCACCTTTGGCGGTAAGGGCGATACTGAATTCCGGTGTTCCTGCAGCACCTGGTGCGATCGAGTATTTAGGGAATACGATCACTGCTTTGCCGTCTTTCACATAGAAATCTTCCTCTTGCCCGGCATCGATTCCTTTGAACTCATCGGAGAAGTAATTCTCTGGCTGCTTCGCCATTTGCTCACGGATTTGCTTGTCCAATACATTCTTATAATTCGCTCCGAACAATTCTTCCAAGGTAACGCGTTCAGCCTCGGCTTTATTCCATACATTATAGAAATATTGAACTGGTGCCGAAGTTCCGCCGCTGAAGCCCTCTTGAGTAACTACGAATGAGAGCAATTGCTGCGGATTAGCAGCAGCAGAGCCGTCTGACTTCACTTCATAGTCGATATACAATTCATACGGACGGAATTCATATTTATTCTCTTTCGCTTCCTTGGCTCCTTCCGCAGCCAGCTTCTCCCACTCTTGAATCGCTTTATCCGCATTGCGTTCAATAATATCATTCATTTCCAGGCCATATTGTGTATCCTTCAAGCCCTCAACGACTGGAATTTTCACCTGAGCCTTCAAGTAAGGGCTATTCGAAGTGAGAGTCTTCGTCTTAATAGTAAACTTCTGTTCCTGCCCGTTCGAGATTGCCGCCTCAACCACGCTCTTGGCGGAAGGTGCAACTCCTTGAGCCGCTTGCACCGGATGTGCCAGCTGGGTAACACCCGCACCGCTGATCAGCAAGCCACCAGCCACTCCCAAAGCAATCATCGATTTTTTAGTCATCCATGTTTTCATTTCCATCGCCCTTTCAGTCATGAGTAAGTTAACTCTAGATTTTGAAGTTAGCCTGAATTTGCTAGTAACACCCTACCACTAAACTGGGCTAATCTTCCTGTGAATCTATCGTAACAGGGCTGACAGAAGAGTTCGTTACAAATTAACAACAGCTTACATCAGAACCGACGAATCCAAAGGCAAAATGATGGTAACCGTAGTACCCTTATGTAATTCGCTGTCCATACTCATGCTCCCCCCGTGCAGTTCAACGATCTCCTTAGACAGAGCGAGTCCAATTCCGCTGCCGGACTGCTTGCTCTTACCTTTGAAAAATTTTGTCATCATCTTCTCCAAATCAGCTGGAGCAATTCCCTCGCCCTCATCGACCACTTCAAGCTGCAGCTCCTGCTCAAGCCGCTCCGCTCTAAGCAATACCTCTCCACCTTCATGTGAAAATTTGATCGCATTGTCGAGCAGATTAATAAGCACCTGCTTCATCCGATTGCGATCTGCGGTAATGTATCCGGCATTAGTGTCATACTCCGTCCGCAGTGTAACCCCCTTCAGATCAAGATGGGCCGAGAATTGCACCTTCAATTCACTAAGCAATTCCCCTACATTCCACCGCGTCGGGTGCATCTCCAGATGCTTCGCCTGGAGCTTGGAGAAGTCCAATAAATCATTGACCATGCCATTCAATCGCTTCGCTTCATCTCGAATCGTCTGCAACCCATCGAGCAGTTCTTCCTTATCCTCCATATCTCCCGTCAGCAGCGTCTCCGACCAGCCTTGAATAGAAGTCAATGGTGTCCGTAATTCATGAGACACCGTGGAAATGAACTCATGCTTCAGCTTGTCCGTCTTTAAAATCTCTTCGGCCATCACATTCATCGTTTGTCCAAGCACAGCAATCTCATCGTGCTGCCGATTCTCGGATCGGACATGGAAATCCCCTTTGATATACGCGTTGGCTACGCGGCGAAGCTCGAACAGAGGCCCAACCATTCTACTGGACAGAAATAGACTGACAATGAAGGAGGCTGCAATAATACCTAGACTAAGTGCCAGTGTGGCAAGAACGATCTCTTTATACAGCTTGTCAATCGCCGACAGGGATGTGACGAACCTGACGACGCCGACAACACTATCCTCACGGTATAGCGCGTAGCTATAAGCCATCAGATGCTCTCCGCCTTGCTCCAATCTACCAGTCCATGACCCTTCTCCGGCCTGGATAGCCCCGGCAATATCAGGAGAGGACAATCTCCCCTCCTGTTCAAAGCCATTGGCGTTCATCAATACTTTTCCAGACAGATCAAGCACCTGAATATTCATATAGTCAGCTGTAGGAAGCTGTTGAAAGATTTCCGTTGCCTTCTCACGAAGCGTCTCATTATTAATGAATTTATTGTAATACGCAGACAGAATGTCAACCCGTTCCGCGAACGCCTCCTTCGCCCCCTGGTAATAATACCGATGAACACCATACAGGAAGAGCGTTGAGAACAAGGTTGTAACGAGCATGATAATAAAGAAATGGCTTAATAATAACTTGCTCTTAATGCTCTTCATGCTGCGAACTCCACTTGTAACCATGTCCCCAAACCGTATGAATCCAGCCTGGATGGGAAGGATCATCTTCGATCTTGTTGCGAAGACGCCGCATATGTACGTCTACCGTCTTCACTTCTCCTGTATAATCCTGTCCCCATACCGCGTTGAGGATATCATCCCTGCTGAGGCTGGCATCCGTATTCTCCAGGAACATTTTCATTAACGCATATTCGGTTGGTGTCAGATCCACCTCTACCTCATTCTTCCATACCTTTCGTTCTTTGGACGATAACGTAAAGATGCCCGACTGAAGCTGTCCCCCCATTTCATACGCTACAGGATGCAATCTTCGATAGAGCGCATTAATCCGGGCCATCAGTTCCGTTGGACTGAAAGGCTTGCATATATAATCATCGGCCCCCATCTCAAGTGCCGCCACCAAGTCTTCCTCCTGTGTTAGAGCAGTGAGCATAATAATGCCCATTTTAGGAAAAGAGCGTCTAAGCATTCTACATACATCAAGCCCGCTAATCGCGGGCAATTGAATGTCAAGCAGAGCTATGTCAATGTCCTTTTCTCTCTCTACAGCTTCCATCGCCTCCTCGCCGGTTTCCGCCTCAACGACGACGATTTCCCTCCGTTTCAAGTTGATGCGCACAAAATTACGGATCGGGCGCTCGTCCTCCACAATCATTACTTTCATCTGTACAACCTCCAACAGTGCCTCAAAATTTCGTATCCTTAAAACCGCTGACCAGTTCCTTCACCGAAATAGCCAACGATTGAATCGCACTCGGATATTCATTCAAACTCTCCGGGAATATCCCAACAATCCACTTGTCTTTGCCTTCGCGCAAGGAGACAAATTGATAACCTGCTTTCTTCCATTTTTCAATTTCTTGACTCTTGCCGGACATGGGCACCATTTTGATCTCCAGGAGCGATATCTCAGGGTTTCGCAGGGGTCTGAACGAGATGCCCTCCTTATTGTCGCCGATGTACTGCAGTGTTACCTGATCGGTCCAACGCACTGGCAGATCGAAGCGATAATTGTTCTCAAAGCTATAGAAGCTGTCCATCACGGGCTTCAGCTTGCCTTGTGGCGTCCACTGTATCCACTCATGAATGAACGGCATATCCGAGTAAGGGATATCCTCTGTTCCCGGAGGCTCCTTCATCCGGTCAATCTCCAGAATTCCGTCTCCGTTGACATCTTCGCTCAAGGTCGTCTGTGCATTGGAAAATTCCGGGTTGAGCGGATCGACATTAAGTACATCCTTTAACTTACCTTGCTCCTTAATCAGCATCGAAGTATAAGAAGAGTGAGCGCCGATATCGGCCACGATGACGATTCCCTGCCGTTCTTCATTTACTTTGCCGGTAACAACCTGGGCATAGCCGTTAATGGCGCCGTCTAGATCAACCGCCGTTTGCTTGACCATCTGGCCATCATGAAAATCATATAACGCCGCTTCTGCCACCATTTTCTCAGAGTCCCAGGACAGGTTGAATAGCTCCGGTTTATTGTTGCTATCAAGATCTGTAACAAGGATCTTCGTATACAGCATATCTCCGTCCAGTTCGAGCTTGTCCTCATGATTCACCGAATGGATTTGCAGCTCATTGCGTCCGCGTACTCCACCTTTCCATCCGGTGATAATCTCCTTGCGCCCGTCCCCATCCAGATCTGCGATCTGAAAGAAATCGATACCGCGGCTCGGGACCGTCACTTGATCCAACCGTTCCCATTTGCCGTTATCCTCCCTTAATACGATATACCCATACTCAAATTCATCGGATTCATTCGTAAAGAAGGCAATAACCTGCCGATTGCCGTCTCCTATAATATCCTTAATAAATATGGCGGTCGCCCCGTATGGCCCGTTATCCGGGATCACCAGCTTGGAATGGGGCGGTAGTTGCTGCAATACTTCCTGCCTAATATTAGACTGCTGCTGAGACTCGATAGGAGGCTGAAGTAGTTGAAAAGGCGTACTGCTAAGGCTGCAGCCACTAAGGAATAAGACTATTCCGCTTAATATCAACACACTGATCATTCGATGTATTCTCATGTCATCACCATTCAATTCTAAATTCATAAAGCTGACTATCTCTAATCATAAAGAATGACAAGATGAAGAGGTTACAGAACCATTACGCCAACAATGATCAAAGGCTATCACACAAGGTCAGATGACCTTAGGATAGCCTACGGCAACGGTTCTCATCATAGAATCACCCTTGACGGGTTTTTAATTCCGCTCACCCTTTAATATCTCTGTCTTCAGCCGTCGTCCTGTAGGGGTGTCGGCAAGTCCGCCTTGTGCGGTCTCTCGCAGTGCAACCGGCATCACTTGACCAATCCGATACATCGCTTCTATCACTTCATCGCAAGGAATCGCACTCGCAATACCAGCCAGCGACATATCCGCAGCTACCATGGCAATCGCTGCTCCCATCGCATTCCGCTTCACACACGGAACTTCAACCAGACCAGCAACCGGATCACATACTAGACCCAGCAAGTTTTTGAGTGCTATGGCCATCGCTGTAGCAGATTGCTGAGGTGTCCCTCCGGCCAGGGCCACGATCGAAGCTGCCGCCATCCCCGTTGCAGAGCCCACTTCGGCCTGACAGCCTCCAGCGGCGCCGCTAATCGAGGCATTGTTGGCAACAACCATCCCGAATGCCCCGGATGTGAACAAAAAATCAATCATCTGATCCCGGGTCGGATGAAGCTTATCCACCAGCGCGAATAATACACCCGGGATCACCCCCGAAGCGCCAGCCGTCGGCGTGGCACAAATCAGTCCCATCGCCGCGTTCACTTCATTGGTAGCGACCGCTTTGCTAACAGCATCAAGCACTGTAAAGCCGCTTAATCCTTGACCACTAGCAATATATTGTTGCATTTTTACCGCATCACCCCCGGTCAGTCCCGAATGCGACTTCACCCCGCTGAGTCCTCTTTCTACAGCCTTCTCCATTACTTCAAGATTGCGCGACATTTGCCCTCGGATCTGTTCCCGGCTCTTTCCGCTAACTTCCATCTCCTGGCGGATCATGATCTCTGCAATGGAGCATGATTTCTCTTCTGCTAGTGCGATTAACTCAGCCACATTAGAAAACATTGAAGTTCTGCCTCCTTTACATGTAATTTGTGTTCAAAAAGTGGGGGGCTCTGCTAATCCTCCATGGATAGAACCCGGTCAACACCCTCTAGCTTCCTAATAGTATCGATCACTTCGCTACCGATCATCTCATCCGTCTCGATAACCATCAGAGCCATCTTGCCCTTTTCCTTGCGAGACACCTTCATATTCCCGATGTTGACATGATTTCCACTCAATATATGGGTCACTCTGGCGATAACGCCATAGCGATCATGATTAATAATTAGAATAGCCGGACTTTCGCCAGACAGGCCCAATTGGAATCCATTCAGCTCACGCAGCTCAACCTTGCCGCCGCCGATAGAAATCCCTACCAGATCAATCTCCTCGCTCCCGCTCTGCATGGTGATGCGGACCGTATTCGGATGCTCCGGAATCGCCTCTTCTGTTCTAATGATAATCTCTATTCCCGCTTCCTCTGCATATTTCGCAGACTGAGGAAGACGTGGATCATCCGTATCATACCCTAATAATCCGGCAATTAATGCCACATCAGTGGCATGTCCCTTATAAGTGTCAGCAAAAGAACCGTACAGCGACAATACTACACGCTTCGGCTCCTCGCCAAATATACTGCGCGCCAGCCTGCCAATCTTCGCCGCCCCTGCTGTATGAGAGCTAGAGGGACCGACCATAACCGGACCGATTACATCAAACACGCTACGGTATTTCATTATCATTCTCCCTTGTAAGTAAATCATGAAATATCTCGAGCAAAAAGAATCACTAATCCATAATATGCGCTTCACAGAGACGATGCAATAAGATTGGCCATACCTGGCGACAGCACAAAGGCCGCCCCTCAGCCAAGCTTGACCGCGAGACAGCCTGTGTATCTAGTTATTGCTTATTATACCCGCAAACGATAAATTCCCTTGTTCTCGAGACCACGAATGAGTGGGGTCCAATCCTCATCCTCTGCGGTTGTGTTCAATGCATCTTCCACCATCTGCAGCTTCGCATCAAGCGCATCGATATGGTGCAGAGCCACCGCTTCCGCTGTCTGCGGCTGTACTGGGCTTCCCCACTCGCCTAAATTATGATGCGAGAGCACCAGATGCTGCAATCCCATCACCTTATGTGAATCAAGATCAATATCAAGCCGGATCGCCGCCTCTGTAATCCAATTGGACGCCATCGAGATATGACCCAGCAGCTTGCCAGGCGTACTGTATTCGGACACAATGCCGAGCTGCGCTACCATCTCTTCCGGTTTGGCGATATCGTGCAAAATAATTCCCGCCCGAAGCATATCCGGATTCAAAAATGGGCGCTGCCCGCATAGAAACTCACCAAGCTCCAGCATCCTGACCATGTGATAGGCAAGGCCGGCAAAATAGGCATGATGATGCGTCTTCGCAGCCGGATAATGCATCAGCTTCTCTTCCACTTTATCAACACAATACGTTACGATGCTGCGGATCTCCGCATCCGATATAGTAGCGATCGTCGCCTGGATCGTATGGATCAAGTCTACTGCCCGGATTGGCGCGGAACGGACGAAGTCCACGAGCTTCACTCCATCTTCTTCTTTGACCGGGCGCATCTGGATGATCTTCATTTGCAGCCGCTCCCGATAAGTCTGTACAACACCACGTACCTTTACGAGTCCCATTGGGAAGAAGGTCTCTTTATCAACCTCTGAAGCATCCCATAATTTAGCCGAGATTTCTCCACTGGAATCGCTCAGCACGATATCCAAATAATTTTTGGGAGGCGTACTATTCGTTAATTTAACTTCTACTTCCTTCAGCAAATAATAACCAATGAATTCCTCTTGATTTACAAATTCTTTAATTAATGTCATGATTTCTCCCCCACAAAATAATCATATCTCCATTATACTATGGGTCCAAGCTAAAGCAGAAAAAACAATTTAGGGATAGTTCATAAATTACGCTTTAGGTGCTGAATATCAAAATTTTTGAACATCATTTTAATGAAACAGTTCAAAAAGGCCGGCAGCCCCGGATCTATCCGGTTCGGCTGTCGGCCATACCTGCAACTATTCCACTATTTGATTGTGGACTCATCCTTGCTTCCGATTGCAATCCAGGTAATAAAGCCGTAATTGATCGGACTATCCTTCAATCTTGATATCTCAACAGTAGCCATATCCTGGGACCGATCCTTCAAACTAACATAGTACGCTGGATGATTAGTCATGGCCACAAGCACATAATGCGCATGATCAAAAGGCTCATCGAAATGAATCGTAATCTCAGTCGACTTCTCATAACCTTGCAGCAAGAACGCTGACATGCCGAACTGCTGTATAGCCTGTTGGCCGCTGATTGCCTGAACCGGATTGATCCTTAAATGCTCGGAGCCAATAGAATTCGGCGACAGATGATGAGAGGTTATTGATCCATTAGCCAGATGCCGGGATTGCACAGAATCATCCACCAGATGATACCCGAACACTGATCCCTCTTGAATATGTTCCGAGCTGACCGACCATTTCGACAGATGATTGGATTCTACTGCTCCATCGGCTAAATGATCCGACTGGACGGATTCATTGACTAGATGGTAGCCAAATACCGATCCCTCCTGAATATGCTCAGAGCCGACCGATTGATGACTCAGTACGTCGGAATCCACCGTATTATCCAGCAGATGCTCTCGGGAGATCGAGCCCGCCTTGATATCTTCTCCTCTGATTCCGCCCTCCGGCAGCAGGCCTTGTTCTCTAATCTCCTTTGCCAAATGCTCAGAGCTGATCACGTCAGGAGCAATATGATGCGAAGCAATCGCACTCTGCTCAATATGGGTGCTATCGATGCAATTCTCTGCTAGGTGCCGCGAGCTGACCGAATTCTCCGCCAGATGGTGCGCCTGAACCGATTCAACAGTCAGATGCAGGCTGGAGATCGAATTGGCCTGCAAATGCACGGCTCCCACAGAGTGACTCTTGAGCACATCCCCATCGACGGCATTTTGCTCTAGATGAACACGACTAATTGAGCCGGGCCGTAGATCTTTGCCGCTAATTCCGTTCTTCGGAAGTAGACCCTCTTGCTGAAGCTCGGGAGATAGATGAGCGTGATTTACAGAGCCTTCACGAAGATGCCGTGAATAAACAGCCCCTTCATGGATATGGGAGTCATGCACACTGCCTTCCGTCAAATGCTGTGCTTTGATAATATTCGAAGATAGGTGCTGAATCTGCACAGATTCATCCGCCAGATGATACCCGGACACCGAGCCTTCCTGAATATGTTCCGAACTAACCGACCATTTCGACAGATGATTGGATTCTACTGCTCCATCAGCCAAATGATGGGACTGCACAGATTCATTGACTAGATGATTTCCAGATACTGACTCTTCCTGAATATGCTCGGAGCCAACGGAATGCTTCGACAGATGATTAGATTCTACCGCATCATCAGCCAAATGACGGGACTGTACGGATGCATCGACCAGATGGTGGCCGAATACCGATCCCTCCTGAATATGCTCAGAACCGACCGATTGCTGACTCAGTACGTCAGAATCCACCGTATTATCCAGCAGATGCTCTCGGGAGACCGAGCCCATCTGGATATCCTCTCCTCTGATCCCATGTTCAGGCAATAGGCCTTGTTCTCTAAGCTCCTTTGCCAAATGCCCACGGCTGATCACATTGGGAACAATATGATGAGAAGCAATCGCCTTCTGCTTAATATGGGTGCCACCGATGCAATTCTCTGTAATATTCCGCGAACTGATCGAATTCTCCGCCAGATGCTGCGCCTGTACCGACTCATCCGTCAGATGCAGACTGAAGATCGAATTGGCCTGCAAATGCACGGCTCCCACAGAGTGACTCTGGAGCACATCTGCATCGACGGCATTTTGCTCTAGATGAACGCGGCTAATCGAGCCTGGCCGTAGGTCTTTACTGCCGAGTCCTTCCTTAGGAAGCAGACCCTCCTGCTGAAGCTCAGGAGATAGATGAACGTGATTTACGGAGCCTTCACGAAGATGCCGTGAATCAACAGCCCCTTCATGAATATGGGAGTCATGCACACTGCCTTCCTTAAGATGCTGTGCTCCGATAATATTCGAAGACAAATGCTGAATCTGCACTGCTTCATCCGCCAGATGATAGCTTTGCACCGATTTCAGCTGCAAGTGCAGCGAACCGACCGATTCGTTCTGCAGCGCTTCATCATCAACAGCACCTTTTTGCAGGTGTATCCGACTGATTGAGCCGGATTGTAGACTTTTTCCGCCAATCCCCCCTTCGGGCAGGATGCCTTCTCGCACAATCTCCTCATCCATCAGTACCTTCGAAATCACGCCAGGCTGAATATGTTCAGCCGTAACCGACCCTCTCGCAAGCAATTCGCTGTCAATAGTTCCAGGGAGTATATGACGGGACTGTACAGCCCCGTCGGCCAGATGATCGCTCTGTACCGAAGAGGCAACGATATGCTGACTTTGGACGCTATGTGCCTGCAGATGACCTACACCTACCGAGCCAAGCTGCAGAACCTCTGCATCGACCGCTCCCTTTTGCAAATGAGCGCGACGAATGGATGAAGGCTGAACGTCCATTCCGCTAATTCCTGCTTCCGGCAGCAGTCCTCCCTCCTGCAATTCAAGGGACAGATGCTTTAAATTCACTGCCTGAGGAGTGAGGTGATGCGATTCGATTACACCTTCCCCAATATGTGCTCCCTTAATGCTGGCTTCTGCCAGATGGCGCGACTGAACCGTTTGATCCGCTATTTTGTCGGAAGTGACTGCTTGATTTTGCAATGCTTGCCCGGGTACCGATTCGGTTGTAAAGTGATCCTCCGTGAGTACATTGGTCTGTAAGTGACTGGCATCAACCGCAGCCTTCGCTAAATGCTGGGACTTTACGGCACCCTCAGCCAAATCCTCGGACAGTACCGCCCCCTCTGCCAAATGCCAGGATTGAATCATACCTGGGGCGATTTTAGAGGAGACCACACTGCCTTCGGCCAGTTTACTGCTTGTAATCGACAGATCTGTAATCTTGTCGCTGCTCACGCTCTCTGGAGATAGCTTCAAGGCCGTCACAGCATGGTCCTGCAAATGATAAGAGAAGATGGCTCCCTTCTGCAAATGGTCCCCATGAATCGAATCATTCTGCAACTTGTCGCTACTCACACTGTTCTGAGCCAGATGCTGCTGCTGAATCGAGCCGGAGACAATATGACTTGACTGCACTTGATTGTCCCCAATAATTTTGCTAGTGACAGCTCCCCTCACGATTTTACTCTCTGTCACACTGCCTTCGGCCAGCTTCTCCGATACAATGCTACCAGGCTGGAGATGTCTCTCTTCGATGGCTTCCTCTGAAATATGCTCACCAGTAATCGTCTCGATGTCGATCTTGTCACCGGTAACTGCGGAGCCGGCGATATGCCATTCCTGAATTGCATTAGGGGAGATGTGATCGCGATGTACTGCCCCCTGCTGTATATGTGCAGCATTAATTGTATTAGTCGCAATTTGCGGCCCTTGCACAGATCCTTTGGCCAAATGCCTTGTCAGTACGGATTCATCCGCCAGCTTATGCGGCAATATACTCTGGTCGGCAATCTTCGAAGAAGTAACCGCCTGCTCGACGATCTGTGAAGTTCCGACAGACTGATCGGCTAGTTTGGTTGAGGTGACACTGCGATCCGCCAAATGCCTGCCCTTGATTTCACTGCTTCCAATCTGTTCTTCTCTAACGCTTCCAGCTTGTAGATGGGTACTATCAATAGCGCCTGGAGTAATATGCATCGCTTTTACGATTTTCTCGCCAAGATGATGCGCATCCACGCTTCCCTTCTCAAGCTGCTCAGCCCCTACGCTGGAATGGGCCAGATGCTCTTTGGTGATCAATCCGGGCGCGAGATTATTAATGGTAATTGCATTCTCAGCTAGATGACGGCTCTCAATCACACCGTCCTGCAGCTTGGCTCCCGTTACCGACCCGTCCCTCAACTTCGCAGAGGTAACAGCACCTTCGCTCAATTTGGAAGTATCAATCGCTGTATTGGCGATATGATAGGAATGAATACTTCCACTGCGCAGCTTCTCTGAAGTTACCGCTTGATCCTGAATCAGATCCGTTGTTACGATCCATTCCCGCAAATGGCGGCTCTCAATGGAGCCGTCAGCAAGCTTCTCTCCACCAATCACACCATCAGCGAACTTATCGGCGGTAATACTACCCTCCTCTAGCTTACTTCCGCTGATCGATCGTTCACGAATCTTACGTCCTTCAATGGCTCCATCCACCAAATGATCGGCTGTGATGGAGCCGGGAGCGATCTTGGAGGCATTTACTGCCGATTCGGCAATCTTAATATTGCTTACCGCATAATCAGCAATCCATGCAGTGCCGATCGCCCCATGCCTGATCTTGGTCGAGTCGATGGTAAACGGTGCAATTTTATCACCTGTTACAGATGAACTCGACAGATCGTCAGTATAAATAATTCCTTTCTCGAGCTGTGAGGCTCTTTTTTCCTGAAGAGCTTCCTTTACCATCTGTTCATGCCGGACAGGCTGCCCAGATTCATTCTGCGCCACTCTCTCCTTAGCGCTAAGATCCTTGGCCTCCTTCGGTTTTGAACCCTGCTCAGACCCCTCATTGGATAGAGAACCCTGTGTACGCTTCTGTTCCACATATTCGTCAACCTCAACCATAGCAAGAGACTGATGTAGTTTGACCTCCTGGTCCTCCTGCTGGCTCTCGGTATTGAAAGAACTCAGCAGCTTCAGTTCATTCATATCCGGGTTATCCACGAAGTATAGCGAGTTTTTTGACCTGCCGTTTTTCGTGGTTTTCGTTCGCTTTTTCAGAGCCGTCCTCCCCTTTGCCAAAAGATAAATCTCCTTAGGCATCATATGCGGACAGTTAGGCTCCTGTCACAGCAACTCCGCGACTTATCCGACTTTCCAGCATTATTTTTCTCATTCCTTCAAGTATAACGAAGACACCCTGCCGCATTCGCAGCAGGGCTAATTCATTGTACGCTATAAATTTCTACCTTGAGAATTCGATTCTTCCGGCTTGTGTACCGCATTCAGCATATTCGACACTCTCTGATAGAGATATGAAATGCCAAGCAGCAGCAGACCGAAGCTGAAGTAAGCGATAATTTTACTGCCGGTCGTCATCAGCGACAGGTCAAAGAGCAGCATTTTCCCTGTAGACAGCAACGTCAGGCCAAGCCCCATCCGGCGGATGAAGATATATCTCCTGCGGAATCCGTAAGCGATATACGCGATCGCCAGCAGAAGGTAGATCAAGCTGAACAGCCAACTTACATCCCCAAGCCTGAATTGGATCCCTAAAAAGGCTGTAGTAATACCAAAAATATAAACCCCGAGACATACCGGAATCCATTCCAGCCCCCCGGCTTGGCGGCCAATGATCCGTAGCAGCAAATCCCGCCCGCTAAAAAAGACAAATACGTTGAATGCGATTAATATGACCAGCGCCAAATAATTCTCAAACGTATTGTATTCCCCGTTCGTATTCAGCGCGGGCATCCCCAGCGTAACTCCCAGGCATAGAACATATCCAATAATATACAAAATAAGGCTATAATACTTCATTACCCTGTCATACAATATCTTTGCCTTGTTCAATCCATATGCCAGAACGAACGTAATTGCAGCAAAGAGCAACCATTGATAGAAGCTATATAGTATTGCGTCTGCAGGCATTAGTGCCTTGTAGATCCGGTTAATTTCATACAGCAGGTAGAACCAAGTATTGATAGATGATATATACTTTAAGACCGATAGTAACGAATGATCTGACTGTTTATAACGCTTGATCTCCTGTTCATTCTGGAGACGGAAGCCATAGAAGCAAGCCAGACTAAGCAAGCCGATGGAGATAAAGCTATACTTCCAGGCGAAATCGACTTCGGGATCGATGAACAAGCCTCCTAGCAAATCGACCATGACAAAAGCTACCATTGTCAACGTCAGAATTCCCCAACCGATCCTCTCTACAAACTTCGACCGTTGCAAATGCCCCAGAACGGAGAAGACGATCCCCTCTATTAACCACCCTAGCGACATGTAGTTAATTCCGAACTGGAAAGGGATAACGAGTAGGGAGAAGGTAAGGGATGTGCCGTAGAACAACAGCCGCGTCTCGATTTCTTTGTCCAGATACTTGCGATTAAAACGTCCAAGTCCGTAATAGACGATGCAGAAAATGAGTGCAAGCAGCCCGCGCAGCTGATTCCAGCCCGCCTTATCGAATAAGCTGTACAGTATACTGCAGCTGATAATCGTATTTAAGGCTAGCAGAGAGAAGTCAAGCCAATTCAGCTTGGATTGATAACGAAACGGCACCCACAGTGTAATGCTGAGATACATTAAGAATGTAATCAGTGCATAGATGATAGCGATCGCGGTTAAATCTGATAGATTGACAAGGATGATCATCGATAGGGTATTCAACCCAAAGCTTATATAATGCACGACAGGCCAACGCTTCCGGAAAGAAATAAGCAAAATTAGTGCATTCAACAGGAATAAATATCCCATCGCCACATATACAGCGTTACCGGCCAATCCATATACCTCTAGATAGGAGAAGAACGGAAGATAGCCTCCTACCAGTGCAAATGAACAGATCGTCTTGGATTGATAGCGAAGTGACATTAATGCAGCTGCTGCGGTTATGATAACACAGAGCGCCAGCCCCAGCGTTAAATTGATTATCTCAAGTAGGAAATAGCTATAAAAAACGGAGCCATATAGGACCGAAATCCCGCCCCCCAACAGCCCAAGTGCGAAAATTTGCTTATTCTTTCGGAACAGCCATTCCCCGCTGGCCAGCATCAGTAAACCCAATGCAAAGAAAACAGCTCCTTTGGTATATGCATTGAACCAGCTATATGTATACTTGAATGCCGCTCCCATTCCAATGATGAGCAGCAGAATGCCCAGCTTGTTAATCCAGTTCAAGCCAATCTTCATCTCGATCTGATTCTGCTTCACGCGACGTTGAATCGTATGTTCGTCCACCCCTTCGGCCTCCAGGCTCTCATAACCGTCTAAGGCCTCTCTATGGATTCGCCGCTCCTCCTCATATAAGTACTGGCGGTGAAGTTGGACCCGTTGATTAATCTCTCCTTGCAAATCGGCCAGCTTGGCGGTGATTGCCTGCTGATCACCCTGCAAATACCGCTCCGCCTTTTCATATAATTGCTGGATTCTCTGCCTGCTGGAATATTCAAGTGCTTGAAGTCGGTTCATATGCTGATGGGACGCAGAGGTGAAGTAAGTATTCAGCTTCTCCTGAGATACTCTGATGAAGGTGAGCTTCTCATCGAGAATCTGCTCGGCCAGAGCCTGGCGGAGTCCGCCGTTCTCCTTCTCCAGCAGCCGCAGTCTGCTCTCTAATGCCGCAACCCGCTGCTTATATTCCTCATAATCTCGCTTAAGCACTTCATTTTCCTGTACCAGATCACTCGCTGAATATTCTTTGAGAAGTACCTCATATTCTTCGGCAATGATGTTCTGTTGTTCTCGAAGTTTATTCAATCGGTCTTTGAATTCCTCCATTACTTCCTCCTTTTGTTTCTCATTCAGGTTCATTCTATATATTACTATATGCCCCCACAAATTTCCTTTTGATTTTAGCTTTTTAAGATGCAATTGTGTCAAATACAATATGACGAAAAAAAGGACAGATTTACGCAAAAGAGGGAGAGTAACGGCTCTCCCCCATAAACTATAAATGCTGACCTCTCACTTATTTAGTGAAGGATTAAATTATAAGTGCTCCGTCTCTTGAATATCTGTCGTTACTTGCATCGGCTCGTTCGTATTGCGAGCTGCGAACAGGAATACGATGATGAGAATAAAGGCGATCAGACACATCAGAGGTATCGTCAGGAATCCGAACCAGTTCAGGTAGTCAAAATCACACGGGATGCCTACCTTGCAAGGCAATGCCTTGGCTAAGGCCGGAATCTTCTGCTCTGCATAATGGTATACCGAGATAGATCCGCCGATAAAGCTAAGCGGGAGGATATAAGGGATCACATTTCGGTCATTGCGATACGCAGCAATTCCAAGCAGAACAACCTGTGGGTACATGAATATGCGCTGGAACCAGCATAGCCTGCACGGCTCATAATGCAATACTTCACTTAAATACAAACTTCCGGCTGTGGCCACCATAGATACGATCCAAGCAAAATAAATACCATAATTTCTGAACAAAGAACGCACTGTTCTCGCTCCTCCCTTATATAACGGATACAGTCTACAACAGGTTATTTCCCTAGTGCCGCCTTAATCTGTTGCTCGAACTCGGTATAATCATCGTAATGACCAAGATACTCCACACCATTAATATAATAGGTTGGTGTACCTGAGACACCTATCTTGCTGGCTTTACTCTGATGTTCGTTCACTTCTTGGATATAGGTCTGATTCTCGATATCTTTCCGCAGCAAATCAAAATCGATGGACAGATTCGCCTGCTTCGCTAAATCTACCAAATAATCGGGAGTCGCCCATGCGAGATTCTCATCCGGCTGATTGTTGTATAAGGCATCAAAATAAGTCCAATAAGCATCGCTATTCTGGTGGAATACCGATTGCGCCGCTAACGCAGCTGTCGTTGAGTCCGGGGCGATGAATGGAAGGTTCATGAAATAAAAGGCCACCTTGCCCGAATCTATATAATCGCTGACCAGGTTCGGTTTAATCTTATCATTCGCAATTTTACAAGCCGGACACTTGAAATCCCCGAATTCAACAATCTTGATCGGAGCGTCAGCTTGTCCTATCCTTGGAAGCTTCTCATAATCAAAAGATGCGGCCGTTGCTTGAGGCCTGATCGATAGCACGATCACAATCAGAACCAGCAAAAGGCCTACGGTCGAGAACCAGATAATCCGTCTTGTCTGCTGCTTCTTCTTGGCTTTCTCTGCGGTGGCATTACGCTGCGCCATCGTGCTTTTTTGTTTTTTCGGTGGCATTCTATCCCTTCTTTCTACCAAAATTTAATAGTTTATTATAGAATATATTAAATTCTCACAATCCTGCAACCATTCTAGTTACAAAAACCTCTTTCGTCAAGTGATTCACTCCCAATGAATAATAGTTCGCATTAAAAATGGCGACCTGTAGGTCGCCATGAATCATTGCTATTATAATCAGTTCGTACTATTCCTTTATTCGCCGATAGAGTGAACCAGTTCAACCACTTGCTGCGCGGTTTGCATACCAATCGCCTTGGCCGCAAGCTGCCCCATCTCCGCCTTCGAGAGACGGGTAATCTGTGAACGAGCCGGAAGAATGGATGTCGCGCTCATACTGAACTCATCCAGTCCAAGTCCGAGCAGGAGTGGAATCGCCGTTGCATCACCGGCCATCTCGCCGCACATGCCTACCCAGCATCCTTCCTGATGCGCTGCATCGATAACCATCTTCACCAGGCGCAGAATCGCCGGGTTGTATGGCTGATACAAGTAGGACACACGTTCATTCATCCGGTCTGCGGCCATCGTATATTGAATCAGATCATTGGTTCCAATACTGAAGAAATCGACCTCTTTGGCAAATTGATCTGCGAGTACTGCCGTCGATGGAATCTCTACCATGATTCCTAGCTGAACCGAATCTGAGACCTGAACCCCTTCCGAAGTCAGCTTCTGCTTCTCATCCAGGAGCAAGGCTTTGGCCTGACGGAACTCATCGAGCGTAGCGATCATCGGGAACATAATTCTCAAATTGCCATACACGCTTGCCCGCAGCAACGCGCGCAATTGTGTGCGGAATATATCCTGGCGCTCCAGACATAGTCTAACTGCACGGAATCCAAGGAAAGGATTCATCTCCTTAGGCAGATCAAGATAAGGCAGTTCCTTATCGCCACCGATATCCAGCGTTCTAACCACTACTGGCTTGCCTTCCATCCGTTCAAGAACAGTCTTGTAGGCGTTGAATTGGACATCTTCCGACGGCAGCTCTGAGCGTCCCATGTAGAGGAACTCCGTACGGTACAAGCCGACGGCTTCTCCACCGTTCTCCAGCACACCCGTAACATCATTCGGAGTACCTATATTGGCACCAAGTTCAACATGAACTCCGTCCTTGGACTGGGTAGGAACCTCTTTAAGCTTCTTCCATTCCTCAATCTGGCGGAGATATTGGTCACGTTTAAGCTGGTACTGCTCCAGCACCTCTGCAGACGGATTGACAATGACTTTACCGTCCAGACCGTCAACGATGACGGTATCGCCGCTCTGAATCTTGGCCATAACCTCTTGTGTTCCGACTACGGCCGGAATTTCCAGAGAACGGGCCATAATTGCCGAATGAGAAGTTCTTCCTCCGATGTTGGTTGTGAACCCTTTTACATATTGCCGGTTCAACTGCGCTGTATCAGATGGGGTCAAATCCTCAGCGATTACGATAACTTCCTCGCTAATGTCAGCTGGATTGGTATAATTCAATCCAAGCAGATGAGTAAGTACCCGCTTAGTCACATCTCTCATATCTGCAGCGCGTTCTCTTAAGTAAGCACTCTTCATATTCTCGAACATCGAGATGAACTGCTTAGCTACTTCATCCAGCGCGTATTGAGCCGTCACCTTCTCAGAAGTAATCTTATCGCGAACGGCATCAAGCAGCTCAGGGTCATTCAGAATCAACAAGTGCGATTCGAAAATCTCTGCCTTCTTAGCACCAAGCTGTTCCTCCGTCCTCTGTTTGATTCCTTCGAGCTCCTGCTGCGATTTAGCCAGAGCATCGTCTAATCGCTTCAGTTCCGAATCGGAATCAGCTACATTCTCTTGATGGACTGTGTAATCAGGATGCTCCAGCCGGAAGGCAGATGCAATCGCCACTCCCGCAGATGCGGCAATTCCTTTAATTTCAAGCATGGACTTCGCCTAACCCTTCGTTAATCATCACTTCCGTAAGCGCCTGAATAGCCTCTTCCGCTTGATCACCCTCAACGATTAACTTCAGGTCATCCCCCTTCTCCAACCCAAGGGACAGAACCCCAAGAATCGACTTCAAAGTTACCTTTTTGCCGTTTGCCTCAGCATAAGCCTCGGAACCTTTAAATTTATTTGCCGTATTTACCAACGCGGTAGCCGGGCGGGCATGAATTCCATCCTCATCTGTAATTCTAAAATTTTTCTCCATGTTTATCTCATCTCGCTTTCCACAATTTTATGTCTTCTAGTCTCTCTCCCTTTATAATACGGGAATTCGACATTATTTGCCAAATTGTACCTCACATTGCAATTGCATCATATGAGAATAATTTCACCAAATTCTGTACTTTTATCAAATTCCAATTGAATTTACTACCGAATTTACTACCACATAAGGGAGCGTTCCGGCGACCCCTTAAGCTTCGAGCAACATCCCCCCCCTGTCATAATATCTCTGACAGTAACAAATCGTTCAAAATGCAAAAAAGACATGAGCAATAAAGTCCCCCGTTGCAATCGCCTATTCCTGAGGATATTATACCCCTACAAATAGCGTTGCAATCAAAACACTTTAATCAACTCATGCCTGATCGAATCAGTCACACATTGTGATAATAAATTTTCTGTTGTATTACTTGTTAAAAGTATAACAAACCTGCATAACGAGTGCAAGTTCCCTAGCTTTCACTTTGAGAGGTAGCAATGCGCTGCAAATGCATAGTCAAATAACTGAGTTCTGCATGACAGATCGGCTTATGCAACCGCTGCTCCATGATATCGGTCAACTTACCAGCCAGGGTGTACAGACTTGGGTATTCCTGCTGCAATAACACATCCAGTCGTTCGATTTCTCCAACTCTTTCGCCTCTACGCACTCGCTCAATGGCAAATCTCAAATGGGTAAGGAGTCTGGAATAATCCAGAGAATGACGTGAAATGGAAATCTGTAACTCCTCTTCAATCACGGTTACTAAATCAGCAATCAATTGCGCATGTCCCCGAACCTCGCTAATATGCCGGTTAGTAATTGCGCTGTTGATGTGAAGCGCAACAAAACCAATCTCGTCATCGCCGAGGTCCACCCCCAATTTCTTATGAATCAGGTCGATCGCATACTCAGCCAATTCAAACTCGAGGGGGTATATCTCTTTTGTCTCATATAGAAAAGGATTATGGAAGGCAAGATCCTGTTCAGCACGCTTAATAGCGAATGCGAGGTGATCGGTTAGCGCAATATGTATATGTTCATTGAGCTCCGATTGCGTTTTCCGGGAAATATACGAGATAATTTCGCCAATGACTTCGATCAAATGTTCATCTACCTGCGGCACGAGCTGCTTGTACTGCTCCTGCTCCATCTGATTCGTAAGAATGAACATTTTCTCAATCGCTTCGAGAGGAATGGTATCCCCAGTCTTGCGATTGAAACCGATGCCTTTGCCGATGACGACAACTTCACCATGCTCAGGATGCCCGGCAATAATGACGTTGTTATTCAACACCTTGGCCACTCGTAGGATCTTCACATTTGCACCCCATTTAATTGATATTCAGTTGTCCGGAACGCTTACACCCATTATAACTGACCAAATAAAGCGTTGCCAGTAATTCTGGACAAAAGGTTGCTATATCCACAAATTACTCATTATTTTGCTCTAATATAGGAAATAGTAAGTACTTAAATTAAACAAAAGACGTCTCACATAAAGGTGAGACGTCCATATATATTATTCAATGATAAACGAATTATTCCTGCGGCGTTT
The DNA here is from genome assembly GCF_039521865.1 of Paenibacillus motobuensis. Taxonomy (NCBI): domain Bacteria; kingdom Bacillati; phylum Bacillota; class Bacilli; order Caryophanales; family Paenibacillaceae; genus Paenibacillus; species Paenibacillus motobuensis. The sequence continues at coordinate 108,288 of NZ_BAAACX010000007.1, read as the reverse complement.
GGATCGGATTTACGTTAGGGGCTGGCTTGGATACAGCTGGAGCTGGAGCTGGATTAACCATCTTCCGCTGTGTAAGCCCCTTGATCAATTGCTCCACTTCAATTCCAGAAATATTTTTAATCATTTCCGGAGCCGTAGCCATCAGCTCAGTCACATAATTGCTAACACGGGCTGCTCCTTCTCCCTTACCGGTATCCACAACCGTAAGCTTCTCGATCGAAGCGATCGGTGCTGCGATTTTCTCGGCCAATTCAGGCAGCATCTTGGCGATAATATCGAGTACGGCGGCTTCGCCGAACTTCTGGAACGCATCGGCCAGCTTCTCCTTAGCTTCAGCCTCAGCCAAACCGCGAAGACGAATGATCTCGGCATCCGCTGTACCTTTGGCACGCTCTGCATCTGCGACCGCCAGACCTTCCAGACGCTTCTGCTCCGCTTCGGCGCGTGCTTGCGCTTCAATGGAATACTGTAATGCATCAGCCTCGCGCATTTTACGCGCCTTATCGGCTTCCGCAGCCTGTTCCACAGCATAACGGTCCGCATCAGCCTTCTTCTTCACTTCCGCATCATACTGCTTCTGCCGTACCGTGATTTCCTTATCCTGCAGATCGATTTCCCGCTCTTTACGGACCAATTCAACCTTCATTTGTTCCTCAACCATAGTCTGTTTGGCCCGCGCTTCCTGAATTTCATACGCCTGGTCCGCCTCGGCCTTGGCCGTATCCTGCTCCTTCTTAAAGGCTGCGACCTTCAGTTCCTTCTCCTTGGTCGCTTCTGCAATATTAGTATCGCGCAACAGCTCGGCCTTCTGTCCGGATTCCTCAGCGAGCGCCTTCTGGACCCTTGCGTCCCGAAGCGCCTCTGCCTCAGCGATATCGGCATCACGTTTTACAGCGGCGATCCGCGGCTTACCAAGCGCTTCTAGATAACCATGCTTGTCGCGCACATCCTTGATTGTAAACGATACAATCTGTAGACCCATCTTCTTCAGATCCCGGGCGGCTACTCCCTGTACTTCCTGGGCGAACTTATCACGGTTGCGGTATACCTCCTCAACCGTCATTCCGCCGAGAATCGATCGCAAATGCCCTTCCAGCACTTCCTGAGCTTCGCCCTTCAGCGACTCAATGGGCTTGCCCATGAATTGCTCTGCAGCCGTAGCTACGTCCTCGACCGAGCTGCCCACTTTGATGATGGCGACACCGTCGGCGGATACCGGAACCCCCTGCTCTGTATACACCTCTGGCGTCATCACATCCAGCTTATGTGATAGCAATGACATGAACTCAGCCTTCTGGAAGATTGGCCAGATAAATGCGCCGCCCCCACGAACGATCTTAATCTTGCGACCAGATTCATCGTCTGCCACGTTCTTACTTCCAAGGAAGGAACCCGTTACAAGCATCGCTTCATCCGGGCTAACCGTCTTATAGCGAGCCCAGAATGCAATACCTAGAATAAGAATAACAGCGATTATAACAGATGGAATTAGCAAATAATCTGGAAACCCTTCGATCATTTAGATCATCTCCTCTTCTTTCCTATTGTCATACAATTCGGATACGAGGGCGACTCCCTCCTTCATATCCACAACCACAACTTCTGTACCGGCGGAAATATTCCTCTTATCCCAACTCGCTGCGATATGTAGCGTATTCCCTGCCACCTGCTTAACCATGATCTCACCGAAGCCTTCAGCGGCGATCGGTATGGTAACTTCCCCTAGTTTGCCGGGTAGATCGGCCTCCGAGAATCCGATTGAATTCTCACTGTTATCCATGGGCTTAACGTAAAGGAAATACACGATGACCGAGAGGAGAAGGGCGATCAGGATCGAGAAAATAATAATCGCTGCATTCCCCAGGCTGGTATATTGACTTAACAAAATACCGCTTCCCCCGAAGGTCGTAATCGCTGAAGCACTAATGATCGGTTTGAAAAAGTCAATGGAGATCAAATCGAAAATTCCATCGATCCAGCTTCCGATTATATCTCCCAGGAGCGTACTCGCCAGAGCAAAAAATGCTCCGCCGATAAAGCAGCCCCAAAATAATCCATCCATCCCTTCTCCTCCTTGAACCAAAATAACTGACCCATATCATGATATGTAATATTTACTACGTATTATCCTTTATTTGGTTGCAACACCCCATTCTCCAAATATTGCATCCAATTCCATTATACTTGTAACTAAATAAAAAAACAGGGCCAAGCCCCTATAACCTAGTGCTTAGCCCTGTTCATCTCTATGATTATTCACTTAACAGTTCATATCCAGCGCTGGTCACGAAGCGACGGAATGCTTCCCGTCCCTCATCAGTGACCTTGAACACGCCAGCATGCCCGAGAATCTCGGCAAACTTGCGGCCGACCTCATTACGAAGCAGCGCTTCCGCATCTTCTTTGGCCATCGCCTGCCCGTGGTCTGCAACCAATTGCTTCACCCATGCAGCATGCACGGCCAATTTGGAATCGGGATTGGAGGTAACATCATCATACAAGGTCATATCTCCGCTCAGAATACCAGCGATGTCAGCTAGTTCTTCCTTGAGACGACCTGGCAGAATCGCCAGTCCCATGACTTCAATCAGACCGATATTCTCCTTCTTGATATGATGCATCTCCCGGTGCGGGTGGAAGATTCCTTCCGGATGCTGCTCATTCGTCCGGTTGTTGCGCAGCACAATATCCATCTCGAAGCTGCCGTCCGTCCCGCGGCGAACGATCGGAGTCACTGTATTATGCGGCACCTTCTCACCACCGTCTGTACTGTAAGCAAATACATCAACTGTCGGATCGCTATATGCCTTCCACTGTTCATATATATCATCCGCTGCTTCCAGCAATATATCGGGATCCTGGCTGTTTAAGCGCAGTACCGTCATTGGCCACTGGACAATTCCAGCTGTAACACCCGGATAAGATAAATGTTGGAACTTCGCTACAATCGGCGATTTCTCCAATGGGAAGGTATGTCTTCCCCCTTGAAAATGATCATGCGTCAGAATTGACCCGCCCACAATCGGCAAATCGGCATTCGATCCGATAAAATAGTGCGGGAACTGCGCCGTAAATGCTAATAGCCGTTTAAAGGTATCCTTCGTCAGCTTCATCGGCACATGATCATGATGGAATACGATGCAATGTTCGTTGTAATACACGTACGGCGAATACTGGAATAACCAAGGCTCACCATTCAACTCCAGCGGAATAACGCGGAGATTTTGGCGCGCTGGATGGTTGATCCGTCCAGCATATCCTACATTCTCCCGGCATAGCTGGCATTTCGGATAGACTGGAGGCGGTAGTAGCTTCGCCATCGCGATCTCCTTCGGATTTTTCTCCGGCTTGGACAGATTGATTGTTATCTCCATCGATCCATAATCGGTAGGCTGGTCCCAATATATATTCTGTGCAACCCGATCCATACGAATATAATTGCTTACCACAGATAACTTATAAAATTGATCCGTCGCCGCCTGAATGCCATGGTTCGCCTCCGTCTTGCGGAAGGCTGAGATCGTCTCTGACGGGCGAGGCATGAGCAGCCCCATAATCCGCGCGTCAAGCAAATCGCGATAAGTCACTGTATTCTCAGGGATCAGTCCGATTTCAAAGCCATAATTGATCAATACCTCAAGCGGCTGCTCTGGACTCGCCAGCGTCTCTTCTACAAGTTCCCCAGCATAAGGCTCATCGAAGGAGAACAGTTCCAGTAGACGATTGCGAGAATACTCCAGATCCCACCAATCGATTAGCCCTTGTTCCAGTGCATAGTGAAGCAGTCTTTCGATAGCTGCCTGCGCATCCTGCCTGTTCTTGTCTTCAGCTTTCACTTCTGCCCACTCCTTAGTCGTTATAGCCTTCCGGATGATTGCAGTGCCATCCCCAGGCACTGCCGATAATGTCTTGCAGATTGTCGCGTGATGGCTTCCAGCCGAGCACGCTTCTTGCTTTGTCAGAGGAAGCGACCAATACAGCTGGGTCTCCAGCCCGGCGAGGGGTAACCTGTACCGGGAAGTCACGACCGGTTACTTCGCGCACAGCCTCGATCATCTCTTTGACCGAGAATCCTTGGCCGCTGCCAAGATTGAACACATCACTGTTTCCGCCGCCCAGCAAATACTCTACAGCGCGCAGATGGGCATCCGCCAAATCGCTCACATGAATATAGTCGCGTATGCATGTACCATCAGGTGTGTTGTAATCATCACCAAAGATTTTGATCGAATCACGTTGTCCAAGCGCTGCCTGAAGAATAAGCGGAACAAGATGCGTCTCGGGATCATGGTCCTCGCCGATCTTACCGCTAACATGAGCCCCGGCCGCATTGAAGTAGCGAAGCGCAACATATTTGATGTCCAGCACCTGGTCGAACCAGGCCATCATCCGCTCCATCGTCAGCTTCGTCTCCCCATAGACATTTGTCGGATGGGTAGGGTCACTCTCTTCGATCGGCACTTTCTCCGGTTCGCCATAGGTTGCCGCCGTAGAGGAGAAGACGATTTTACGTACATTTGCCTTATCCATGGCCTCCAACAGGCACAGTGTGCCATAGACGTTATTGTCAAAATATTTTACGGGATCCTTCATACTCTCCCCAACCAGAGAATTAGCGGCAAAATGGATGACTGCCTCGATCTCATTCTCAGTGAACAATCTCTTCAGCAGCTCCTTATCGCGCAGATCTCCTTCGTACAGCTTCCCGCCCAGCAGCGCATCCTTATGCCCTGTCTGCAGATTGTCGATAACGACAACCTCCTTGCCTTGCTCTAGCAGCTCCGCAACTGTATGGGAACCGATATATCCTGCTCCACCCGTGACCAAGATCGCCATTTTAATACTCCTCCTTCATTTCATGAACTCCGTTGCCTACGCCACATACATAGAATTCGCCCTTGAAGCCCGTTCTCTTCTCGTACGCTTCACCTACAGTAGATAAGAATTGGTCAATTGCGGCCTCATGTACGAGTGATACGGTACAGCCGCCAAATCCGGCACCAGTCATCCGTGAGCCCAGCGTGCCCTCGATCTTCCGTGCCTCTTCGACCATAACATCAAGCTCCATGCAGCTGACTTCGTACAGATCGCGCAGTGAATCATGGGAAGCGTTCATCAATTGCCCGAAACGAACCAAATCGTTAGCACGCAGCGCCAAGGCCGATTGAAGCACTCTATCATTCTCTTCAATGACATGAGTGGTCCGTCTTAGCAGCACTTCATCTGTGAACTTGCCTTTCAACTGTGCAAATTGCTCCAGGGACAGATGAGCCAAATACTCCAGACTAGGTACATTCTGCTGCAAAATCTTCAAAGCCGCATCACATTGCTCGCGGCGCTCATTATATTTGGAATCAACCAAACCTCTGCGCTTATTCGTATTGCTGATCACGAGCTTATAGTTACCCGTCACGAATGGCACAAGTTGATATTCCAGTGTATCGCACATCAGCAGAATCGCATGATCCTTTGCCCCGTTCGCAACAGCAAACTGATCCATAATTCCGCTGTTCACGCCAACGAATAGGTTCTCAGCCCGTTGCGATAGCTTAGCAATTTCTACCTTATCGGTAGGTTGATTCTCCATCATCAGCAGTCCGTATGCGGTAACAACTTCAATAGAGGCGGAAGATGAGAGACCTGCTCCATTTGGGATCTCGCCATGGAACAGAATATCGTAGCCATTGCTGAGCTGTACGCCAAGCTTGCCAAGCTCCACAATCACTCCGATCGGATAGTCGACCCACTCGCCAATCTTGCCACTGCCAAGCTGATCCACATCGAAATCGCCCTGATAAGGTAGATTCGTGGACGAGAACATCATTTTTCGATCTGTACGCTTGCGAATTGCCATCGTTGTTCCAAATTCCAGCGCAGCCGGCAGCACATATCCGCCATTGTAATCGATGTGCTCACCGATCAGGTTTACGCGTCCCGGTGCATTGAATACGGATATCGCTGCACCGTCCTCACCGTATCGTGATATTAACAATCGTTCCATCTCTTGTCGTTTCATCGTTATGGACACCTCATTATTCATGATTGATTGTTTCAAGCTTCCTTGAACCCAGTATAAGAAAAATCGAATATAATCGTAATGCATGTATGCGAGTTTTATATGGATAAATGTGACCTCAGAGAGTAGAATATAGACAGGATAATAGAGGAGGTCGCCTCATGCTTCAGGAAACCTATAGTGCCGCTGCTAATCCGGAAGTATTCGAGACTAGCGATCTGCACGTCTTGTTCGCAGGCGAGAGTCAGACCTCGGCTGATCATAGGCTAGGCCCGAAGGTATATGACTATTTCCTACTGCATTTTGTCGAGCAGGGAAAAGGAAGCTTCCAGACTGAATTTGCCTATTACTCCCTCAGCGCTGGCGACTGCTTCTTGATTCAGCCTGACCAACTCGTAAGCTATGCCTCGGATAAGCTTGAGCCCTGGCGATACCGCTGGATTGCCTTCGCTGGGGATAAGGCAGCTGAGCTTGTCCAGCGTGCGGGGTTTACACCGCAACTAGCTGCGTTCAGCTCCGGATCAGCCAGCGCCATTCCTGAAATACTCGAATCCGTGCTTCAAGTCTTCCGCACACGGAAGCCTAGCTCACATCTGGCTTCATTAGGCTATCTACACCTGATTATGGCCGAAGCTGAGGAGAAACTTGTTCGCGAGTCTGCATTGCCGACTGGAGAATCGGGGGTGCAGCGCACCGTCAAGCAAATGATCCATTATATGAGCAGTCAATACGCCCATCCCATATCCATTGAACAAATGTGCTCCAGCCTTGGGTACAATCGGGCCTATCTGTCACGTATATTTAAGAGGACGACGGGTCTGACTCCAGTCACTTACTTACTCAAACTGCGGATAGACAAATCCCGTCAGTTACTGCGCGAGCGGCCGGAGCTATCCATCGAGCAAATCTCCGCGTCTGTCGGATTAACCGATGCCTTGTATTTCTCTCGCCAGTTCCGTAGATTCCACGGTGAATCGCCAAGCGAGTACCGTAGAAATGCCCCCGGACAGAGCTAACACGCGCTCCTACTTCATAAAGAAGCCGCGATCAGGACGGTATAAGGATGAACCGCTCCGTAATTCAAAAAAGACACCCTCATAGCCTGACATCGCAGTTGAGGGTGTCCCCAATAATTCCCACTACCAACAGGATAGCTGATGTTCATCACGATATCAAACGAGCAAATAGACACTCGCACCAATTCTCGCCACACCGTTACTCAGCCTCTGTGTGTAAGCAAAATCCAAGGATTCTACATCGTCCATCATGTACGCAGACGTCGTACTCCCCGGCTTCCTTTGTAAATTTAAGGAGCGAATAATATGATCCGCAGTTACGATGCCGATGCCATGGCCGTAATAGAGTCCATCTGGCAGCACGATCCCATTCTCCCCCTGCCATTCCGGCGTAGAAGGATCAAAATCGGGATTTTTGAAATAGACTACATCCCCTGGATATGCCTCCGCCCCGCTGACCGAATTAATGCGCAGATCGCTATCATACTTCCAATCATACAGCACCAGGTTAGCGAAGTAAGTATTGAACGCCTGATCCCCAATCACATCCATGACCCCTCGATACAAGACGATGACCATCGCTGTAGCACATTCGAAGTCATACTTGCGGCCATTACGGAAAATATCGCGGATCGCCTCCGCTGGGGTGACATCGCTGCGCTGTTGAAATCCCCCGTTGCTAAGCCGAACCCAGTAGTCCTGATTACAGCGCGAGTTCTCAAAAGTAGCAAAGCCCACACCGCTGTCATATAGTGCCCTGGCTGCTTCTACTATTTTCCCTCTGGCTGTTAATTCAAACTTCAAATCGGCAATAGTATCATAGCGATATTGTACTGCACTCTCCTGCTTCATCCGCAAAATTTGCTGCTCAAGCCCCGTCAGATTCATCTGCCCAATCTGCTCCGATTCCCCCGGCGGAAGAACTATCATTATACCCACCTCACATCGTAGAATTTTCCATCTTATTAGGATATTGTACGCTGCGCGGTAAGATAAGTGCCTATATTTAGGGTAGTCACGATTCTCCTTATGACAGCAACCGGCTTACCTCTTCCATCACCGCACCGATCGGATCTGTAATTAATAGATCTGCATGTTGGTCATATGCCGTTGGCGAAGCATTCAGCAGCACCGTCCGATCTCCATTGAAATAAGTCACAAGATGCGCTGCCGGTTGAACCGTTAAGGACGTCCCTCCAATCAACAGCATATCTGCCGAAGCGATCGCTTGGATACTCTCTGACAGCACTTGGTTATCGAGATTCTCTCCATAGAGCACGACATCAGGCTTGACGACCCCTCCACAGTTGTGACAGACCGGTACAATAGAGGCGCTCTGCATCACCTCATCCAGGCTATGAAACTGGCGGCAATCCATACAATAATTGCGATGGATCGAGCCATGAAGCTCAAGTACGCTCCGACTGCCGGCCATCTGATGCAATCCGTCGATATTTTGTGTAATAATATGTGTCAGCTTACCCGCCTGTTCCAACTTAGCGAGGCAGAGATGCGCCGGATTAGGACGGGCCTCGGAGTGAATCATTTTCGACTTATAGAAATCATAGAACACCTCAGGATGGCGGTTGAAGAAAGGACGACTCAAAATTTCCTCAGGTGCATAGGGCGAAGCCGTCTCCGTCTGATAAATTCCCGCTGCCGAACGAAAATCAGGAATTCCACTCTCAGTTGAGATACCCGCCCCACCGAAGAAGACGATCCTCTGGCTCTTCTGCGCCCAGGCGGCTAACTGTTCTATTTTCGTCATATCCATCGTTATATGTCCCCTTTTTTTTAATCTTATTGCGAATGTTCAAAAAGACCGGTTTTCAGCATCGATGCCTCAGACTTTACTAAACCGACAACTCATGATACCCGCGAATAATCAAGTTCGCATCGAGCAGATACTGCTGGCCGTCTCCGTCTGGAGCAATGCCGATCGTACACAAAGCCCCAGCCTGCTTTCCCATCACCATATCTCCATTGCTATCTCCAATGACGATGCATTGCTTTGGCGTAAGGCCCATTTCCTGCATGGCCAGTAGCGCCATCTCCGGATCCGGCTTTCCCTTGGATACCCGGTCTCTTCCGACAATGACTGGAAAATAGTGACTTAGATCCATCCAATCTAGATGCTTCTTGGTTTCTTTCACCGTGTCCGAAGTCACCACTGCCAGCTTCATCCCCGATTTATGACAATCCTGCAGGAACCCCGTCAGTCCCGGAAGTGGCACAGCCCTCCTGTCCTGCTCCAGCTTCTGCATCGCCGACTTGTTATAGCGCCTGACCAGCACTGTGGCTTCATTCCAAGGAATTCCAGCAGTATACAGATGCCAGGCCAGCAGCGCCGTAACCTCTTCCTCCGTCCCCATCGCAATTGGCCCGGCCTTATCATACCCAGTGATCTTTCCCGTTTGGTCGCTGAACAACCCAAGTGATTCCTTTCTATGACCAATCGGTTCTTTACCTAGAGCAGTCAAATGATCATCGAGCAATCCTATAAGCACAGTTGCCCAAGCTCCCCACATTGGCATAAAATCCAGCAACGTACCGTCCTTATCAAACAATATCCCTCTGCACGGAATCTCTTGACCATGCACAGTAACTTTCGGCATCGATTCACTTCCCTTATTTATTTTTCACGACCAGATATCTTCTTCTATTGTACCTTGAAGTACGAATCCAGACAAAAATGGCTCGTCAGCAGTTGTCAACAGTTCGACACATTCATTCTGTCTGATAGCGTTTTCTATTGTGATTATTATCACAAGGTAAATACTGCAAAAATAGTACCTTATATCTGAACGAAGATTCCTCAAAATTTTCATTAATTTATTTTAAAACTTGCCGACAACGATGCGGAAGCAGCCGGATAAGGAGAGATTCATCATGGCCAATCATTCAATTAGTTTGCGGGGAGAGACCTTTTTTCTGAATCTGCGCTTTCTGCTCATCGTATGTGTATTTATTGGCAATGCCATTGAACCGTTAATTTCGAGGCTCGAGGGTATGGAAGCTTTATATATGTGGATTTTTACTTTTCATATGCCCTTATTCGTATTCGTCACCGGTTATTTCGCGAAGAGTAATTTATTTGAAGGGGCTGGACGCAAGGTGCTGCTGCAAATCGCGATGCAGTATGTTATCTTTCAAACCATCTATCTAGCGATGGACGCGTTATTATTCCATGTTCATAACATACATTATTCCTACTTCGCCCCTTATTTGCTGCTCTGGTTCCTGGCCAGTCATTTCTGCTGGCGTCTGCTGTTGATCATGCTGCATAAGCTGACACCACTTCAACAGATTATTACTGCGGTTCTGCTCGGAGTACTGGTCGGCTATCTACCTGTTGACGGAGTTTGGCTCAGTATTTCGCGGACACTCGTATTTTTCCCTTTCTTCATTATTGGTTATCATTTCTCTTACGCTCGGTTAAAGCTCTTGTTCACACACAAGGTAAAAATGTTCGCCTTAAGCGCATCTGCCCTGCTGTTCCTCTGGATCGCCATGGGTGGATTGAATATATCTCCAGGCTGGCTCTATGGTAATATGACCTATGGCCAATTAGGACAGATCGCATGGTACACTGGAGTATTCCGTATGTTGCTGTATGTACTGCAAGCACTGGCCGCAGCTAGCTTTCTTGCTTTCGTGCCTTGGAAAGAGAGCAGCATCACTGATATGGGACGCAGAACGTTATATGTATTCCTGCTGCACGGTTTTATTATCCGGCTCGCTGCCCTGTCCCCTATCTATAGCTGGATTCATAGCGACGCAGCATCATTGGTACTTATTGCAGCTTCCGTTGCCTTGACCCTACTGCTCTGTCAGCCATTCGTCCGCAGACTGGCATCGCCGCTGATCGAGCCATCTGTACAATGGATCGTTGACCTGGAGCGCCGGGCCACACACTCGTTCGGCACAAGAGCAGCCATCAAGCATTAAGACAAGTTTTAGAAAAGCCTGCGAACGCGCGCAGGCTTTTTTCCGTCCATTCGAACCTATCTCTAGATTCAGTTTTATATTCCCATGAGTCTTTTTTGGCTCAAACTTCTACTCAATTCGACGTTTTATCTAGATATTTTACTGTTTTTGTTTGCTAGAAAAAGCAGAATACATATGATAGACTGTAAAGAAAACCTTTAGCGGTGTAAAGTTCCAAAATCTAATAAATTCTTATATCATGGGGGGATCGTCTATTATGACAGCCAAGAAAATGCGTTCAGACATGATCAAAAAAGGCTTCGACCGTGCGCCGCACCGCAGCTTGCTCCGCGCCGCCGGCGTCAAGGAAGAAGACTTCAACAAACCGTTTATCGCCGTATGTAATTCCTACATTGATATTGTCCCTGGACATGTTCACTTGCAGGAATTCGGTAAAATCGTCAAAGAGGCGATCCGTGAAGCTGGTGGCGTTCCGTTCGAATTCAATACAATCGGCGTGGATGACGGCATTGCTATGGGGCACATTGGAATGCGCTACTCTCTGCCAAGCCGCGAAATTATCGCCGACTCATTAGAGACCGTTGTATCTGCTCACTGGTTCGATGGGATGGTCTGTATCCCGAACTGTGACAAGATCACACCTGGTATGATGATGGGTGCGCTTCGCGTCAATATCCCGACCATCTTCGTTAGCGGCGGCCCGATGAAGGCCGGCGTAGACAGCAAAGGACGCAAGCTATCGCTGACCTCCGTATTTGAAGGAGTTGGTGCGCATCAAGCAGGCCAAATCAATGATTCGGATCTGCTCGAGCTTGAACAGTTCGGTTGTCCAACCTGCGGCTCCTGTTCTGGAATGTTTACCGCCAATTCCATGAACTGCCTGGCCGAAGCGCTGGGACTCGCACTGCCAGGTAACGGTACAATTCTGGCCGTATCTGATGAGCGCCGCGATTTCGTAAGAAAATCCGCGAAGCAACTGATGGAATTGATCAAGCTTGATCTCAAGCCTCGCGATATCGTGACCAAGGAATCGATCGATAATGCTTTTGCTCTGGATATGGCGATGGGTGGCTCTACCAATACCGTATTGCATACCCTTGCCCTGGCGCAAGAAGCTGGAATCGATTATCCACTGGAACGGATCAATGAAGTAGCTAACCGCGTCCCTCATATTTCCAAGCTGGCACCGGCGACAGATATCTTCATCGAGGATGTTGACCGGGCGGGTGGCGTTAGCGCTGTTATCCATGAGCTGCTGAAGAAGCCAGGGGCTATCTTCGGAGACCAGATAACAGTTACCGGCAAGACGCTCGCCGAGAACGTAGCTGGCTGTGAGATTAAGGATACAACCGTCATCCATCCGATCGATAATCCATACTCCGAAAAAGGCGGGCTAGCCATTCTGTACGGCAACCTGGCTCCGGAAGGCTCCGTCATCAAGGTTGGTGCTGTTGATCCATCTGTAGGCGGATATCATAAAGGTCCAGCCATCTGCTTCGACTCCCAGGAGGAGGCGTTGGAAGGAATCGCTAACGGCAAAGTTAAAGAGGGCTGTGTCGTCGTTATTCGTTATGAAGGACCGAAGGGTGGCCCGGGGATGCCAGAAATGCTCGCTCCTACCTCACAAATTGTAGGTATGGGACTTGGCGCCAAGGTCGGCCTGATTACGGATGGCCGCTTCTCAGGCGCTTCGCGCGGAATCAGCATCGGTCATATTTCTCCGGAAGCTGCGGAAGGCGGTCCGATCGCATTCGTTGAAGATGGCGATATCATCGAGCTCGACTTGAACAACCGCAAAATCGAGCTGCTGGTCGATGAAGAAGTGCTGGCTAGCCGCCGCGCAAACTGGAAGGGCTTCGAGCCGAAGGTGAAAACCGGCTATCTGGCTCGTTACTCCAAGCTGGTTACTAACGCTAGCTCGGGCGGAGTTATGAAGATCTAATCGAAGCACATTATACTTTTCCTTT